>NZ_JBAPLU010000014.1:0-105966 GCF_037083825.1 Klenkia sesuvii
GGTTGCGGGCGACGTTCACGACGTCGTCCCGGAACTCCTTGGGGTAGGGCTTGGGCACGGTGAGCATCCTTCCAGCGGCACCTGTCGGCACCACAGATCAGATGTCACCTATCCGTGCAGCAGTCCCTCGCTTGTCGATCCAACGGTTCGCAATTCGTGTTCAGCGCAGCGCCTCAGAGCCCCGTACATCTCAGCCCGGGGTTGCCGAACCCCACTGCACTGCCGATGGACCGCCCAAGAAATCCGTCGTCCGTCCGGCCCGGTCGAACCTAGCCAATATGGGTGGGAAGCGGCATCCCTAATCGTCCACCAAGCAGGTGAACCGGGCCACGCTGCACAAGCCGTGACGAGGGACGCCGGCCTCGTGGCCGTAACATTGCTGGGCGGGTTCAGCTGCTTGAGGGGGCAGCCGGGTCGGGCTCGTAACCATAGTTGTAGCCATACCCATAGGCCGAGGTCACCTCAGCCTTAGGAGGAACGATGTTCAGAACAACACCGAGCGCCTTGCCCCCAACACGATCTAACGTCGCACGAGTCTGCGCTAGCTGGGCGCGCGTCGTCGCGCGGTAGCGGATGGACAGCACCACACCATCGACGAGGACTGCCAACCCGCTCGCATCGGCAACCGGCAGAAGGGGAGGCGCGTCAAGGAGCACGAAATCATTCTTGGCGCGGAGCTCGTCGATCAGGGCGAACATTTGACTTGAACTCAGCAGTTCACTCGGATTCGGCGGCGTGGGACCAGCTGCGATGACTGACAGATTGCCCTCACCGTAAGGCTGGATGACGTCCTCGAGTCCGGCCGATCCGGTCAAGATGTTGGTCAATCCAACGCCCCCGACCATTCCCAGGTACCTCGTCACCCTCGGCCGACGGAGGTCGGCCTCGACGACGGTCACCGACCTCCCAGCCTCCGCCAATGCCAGCGCCAGATTCACAGCAAGCGTCGTTTTGCCCTCGGACGGCACCGCGCTCGAAACCATGATCACCTTGGGCGGCTCGTCAACGTTCAAGAATTGAAGATTTGTTCGAAGCTGTCGATAACCTTCGGCGGTTCGCGAAACGCTGTTCCGCTCAATTGTGTGCTCATTCGCGAGGTCATCATCGCGGAGAATCACTCCGATGATGGGCGCGCCCGCGATATCCGACGCCACCTCTGCCTCATGGACAGTCGTGTCGAGGCGCATTCGCAGAACTGCAACTAAACCTCCCACTGCGGCGAAAAGCAGAAGCCCGACCAGGGTGTTGCGCAACGTCGCCGGCGAGCTGGGCGATGTTGGCAGGTCCGGCTCCTCTACGACCGTGACCTTCACGGGCGAGACCCCATCAACACCCACGGGCGTCTCAATCTCGTCCACCAGGCTTCCGAACTCTGCGCCGACAGCCCCGGCGATCTGCTGAGCCATCGCCGGGGATGCGTCAGTCACCGCAACATCGATTAGCACCGTATCTGTTACAGCCGTCGCTCTGATCTGACCGGCCAGGTCAGCAGGGTCCACGTCGAGCCCCAGCTCATCCACCACTCGTGTCGCGAGCCTCTCCCCCGTCAGCAGCTGGGCGTAAGAAGTGACGCGTTGCTGGGAGAACTGGTTGCCTTGGAAGGCGTCTGCAGTCGACGTCGAACCAGTTGCCGAGACGAAGAGCTGTGTCTGCGCCGTGTACATGGGCGTCTGCACCAGACTGAACGAGACCCCTACCACTGCCCCCACGAGAGCGCCAAGCAGCAGGAGCCACCAGGACGCCCGAAGCGCCCGGAGCACATCGGCCAGGTTCATGCTCAACTTCCTTGTCGTAAAGTTTTTTGCGTCTGGGCCTGAAAGTCCGACAGCTAATCATAATCCGTCTGAGCGTCGCCCGACCCCTCGGTACTGCTACGGCAGTACCGAGCGCCACCCATTGGACAACTCGCCGAGCTGCAGGACGTTGATCATTTGTCAGTCGTACAGCCCGGAGAACAACGATGCGGCTCTCTCCCGCACCACGTCGATGAAATGATCCTCTGAAAATCTCTCGGCATGGGCTCGAATACTCCCCGAGTCCCATGGCCGCCCGAGCGACTCCACCATGCCCGCGGCGAGATCGGCGATATCTGGCGATGGCACATGAATCCCCGTCACACCATCGATCACGGTGTCTAGGTAGCCGCCCCTTCCGAGGACTACGGCTGGCTTCCCGAAGAATGCACCTTCGATCGGCGTCAGTCCGAAGTCTTCGTACGAAGCCCCGACCACCGCGGAACAATTCGCGTACAACCAGCAGAGTTCCGAATCTGAAAGTCCCGAGAGCAAACTCGTCCTGCCGGTTACAAGGCCGCTCAGGCGGGCGCGCTCAGGTCCGGCGCCCACTACAACAACTCTAACGCCAACTCGTTCTGCTGCACCGATTACCCGATCGACGTTCTTATAGGGCAGCAGTCGGCTGACGCACAGGAAGAACGGCTGCCCAGCAAGATTGGCCACAAATCCCGCTGACGCACGGGGCTCAGCACGCAATGCGACTGGAGGAAAGAGGATTTCAGCATCGACTCCGTATGCGCAAGAGATCCGCTTTGATACCACAGTGCTGTTCGCAAGGTAGAGGTCGACGGTCGCCGCTTTCGCGCGATCCCATCTCCGCAACGGGGTCCTCGCGGATCTCGCCACAATATTCGCCAGCCCTCCGGCCGACCCACCCAGATACTCGCTCGTCTGATACACCCACCGAGGCGGGTTGTGGCAATAGACAAGCTTCTTGGTCGAATTGGGCACCGCGAACCCATGAGACCAACCGCTGCTGCTGGCAACGACTACATCAGCGTCAATTCGCATCAAGCTGGCGGCAAGGGGCATTACCGGCAAACCCAGACGGTGATTCCTCCGGATCACCCCCACCCTGTTCAATGGTGACACCCGCACGTCGACCGATTCGAATTCCGGAAACGTCGACTTCGGGTCGAAGAGGAGCGTGTGGACGGCGGCGTTGGGAAACGCCCTGCACAATGAGAGCACCACCCGCTCCGCACCGCCGCGTTGCGTCAGGTAGTCGTGAGCAATGGCAACTTTCACAATAGCGTCGAGCCTCTCTCGCCCAGGGGGACAATGCAACCGTTCGGACCGCGCCGCACTCGCGCCGACGCCTGACGCTCCACCTGGTCGAGCATGTCCTGGACACGACTCTCGTACGAATGCTGACCAGCGATAGCCTTGAGTTCGGTCGACGGGAACGGATCGGCGAGGGCTTCGTCGAGCCGTCTGACAAAATCGTCAGCACTTGACGCGAACCGCACGAAGTTTTCGAACGCCTCAATCGCAGACAACCTGGTCGACACAACCTGCACGCCAGCTGCCATATACTCAAAGAATTTCATTGGGAACATGCTGGCCGTGTAGTCGTTGATGGGGGCCATGATCACGCCGACATCGAAGGCTGCCATGTATCCCGGCACCTCCAGACGAGGCCGCGGGCCAAGCAGGAAAATGTTGTCCGCGTCCCTGAGGTCGTCCAATCTGTCGCCCGGGTCGCCCTCACCCTCTGCCCCGACCAAGACGAATGAGTAACCCGGGCGAAGTTTCGCCACCCGCCCCAGCAAGGCTGCGTCGAATTTGTACCGCGACAACGCTCCGACCATTCCGATGATGGGGCGGGGTTGGTCGAGGTCTACCGGACGCCCGCCAATCTTCTCGAATGCCCCCGGGTCGATGCAGTTGGTGTGCTCGGTGACACCCAAATTGCCCTTAACCCTTACGGCACGTGCCGTCAATGCCGGCGCCGTAGTGAACACGAGATCGCTCTGCTGCAATAAGATGTCTTCGCGCTCGCGGATGAAATGACTAGCCATCCCCGGTTGGGCAGAAATGTCATCCACACAGTGGTATACCAAGAAGCGCCGCCCCACATGGCGTCGATTTACTACCGGAGTGAATGTCCAAACCACGTCTGACTTTCCCCAGAGGACCCGCCATACAAGTAGCTGGAGGACGATCAGAAGGTCGTTCACCATGCGCACCACGCCACTGTGCCACCCAGGAACCACGAGAGGCGAGACGACATGAACGCCGGGCACGACCATTCGTGGACGCCTAAATGCGGACTTCAGTCTCCTGACAATCCGCGCTTTGTCGCCCGAATCACCCGCCGCACGACGGCGCAGTCCGAGCGACTCAACGTAGAGAACCTCCACACCGCACTTCGCAAGCGCCAACGCCTCATACTGCTTATTAGTCCAGAATGGGTGGTCCCAGTCAGCAGTGGAAAAGACCAGCGCGCGACGCACCTTCACGATCGGTTCACCTCCCTCTCGCTAACGCCCACCTGCGTTGCAGGCGTCTCCGAACGACCCTCGGCGGCAATTGCGGGGTGCTTAGCCCGAGGGTTGCACAGCCAGAACGCCCCGATCATAGGGACGGCGAAAACAAGCACATAGTAGAAATCGAAACTCGAGCCGTTGAGGAAAAATCGAAAGAACCCGTAGGCCACAAGACCGCTCCACACGGTTCTCTGCAACCCGATCGAAATTATCGACCCGATGACCGATACAAATAAGAGCACAAGCAAGGCGAGAAGATATTCGCCCGTGGCCAGAGTGAGGTTACCAACGGGCGAGAGAAAGATTCCACTAGAGTTCCATCCCAGATACTTGTGGCTCACGTAGACGCTCACGGAGCCGGGCTTATCCGGCCAGAGTGAGCGCGGCACAAAAGTCGTCACGATCCTCAAAAGATCCCCCGGTTGGGGTTGCTCGTATTGCGATACATTCTGCGACAGCCGGTAACCGTCCAACGTGTCAACACCAGCCTCGAGGACCGAGATGAGAGGGTCCTGAATGGCGGCCTCCGAGACTTCCTGCAGGGACAATCCCTGGTCACGCGATATGTTTGCCCTTTGCCCCGACATGATCGCTGCTAGAAGTACCAGCGCAACGGAAACAGCAACGACCTGGTATAACCGAACTCGAGCTTCGACCAGCACTCTCGCGAGCCCGGCGAAGGCGATCAGGAAGAGCGGGCTCCGGACAACACTCACTGCCACGACAAGGGTCACAAGAAGACTCGCGGCCACGAACCATCTCGATTCGAAGTGACCGTAGAAGATCGCTATCGCGACTCCCGCTACCAGACAGCCGCGAAGGATGATCCCGACTCCCTGCCCAGGGTCGGCGCGATTGACTAGGTTAGCTGCGGGGAAGGCTACGTAAGCCGCCGCGCCCACTGTCATAAGCAGCAGCGATGCACGGCGCGCAACCTGGCGCGAGTGGCGTCGCCCATTGTCTGGAGCCAAAGTGGAATGACCTCCCACGCGTCTGCGTAGAAGAACGCCGGCAATGACCTCACCCAAGAGGACGATCGACAGTTCACAAGTCCATCGGAGACACAGTTGCGTCACCTCGTTGACCGATGGTGTCGACAAGACTCCAGCCGTTACGAGCTTGCTCCGCAGCTCGCCAGCACTCTGCAGCTCCGCTGGGATGTACAGGGCTGACAGATACAGCAAGGCGGCGATGGTGGAGACCAGAGATCGCCCCCATGCCCCTCCGTTGTAGTTCCGCCAACCTCTGACCACGATCGCCACGATCAGAAGAAGAAGCAGACCGCGCGAACCGAACGTGAGTACCGCGTGCACCCTACTTTCCTCTCACCTTATTTATCGCCAGTTGCTCACTGGCACCGCCGAACCGGAGGAGGAGGGAAGCGGCCACCAATGTCACACCCTGAGTGACCAACGTAATGAAGGCTGCGTCGATCGCCGTGGCACCGAGACCAACGTAGACATACCCCATTACCGTAGCGACAAGGCCTGCCACGGATGCGACCGAGGACTTTGCCGGTCGACCCCGGCCTTGCAGAATCGCTATCAATCCCTGGGCGTACATTGTGATTACGGTGGCCATCAGTAAGATCAAGGTAGCTGGGATGACAGGTCGAAACGCGTCTCCGTAAAGGAGTGGCACGGCGGGGAAAAGCAAAACAGCGATGGCAACGACGAGCGCGACGCCTATTATCTGAGTGGCAATCGTCCGACGTAGAAGATCTTTTACTTTTGCTTCAGCGACGGCACGTCGTATCAGATCACGCGCCAACAACGTGCCAGCGATCAGCGGCACTTCCGCGAGCGTGACAGCAACCGAGTAAAAGCCGAACTCCTGAAGCGTCGTCAAACTCGGCAGGATGACTTGATCAAGCCGACTATTGGCCACAAGGGCGATGGTCCCGACAGCCGCTGTCGCAGAGTAGCGCATGAACGAGTGACGGCTTACGGCCTCGTCCCGGGAACGAGTTGGACCGATGGCACCCTTGGCTGCGACAGATTGGCTATTGGGCTCAGCTGGCATGGCCGGCCGTCGGCTAGGCAGCCGAGTCCAGATGACCGAACTTGCGACCAGGAATGCGAGCAAGCTGCTGGCCGCGAACGCTGGTGCAGACTGCGAGCCGACCGAGAATAGTAAGACCACCCCCAAAAGGCGCAGGGTCGCATAGACGGCTCGCTCG
Source organism: Klenkia sesuvii (assembly GCF_037083825.1). NCBI lineage: Bacteria > Bacillati > Actinomycetota > Actinomycetes > Geodermatophilales > Geodermatophilaceae > Klenkia > Klenkia sesuvii. Next base: position 6,465 of record NZ_JBAPLU010000014.1, read on the forward strand.
AGATCCAGTCGGCCGATCTGACCTGACCCTTGCCACAACCCACGCCGCGATTGGACGCTGGCCGACGCGATTACGGCCAGGTAGAAGACCGCTAGAACCGGCCACGACAGCCCGAGCCGTTCGGCTACAAGGCGGCCATACAGAACTACAGCGATGTAGACGGGAACTGCGCATACCAGGCTGGTTGCCTGAGATATACGGTTGACCTCCGTAACGGGATACCCGCGACTGACGAAGACCGAGGTTGCAGCCGGGATTCCGAAGCTCGCAACGGCTCCCGCGACGGTGATGACAAGCATGATCGCAGCGAACTCACCCCGCCCGTTTGGGCCCAGGGCGCGAGCCAGCAGCGGAGCGGTGACGAGTCCCACCATCGGCCCAGCCCCGTACGCCAAGAAGCTGCGCGCCTGTCGGACGCTAGAACGCGTTACTCCGGTGTTTGTCACTGTCTTTGAGTCGTTGAATCGATGTGGACGGAACCGAGTGAGTCTGCGCCACCCCGCCGCGGAATTCTGATGATACGACCGCCAATTGACAGAACTAGGTCATCGGTGTCGGTGCGACAGACAAATGCGTGATCCGAGAGATCCGCCGGCGGCGTTGTTGAGCTCGACAGCCTGAACGCTGACACGAACAATGTCGACGGACCGGTTGTCGCGCCTGTCAGCTCGAAATACGTGCTTGGTCTTCCATGCACGAGGGCTTGACTACTGATCAAGGACGTACTCGTGAAGCCCCCTAACGAGACGCCTTCCACCCGCAACCCTTCACCCAGCCGCTCTGAGCCGCCATCTCTCTGGGCCGGCGCCTCGACGGTCGCTGCAACACGGTTCAACGACGTGAACAAGCTTACTCGCCCACCTTTGGACACCGCCCACGACGACCGAGTGAACCGAGTGCCGACCGGGAGACCTCGGACCAGATCAATCCAAAGGTCGATATCTCGCCACGACAGCACTGCTACTTCGTGCTTGCCGGTCGGTAGGAATCGGACCCTCGACCCGAGGATGTTGAGACGTCCGCGCTGGAGGCGTCGCAAGCTGCGCCAGGATCTCGGACCGACGTAATCCACAGTCGCGCGGATAATGTCGGACTCGCCGTGGACGGCCGAGACTCTTCCGCGGACATACCTGCGCCGTCCGTGCGGAAGCTGTATCGTTGTGCTATTGTCCCCACCCCAGATGTCACGGGTCGGACTTGTTGCACTCGAGTAGGACCATCGGCTGTAGAGCGGGTCAGGGATGAGAGGAATTTCCGCGCCGTATTGCGAAATCCCTGCACTCACCAGCCGATGAGGAGATGCCGGGGCGATCAGGCATCCGGGTGGACCAGGAAGATTTTGCCGATTGTCCGTTCGCGCGACCACTTCGGTCGTCCAAAGAGGGTCCTGCGGCTCAGCCAGCAGTCCGACGAATGCCTTCGCGAGCCAATACGGCGATGCAGGCCCAGAATAACGTTGAACGTGATGACCCTCTTCGCGCTCCCAACGATGGTCGAGCAGTTCGCCTTCTCGCCTTGCGGACAACCGAAAGATGTTCCGCATTGCCGCATCTCGGAGCTCCCCCGCACCGACGGGCCCGGCCCGGAGGAGCGCAGCGATCCACAACGCTGCGGTTGCAGCAGAACCATACGTGAGGGACCGTCCCCACAAGATGTGCGCTCGAGCCGGGTCGAAGCACGCGTAGAATGAACTGACAAACTGTCCAAGCTCCTGCTTGTACTCATCGAGCCATTCATCGTCAGCGGTCAGAAGTTTGACTAGCGGGGGGTAAAAATGAAAGGCCCATGAATTGTAGTAGTCGTACTTCTTATTAAGTCCGTCGGAGTACCAACCGCCGCGGGTCCGCCACGGGGTTATCCGCCTTAAGTCCAGGGCGCTGTCCGGCGCCTCAAGCCCAACGCTTGCCATCCACGATCGGATGGTGAAGGGGAAGAGGACCCAGTTGTTGGCGTACTCGCCCGCGGCCGCAGTCTCCATCCACCTAACGAGCCTCTCCTGCGATTCGGAGTCCAAGCCTTGCCATATCTCGGGCCATATGAGCAGTGAGAGGCTCAACCCCGCCGCCTCGACGACAGGCTGCGAATTGAGCTGAGGCGGCGGCCATACAGGACGCCGCCCGGACAGCCCTGCCTGAATGGAATTGACCGCGTAGGCCAGATCTCCCTCGACATCGGGCAGGTCACCATGACGGGCAAGGAGGGCACTCAGCAAGAGCGGCCTCGTGAACCCCTCCAGCCCATCCGATCGCTTCCCCCACTTGCTCGGTCGCCCAGGCAAGAATGTAAGACCGGTGGAGTCGCGGAATCTTCGCGTTGGCTCGAGTACGGACAAGCCGTACTCGACGAGGTTGTCCCGTAGTGGTGCGGGCCTCATGACGCGGGACCGTCGGCAATGCTTTCCATCAGTTCGAAAGTTGTGTCCGCCCACCGCTCAACGCCCCGCTCACATCGCACGTTTCCCTGGAGTGGAATGGTGAAACCGGCACACCCGCGCGCAGCGTGTATGAGCGAAGCCGGCGTCGGCTCGAAGATAAAGCAGCCAAGCGACTCAGCTTCGGCCGCCGCATGGCTGTCCGAAGCAACCATGACGGGCACGCCCAGCGAGCGCCCCTCCAGCATGGCCATGGGGCTCCCCTCCCTCGCGTCGCGCCCGGACGGGAGAACAACTGCTGCAGCTCGCGAGATCAACGAAAGCGAATCCTCCCGGAATCCGAGGAACTCAACATTGGCCGGCGCCTCATGCCGCAATGCTGCTTCCTGCGGTCCGGTACCGGCAATTGCGACCTTGAGATTCCGGTCGAGCCGGGCCGCTTCTAGGAGGAGAGAAAGCCGCTTCTTTTCCTCGAGCCGGCCGATGTAGAGGATGGCGCCACTGCTTTGTGCACGGGAAAGACCAGGTGGGAGGTCAGGAAGTGGATTCGGAACGACTTGGCTTCGGATCCCCCGGTCCCACAGGCTCCTGGCAACTGCCGTGCTGACCGACACCACTGAGCACCGCCGGGCCTGAGCGCGCAGAATTGCGAGCGGCACGCCTCTCATAGCGGACGGCAGCGGTCCGTGCTCGGTCCAGAGGATCGGCCTGCTGCCAAGCAGGCGGGGCAAAAAGAGCTTCTCCCTGAAGTACTGGATGTGGAAGATGTCCACGTCCGCCAGGCGAGCAGCACGAAGCATGCGACCCGAGGCCGACAGGGCGGGCAGCATCTGGACCACTGGCGAGCGCTGCGCGGTCAGTTTGTCCACCGTCGGCAGAGGAATGTGTGGTCCGATGTCGGCCGTCCAACCCGGGAGGTTGCCGATGAGGTCAACCTGCACTCGACCGTCCATCGCGAGGCGGGAGTACAGCCGTAAGAGGTAGGACTCGCCGCCGCCAGCGGTTGGTGAGTCAACCAGGAGTCCGACCTTCAGCGGCACAGGAGTCCCCTGGCTGTACAGCGGAGCATGAGCGCGCAACCTCCCGGGTAAACAGCGGATAGTGGCGCCCGGCCACAGAGCAGAGCTACCTGATTTTCGCACAGCTCGACCTGTATGAAGCGCGACTTTGCTTACCCCCTGACTGTCCACACCCACGCTGGTGCTGATGCCGCAACTCTGCGGCCCTCCAAGCCCCGCCAGCGGTGGAGTGGGAGCTTCGGACACAGCGGACCGGAGCGGACGGCCCGCCGCTACACCACGTCACACCGCGGTTACCCGAAGCTCAACAGCCAAAGGGAGGCAACTTGCATACTGCACCATCAGTCGCCCCAACCTCGCATGCTGCACACTGCATCCCATGACGCTTGGTCCGCCCAGATCGAGCAACCGCGCAGCAATCCAGATGGTTGGCCAGCTTAAAATACAAAACGGGTCCATCGGTGCGCTGGACATGAGATTTGTCTCTAGCGACGGAGCGCGGGGTAGCAGTTCAGTCCCTCAGGTTGACGTCATGGGCAAAGTCCCTGAAAGGACGATCGGTGAGCTAGATGCCATGGCCCACGGGGACGCCTGTCGCTGCCCCGTAGGACGAGCCTTAGGAGGGGCGCTTTGAAACGACTTTTCGAGATATTTTGGAAGGACCGCGGCGACCAGGCTTCGTACCTGTGGCAGTGGATTGCCACGGGCGTGCTGGGCTCGTCGTTCTGGCCGCATCGAGTTCGCGTGCAGCTCCTACGCGCACTCGGACTGCGAAGTATCCACCCCCGAGCCATCGTTCGCAGTGGCGTGCTGTTCCGGTCAACATCTGTAGCTATTGGCGACGCCAGTCTTATCGGTTACCGCACATTATTCGACGTTCGAACAGGCCTCAATATCGGAAAAAATGTCGCCATTGGCGCTTATGTTTCATTTGTCGACACCGATCACGATTTGGGCGACCCAACCCGGAGGGCAGGACGCTCCTCTTCGGCGCCGATCACGGTCGGAGACGGAGCCCGCATCTCTACCGGGTCAATCGTGCTCCCCGGGGTCAGGATCGGTGCGGGAGCGGTGGTGGGTGCAGGGTCCCTAGTCAGGGAGGACTGCGAACCTCACGCTCTTTACGTTGGCAGACCGGCGCGCAAGGTCCGAGACCTTCCCCGCTGACAGTGACCCTGTGCACCGCCGTCTTACAGGGCCTTCGGCAGATGAGGGTGTAAAGCGGGGTGCCGGGCCCCGGGTGGGTCGTCCGGTAATCGGCGAGGGCCGCCCACCCTTCGCCGACGCTGCCGGCATCAACGGGGCGATCGGAGCCCAGGAACCATCAGACAGCGACTGCGTACGCGACACGCTGCCGGCCTGCCGCCCCCACCGTCACCAGTTGGGAGACACGCCCTATGCGACCGCCGCGGCGGCGGCCGGCGCCTCCGGCGCCACCTGGCGGGCACCGAACCCGGGCAGCAGGACGGCGCCCAGCACGGTCCGCACCCCCGCCTCGACCTGGTCGGCAAGGGCGCGCACGGGGGCCATGGCGTCCACCAGCAGGTCGGGGAGGTCGTCGGACCCCGCCGGCACCCCGCGGAAGCGGCGGGCTGCCGCCATCCCGGCCACCACCGCACGCGCGTGCCTGTCGGGCTCGGGGGCCAGCGGTGCCGCGACCGGGGTCGCAGCCAACAGGCCGGCAGCCTCGCGGAGGGTGAACGTGCTGCGCAGTCCACGGGGGTTGAGCGCCAGGGCCGCGTCGCGCTGGATCTCCCCCATCGTGAGCGTGAGGTCGGCCGCGGCGAGCACTTCGGGGCTCATCCACCTGGCCTGGTGCGTGCTGCCGTCGAGCCCGCGCTCGGCCAGCACCTGCTGACCCGACATCGGGATGGGCGCCCCGATCTGCGCGCGAACGCCGGCGCTGTACACCTGCACCAGCTGCCGCTCCGGGTCCCACTCCGACAGCAGGGACCGCGCCACCAGCTCGGCCATGGCAGAACCCCACACGTTCGTGGTGCAGACGAAGACGATGCGCATGGCCTTGACGGTAGGGACCGGTCAGTCACGCAGCGCAGCGGCACGCTCGCGCTTGGTGCACAGAGTCGTGCGTGGCTGTTGGCACGAATCGCCATCGGTCTGGCCGACCCGCCCATCCAGCGTCCACCCCGGCAGCACAGCAACCCCACGAGCCCCACCAGGAACAGGGGCGCTACCGGTCAGGCGGCGGTTGACATCTCCGGGCGGCGGGCCGGGGCCATGCGCATGCCGACGACGGCGGCCACCACTCCCCCGGCGTTGCCGGCGAGCAGGCCCGCGACGGCGGTGACCACGAGGTCGGCCCCGGTCGAACCGAGCACCAGGCCGGCGCTGAGCGAGACGGCCAGCCCGGTCAGCAGACCGATGACCAACAGCCACCACCCGCGCCGCAGCACCTCGCGCACGTCCGTACCCACGTCGACCCCCACCACGTTCTGCCAACCCGCGGATGGGTCAGCGGATCGGACCGTAGCGTGATGACACCACTACCTAGCGCTATTGCCGCAGGTGTCGCCCACACCCCACCTCAGGCGCCCCAGCCGCACCACCAGGTCAGCGGGCGAGCTCCGCGCTGACCAGCGGGCCGATCAGGTCGGCGAGGTAGGCGTGCCCGGGGTCCAGGATCGAGATGCCGTCGATCGGCGAGACCAGACCCGCGGGGTCGGCGAACCATCCCTGCGCGATCGGGTCCACGTAGGTGGCGCCGGCGGCCTGGGCGGCCTGCTGCACCGCCGACGCGACCGCTTCGAGCTCGGCCGGGACGTCGGCGCTGCTCCAGCACGGGCCGATCACCAGCAGCTCCGTCTCGGGGTCGGCCGCCGTGATCGCCTGGAACGTCTGCGCGGCGGCCGACTGCACCTCGGCCGGGCTGGCGTCGACGTCGTTGCGGCTGCCGAACACCACGGTCACCCCCGCACCCGTCGGCGGCTGCGCCTGCACCAGCTGCGGGTAGGTCTGCCCGGTCGACCCCGGCCGCACGTACCCGGCCAGCGTCGCCGCGCTCAGCTGCAGCTCCATGCCCAGCTGCTGCGCCACCAGCGCGGGCCACCCCGCCGCCCCCGTGCCGCCCTCGGAGTTCCCCGACGAGTAGCCGTCGCCGTACACCGCGAGGACCCCGGGCTCGGTGCTGGCGTCGTCCGTCGGGCTGGCCGACGTCGTCCCGGCGGGACTCGTCGACGGCGACGACGGCGACGTCGAGCTGTTCGTGGACGCCGCGGCCGGCGCGGTGGCCTGCGGCGTCGGCGCGTTGCGCTGCACGAGGAGCACGACCAGCGCCGCGTTCGCAGCGAGCAGGACGACGATGGCGATCAGGCCCCACCGCGGGGGACGCTCCAGGGCCAGCACCGGGTCCACGGTAGTGACGCCCCCACCCGCCCAGACCCGTCGCGGCGGGTCGCTCACCCACCGCGATCAGGTCAACCATGCAGCGTCGTCGTCCCGCGTGTCGGGCACCTCCCCCACAGCCACGACGCCGATCATCTGCCGGGCACCACGACAGCGAGGAGCACCCCGTGACCGCCGCACCACCGCCCACGCCCGCAGCGTCGGACAGCCGCATGCCCGGCATCGGCGCCGCCGCCGCGGTGCTCGGCTTCGTCGAGGCCGGCCTCGGGTTCGGCGTCGTCGCCTAAGCGCTGGTGGTCATCGCCTCCGTCGGCGCCGACGGCTCCGACCGCGGCGCGGCCGCCGCCGTCCTGCTGCCGACCATCGCACTGTGCGCCGCCCTCGCAGTCGGCGCCCTCGCCCTCGTGCGCCGCACCGGCCGCCGACTGCTCCTCGTCGCCACCGTCGTCGAGGTCGTCGCCGCCACCGCCCTCGGGCTCTGGGCCCTGGAGGAGGCCTCCTCCCTGTACGACCCGGCCGGTCTCAGCCCCGGCCCGGGAGTCGCGTTCACCGTCGCCGCGGTGGCCCTGCTTTTGGCCGGGTTGGCGACCCCCGTCGTCCGGCTCGCCCTGCTCCTGCAACCCGCCGTCGACACCTGGCTGACCACCGCACCACCGCCGGCACCGCAGTGGTCGGCCCACACCCAGCAGTGGACCCCCGCCCCCCACCGCGGACGCGGCACCGTCATCGCCGTGCTGACCCCCGCCGTCCTGCTGCTGGCCGCCACCGTCGTCGTCCTGACGACGGCACGGGGCGGACTGCTGCCCCCGCTGGCCGACGGCACCGGCTTCGTCCCCGACCAGGGCAGCGGCTCCCAGTGGTCCGACCTGTACGACGGCGGCACCCCGATCGAGCCGCCCACCGAGGACAGCCCCCTGTACGAGGCGCAGTACGACGCCGACGCCCAGGACTGCTACGCCGGCGACCTCGGCGCCTGCGACGACCTCTACTACGCCACCGAGGTCGGCAGCCTCTACGAATGGCTGGGCAGCACCTGCGGCGGCCGCGAGGAGTACGAGACCTTCGGCCTCTGCGACTGACTGCGGCTACAGGAACAGCGCCGAGCTCTGGGAACGCCACCGGCCGCCGTCCCGGTGGGGGACGGCGGCCGGTGGGCGGGGTGGATCAGGAAGCGCGGCGGCGGGTGGCGACCAGCGCGCCGGCACCGGCCAGCAGCAGGCCACCGCCGAGCAGCGCGGCCGAGGTCACCGGCGAACCGGTGTTGGCCAGCACGGCCGGGTGGGCAGCGGGGGCCGCGACCGGGGCGACGTGCACCGGGGCCGCGACCGGCGCCGGGGTGACCGGCGTCGTGGTCGGCGGGACCTCGACCACGGGCTCGGTGGTCACCGGCTCGCACTCCGCGACGTCGGTGACGCCGTAGGTCGGGTAGGCGCCCTCGAACTGGCCGCCCGCCTCCCAGTACAGGGTGAACGCGCCGGCCGGGAAGTCGAACTCGCCCTCGGACTCGGTGTCGGTGTACTCGAAGTCCGTGACGTCCCCGTCCTCGTCGGCCCTGAAGGGGAAGATGACGTCGGCGTCCGACGCGTCGGGGTCGCTGAACAGCAGCATCTCGTAGCGGGAGTTCGGGTTCAGGCCCGTGGCGTTCACGATGAAGGTGAACGTCTCGGGGTCCTCGCAGTCGCCCTTGACGTCGAGGGAGATGTCGTCGCCGCAGGGGAACTCGGGCAGCACGTCGCCCTCGCCCTCACCGGCCGCGAACAGCGGGATGAACTCGCAGTCGTCGGGCAGGGGGTACCCGCACGGGTCGTCCTCGGAGCCGTCCTCGGTGACGCTCGCCAGGACGAGGTCGGAGCAGGTGGGCTCACCCTCGGTCTCGGTGCCCGCCTGGGCGATGCCCGTACCGCCGGCCCACGCCGCCACCACGGCCGCGCCGACCACTGCCAAGTGCCGAACTCGCACGTACTGCTCCCTGCCGCTCGGGCCCGCGCGGTCGCCGGGCCACCCTGTCGTCCCTGATGGGGCCGAGCGGCACCGTCACACCTCCCTGGCAGTTCCGGGCCCAGCAGGTGCACGGAACCTGTGACGGACGGGTCCGGGGCAGCGCGTCGGCACGGTCCGTGGTCGTCCCGGTGCGGCGGAACGGCGCCGACCCGGTACTCATCCCGGCTCACGCCCCGACGACGGACCCCACTCCCACGAACTCCGCGGCCGCCGCGGCCTCCCCCTCCGACAGCGGGCCGGAACGCACAGTGACCGGCGGGGTCGATCGAGAACCCTCCCGATCCGCTGCGCCCAGGGCGCTGACCTGTACCACTGGGTACCGATCCTCACCGCACCCGTTATGGTCCACTCCCCTGCCCCACCCCCGCCCACGTGGAGGAACCCCGTGACCCGACTCCGAGTCATCGGCCTCGCACTGACCACCGGCGTGCTGCTCGGCACGACCGCCTGCGGTGGCGACGGCGTGACCGACGCCGTCCGCCAGGCCGCAGCGGAGGCCGAGCCCACCGTGCCCATCGAGGACATGACCACCGAGGAGCTGCTCGAGAGCGACCTCGGCGAAGGCGCGTACGAGGAGGACGGCGTCCTGTACTTCCCGGCCGTCTTCGGCATCCCGGAACTCACGATGCCCGACGGGGCGGCGATCACCAACGTCTCCTACGACATCAACCCCGGGTTCTACATCCAGGAGGTGTCGGCGGACGACCTGTACGACTCCGTCGAGGAGCAGCTGACCGCCGCAGGGTTCGCGATCTCGCGCAACGACATCAACGGCCAGCTCTTCATGAACGCCGAGCGGCCCGGCTCCGGCCCCGTGACCGTTGCCCCGATCGGCGAGGACATCATCTCGATCGGCGCCTCCGTCCCGCAGTAGCCACCCCGGTCGACCACGGCCGGGGGGCTTGTTCGGAGTACGCACCCCCGATGACCCAGAAGCTGGGCATGGCCGGTTCCCGAGCCCGCAGACCTCCGCCCGCGCTGCCCCTGCAGGCCGGCCTCGGCGGCCGCACCCTGCACGGAACCGCGACGCCACGTCCACCGGTCAACGCCACCACGACGGCCACGGTCGCGGCCTGCTGCAGAAAAAGATGGAAAGATGTAGAAAAGTAGAGACACTGGTCGAGGAGGACATGTGGATCTCGGCGACCCGCTGACGGCGGTCATACCGACCCTCGACGGGCAGGTGCTGCGCGCCCTGTCCCGAACGAGCGATCGCTTGACTGCCCCGACCATCGCACGGCTCGTGCGGCGCGGGAGCGAACCCGGGATCCGCGTCGCCCTGGAGCGACTCGTGGCCACCGGCACGGTGTTGGCCGAGCGCATCGGTCGACAGGTCGAGTACCGGCCGAACACCGACCACGCGGCGTGGGGCGCGATCGCGGCCGCCATCCACTTCGCCGACTCGTTCCTTGACGTGCTCGATGCCGCGATCGCGGACACGGTGGCAGAGGCCGGCCTGGCCGCGTTCGTCACCTGCGCCGTCTTCGGCTCGGTCGCCACCGGTACGGCCGGCCCGCACAGCGACATCGACCTGGTCCTGGTGGTCGACGACGACGGCGAGGAGGCCGGGCACGAGCTGAGCGAGCGACTCCGCGCGCGACTCGTGCTGCTCACCGGCAACGAGGCCAACATCCTCGTGCTCACCCGCACGATGGAGGCCGACCTGGTCGCCCGGCAAGATCCGCTGGCCGACTCCTGGCGTGAGAACGCACGAACCATCGTCGGTCCGGCGCTCCTCACCCAGCACGCCGAGAGCTGACACATGGCGAAACCGGCCCGCACGCGCCGCATGACCAGCGCAGACTGCCGGCAACGAGCCGGTACGGCCAGGGAGCACCTCACCGTCGCGCGCGAGAGGCTGCTGGCAGCAGAAGCCGCACCGGGCCCGTCCGAGGTCGCCCAGGTCGCGGCCAGCAACGCCGTCCTCGCCGGGATCGCCGCGGCAGACGCCATCTGCGGCACAGCGCTGGGCGAGACGTCCGGCGAGCAGGATCATCGCGCCGCCATCGCGCAGCTGAAGCGTGTAGCGGCCTCGGGGCCACTGGTCACGAAGCTGACCCGCCTCCTGGCCGACAAGACCGCCTTGCAGTACGGCGGCTACTGCACCCACGAGACCGCGCGCCGCGCCGTCGACCAGGCCACCGTGCTGGTCGATGCACTCCGCAGCCACCACCTGTGACCGTCCCCGTCACCGACCAGCGAGGCGCAGGTGGGGCAGGACTCGGTGGTGAACGTGCTCGCCCCAGCTCGCTGGCCGACGGCTCGGAGGTCGAGGTCTCGCGTCCCACGCAGTCGCCGGTCACAGGTCCAGAAGGCGCCGATCGGCATGCTGGCGAGCCCCACCTGGTTCGTGGCCTGCCGATCAGTCGACCAGCCCGAACGCGACCCGCGCCGTCGCCGCATCGGGGCCGGACGGCCTAGTGGGCGGCCCGGCGAGGACGGGACCCGCTGCACGGTTGTCCACGGGGAGCCGGACGAGGTCGACCCCGCCGCCGGGAGCCGGACGACGCGCCAGCACCACAGGTACGGATCCGCGGTCTGCCGCAGGAGCGAGGGCGGAGAAGCCCTTGTCGACGGCCTGCTGGACGGCGTCCGGGACGTCCCACCAGAAGGCTGCACCGGGGAGTTCGGAGAGGACGAGCGTGGGCGGATGTCCGTCCGCCCATCGGACGCCGACCGGCACGACGTCACCGCGAGGCGATCGGACCTCGACCGTCGTCGTGCCCGTCTCCAGACCGAAGGGGCGCTCCAGCCACCGCTCGTCGTCAGGCCAATCAGCCCCGGTCGCGTTCGCGATGGCCACGGCCAGGGACCAGTCGATGGCCCGCCTAGGACGGCCCTGGTCGTCCGGTTCGACGGCGTGCGCCGGGAGGGCGAGTCCGTGCGCCGGGCCTGCGGCCGCAGGTCCTGCTCCCGGCGAACCCCACGCCGGACCGCCGTGGACCACCCTCAGATCACGCCACGGCTCGCTCGGACCGGCGCAGACGACGGCTCCCACCAGCCCGATGGAGTCCGAGTAGGGGAACCCGGCGTCCCAGCGGGCCGTCCTGTTGCTCTGCCCGTCCACCCAATGCAGGCCGTCCTCGGCCTGGACGGCGTTGAACCAGTGGCCGGCAGGAACGCCCCACCAGTTCACGAGCACGATGGCCACTGCACCGACCGGCGCTCCGTGCATCGCGCGACCGACGGAGCGCCATGCCTCGCCCGTGAAGCCGGTCGCGGTCGCACCCGGCCCGGGGACCAGGTAGTGGCTCGGGCTGGCACCCGTGTGGGAGTACATCTCCGGCAGCTCGCCTGGCTTGAGGCCCTTCGAGGACAGGCCCTCCTGGCTCAGCTTCGCCGCGTTGTCGCCCCGGGCGACGCGCGCCGCGCGGCCGAGGAAGAGTTCCGCAACGGCTCTCGTCACGTCGCCGCAGTTGTTCCGGAAGGGCACGGCAGCTGCGTCTGTGGGCTGGAAGAAGCGCTCCAGCGGGTTGACCAGGCCCAAGAGCCGGAACCCCCGGGCCACGCGCTGCGCAGGGTCGATCGGGACGGCATCGCGCGCCGCGGCCTCAGCCATCGCGAGTTCCGCACCGGGTCCCGGGCTGAAGTGGCGCTGCGGGTCCACGACGGCTCGTGCCACGCCCACGCCTGCAGGGACACCACGCTGCACCGCGAACTCCATGACCCTGGTGCCGGCGAAACCCGACGCCGACACGACGCCCTGCACACGGAAGCTTCGTACCCGCCCAGCCGCCAGGGCCTGGGTCAACCGCTCGGCTGCCACCCGGCCACCGGGGGCGCGCCACAACTCATTGCGGAACCTGCCCAGATCTCCCGTGGTGCCCGCCTGCATCAGGCCGGGGCGGCTCCCGGGTAGCACTGCGGACTCGCTGGTCGCCTCCGCCACCACTGCCATGCCGCCGTCGGCCAGTTCCACGAGCACCCGGCCGCCCACCGTGAACACGGGGCGGGCGCGGACGCCCACGAGCTCGGCGAGGGCCCACGGCACGGCCGCGGACGACACCATGTCCGCGGCGAAGGCAAGAGCGTCGCGGGCGTCCAGCCGCCCGTCGCCGAGCGGGCCCGTCGTCGCAGCCTGCAGCTCTGCGGTCCGCCCGGCCACCAGGGCGCCAGGCAATTCGGCGGCGGCCTCCATGACGGCTGCGACGGTGCCCTCGGCGTGCAGTCCCTCCGTGGCCAAGCGCGGGATGAACGTCTGGGCCACCACTGTCGCCAGGTCACCCGCCGTCCGCGCGGGGACCCAGCCCTGCACTGCATCCCAGACGAGCACCTCCCCGAGATCGTGGAGCGGGCGGGCCGTGCCGTCGGGCTCGATGTGGTGGGTCCTCGGGTCGAGGGTCGCGCGCTGCGCCAGCCACTGGGAGAGCGGCCCCCCGCGGTACCCGGGCACCGCGTCCGGGCCTGCGGCGAAGAGCGCGGTACGGAGGTCGTCCAGGAAACGAGCGGCCGCCGGGGACAGTGGACCGTCGTCCAGGACCAACTCACCGCTGACCCACATCTGGACCGGCCGATCGGACTCCGGTCGAGCCCACGAGCTGCGCCCGGTCAGCACACCGACCGACGAGCCGTCGCGCAGACGAATCTCCGTGGAAAGCTGGCTGCCGTGCCGGATCGTGCTCATCACCACGCCGGTGACGCTCTGCATCAGGAAGCGCCACGCGTCAGCTGCCTGCCGGCCGGGCACGAAACGCCCGGCCGCGTCGATCAGCCCAGCCGCTGCTCGCAGATCCGGAGCAGTTCCTCCTCCGGCGGCAGAGGTGACCCCTTGGTCGCCAAGGCCACCTGCTCGGCCTCCTGCCTGGACACCGGACGGATCGCGATCTTCCCCTCGGTGCCCGCCTGGTGCTGGATCTCCCCCACGCTCGCCGGGTCGTAGACCCATCGATTGCTCATGGCGTCGTGCAGCACCGACTCCTGGCCACCCCGCACGTTGCTCCGCGTCGCGATCACCTGCGTGATCCCCTGACCCGTCCACACCGCGACCCGGTACCGGAAGCGCCTCGACTCCTCGACCTTCTCCGCCTGCCGAGCCACGAGCTCGTCGAGGTGGGCCTTCCCTGGATCCTCGGTGATCTGAGGTCTCGGCGCTTCCGGCCGCCCCATCAGGGCCGAGAACTCCCGCCCCTCCTCCCAGCGGCGAAGACGGTCCGCCTGGGCCTTCTGCCACAGCGCCCATCCCGGGTGGTCCGCCGGGGCTCGCTCCCCCGAGCTGCCCGACTCCGGTAATTCCGTGCCCATCGCTGCCCCCATCGGACGTGCTCGCATTCTCGGCTGAAGAAGCGATTTCGTTCAGCACAGCATTCATGGCTTCGACGACCTCGCGTGCGGCCGCATCCGAAACGCCCGCTTCCCGCAGCAGGTCCAGCCGCGCCGCATCGTCGCTTCCCGACTCGGTCACGAAAGCCCGTGCCAGCTCGGGCTCCATGTCGAACAAGGCGGTCGGTCCGTTGGCCTTTGCGGGGCCGAGGTCACCCAGACCCTTGATCTGGTCTCGCTCGATGCCCGACTCGATCACGACCGACCGGATGCGCGCCAGCGCCACGACGCGGTCGACCGCGTCGGTTTCGACCGTTCGGAAAATTTCGTAGAACCGGTGGGTGAGCTCAGCAACCCATCGTGACTTCGGGGTGGGGAACTGCAGCTCCACCCGCTGACCGGAGACACCGTCGGAGATGACCACGAGCAGGCCCAGATGACGGTTGCCCACCGCCCACGTGTTGCGCCAGTCCGGGTGCGGCCGCTCCGGTCCGGGCACCGTCCACCCTGCGGACCGGAGCCCTGCCAGGAGAGCCAACACATCCTGGCCATACCGATCCGGATCGGTGCGCACGGAGAAGCGGACCAGGTCGTCGAGATCGGCCACGGCCCTCGACAGGGTCTGCCCGGCCTGCAGAGACGGCTTGATCTTGCGCACCAGGGCAGCCAGCGGCTTCACGCCGTGCGCCAACCCCACCAGCTCCTGCCGCGGACCCGTCTCGGCCACCAGGTCACGCTGGGCGCGCTCGAAGACCGGCTGCGCACCGGCGATCAACAAGGTCGACTGATCCACGACCCGCTGAGGAGCCGCGTCGGACAGCCCGTGGGCCCCCACCCCCGCATCCGATGGTTGCGGCACCGGACCAGACCCGGCAGCGGGGTAGGGCTGCGAGAAGTCGGGACTGCCGTCGGACGTGCCCGCTCCGCCCTGGACCGGCATCGGCGACGCGAACTCCGTGATGCGGGTGCCCACGTGCTCGGTGCCTGTGATAGCCGGGGTCGCGGACAGCACCTGCAGATGATCGCTCCTCTGCGCGCCGCGCAGCTGCGCCGCGACGTCATCCGCGCCGGGTGTCGCGGCGACGTCCGAGAGGACCGATTCCGTCGCCGCCGGCGTGCCCCACTGCGGGCCGGAGCCCGGTGCGCTCCCGGGCAATGGCGCCGACCGTGCCGACAGGGGCCCGACGAGGGTCCACCCGGTCGCCGTCCGGACCGCGATCGGGGCACCCTCGCCACCGGTCGTGTGGATGGCGACGACCGGTTCACGGAGGAACGCCTCGACCGCCGGGACGAGCGAAGCGGCTGCCAGCCGCTCGGCGGCGGTCTGCAGCACCGAACGTTCCTGCGCGCGGCGTCCGGCCGTGGCCTCGTCGATGGTGCCGTGCCCCTCGATCGAGGCGCGCGCTGCTGCGCCCTCGGCGTCGCCGGTGCGTCGCACCGCGTCGAGCACCTCGCCGGCACCCAGCTCGGCGACCCTGCCCAGCTGGTCGTCGGAGAAGCGACCGACCGGGACGAACACGTGACCGACCACGGTGGCACGTTCGGGTCCGTCGGCCACCCAGCCCTGGGCGGCATCCCAGACGAGGGCAGCTGAGTCGCCGCTGGTCGGCTCGGCCCGTCCCCAGCCGCTCATGCGGTGCGTGGGCGGCAGCCCGACCCGTTGGGCCAGCCAGATCGACGACGGGCCGCCGTCCACGGGGCGGAGGAGTGCATCCCCCAGGTCGCCCAGGAAGGTGGCCGCAGCCGGGGTGAGCGGGCCGTCCTCGAGGTGCACGTGCCCGGTGGCCCAGGTCTGCAACGGGCGGTCCGGATCGGTGGTGGCCAGGCTGTTCGGCCCGGACGTCACCACCATCGACGACCCGTCGGCCAACTCCAGCTCCACGGCGCGCTGCTCGCCGTCCTGACCGGACCAGGTCGGCTCGACGCCCCGCAGCACCCGGTCGAGCGCGGCCTGGGTGTCCTGACCGACCTCGGCGACCGCTAGCCCTGCGCCGCCCGGTCCTCCGGCGTCGCGCTCGACCCGTACAGCACCCCGATCCGGTTCTCGCAGATCTCCAGCAGGCGCTCCACGCTCGGCAGCGTCCTGCCCTGCTCGGCCTCGACCCGCTCGGCCTCCTCCCGGCTCACCCGGGTCAGCGTCCAGTGCGGCTCCTGGAACGCCTGATGCCGGATCTCCGACAGCTGCTTCGGGTCGAAGATCCACCCCCCGCCCCGGAACCCGTCGTACAGCACCGCCCCGTGCCTCGGACCCGACGCGTTCCGTTCCGCCACCACTCCCGGGTACTGGCCGTCCCACTTCGTCACCCAGTAGGTGAACGTCTGTGCCCTCCGGTACTCCTCCACCGCGCCCATCACCAGGGCGTCCAGCCGACCCGCCGGCGGGATGTCCGGCAACGGCTCGTACGGCGGGTGCGGCAGCCCCGTCCCCTCCTTCGACTGCTTCGCCAGTTCCCAGGTGAAGCGGTCCTGCTCCCGGGCCTCCTCCCAGAGCGCCCAGCCCGGATGGTCCGGATCGTCGATGTCCGCCATGTGGATCTCCTTCTACTCGCTCGTCGCCAGAAGACCTGACAGTCGCATCAACAGCGGCCAACAGACGCCCTACCGTGTCCGGTGATACCCCACCACGGTTGAGTGCCGCTGCTGGCGAGCCCGCCCGCTTGGTTGCCAGCGCGACGAACTGCTGAACCAGCTCCTGTGAGTCGCCGAGCGACCTGTTCGGCCCGTTGTCGTAGGCAGGTCCGAGCCGGTCCACACCCTCGGGGAAGTTCTGCTCGACACCCGCCTGTTCGACGAGGTCGAGGATCAGCCCGAGGTGGATCACACGGGTGACGGCGTCGTTGGAGTCGTTGCGCCAGACCTCGTACGACGTGTGGGTCTTCTTGCCCAGCGAGGCCGACTCCGGGGTCGGGAACTGCACCTCCATGCGCTGCCCGGTGGCCTCGTGCGTGAGGATGACCGCGAACCCGTGGTACTGGTTCCCCGGCACCCACTTGTTGCGCCAGTCGGGGTGCGGGTCGTCGGCCGAGTCGTGGTGGGGCGGCACGGTCCATCCGCTGTCCCGCAGGTCGTCGAGCACTCCGTTGACGGTGCGGTCGTAGCCGGTCGGGTGGGTCTGCACGGAGAAGCGGAGGACGTCGTCCTGCGCCCGGACGGCGGCCGCGATCGTGCGGCCCTTCTGCAGCAGACCGGTGATCTTCCGCAGCATCGAGTGCGGCGTCTTGACCCGGTGCTCGACCCCGATGAGCTCGGCGGCAGGCAGGTGCTCGTCGGCCGCCACCTGCGCGATGGACCGTTGGAGGGCGGTCTGCACCTCGGCGGCCAGCTGGTCGACCGCCGCGACGTGCAGCTGGACCTCGCGCTGGACGAACTCCGGTGCGGCCCCGAAGGCATCCCACTCGGGGCTCGTGCCGGCCTCCGGGGGTGGGCCCGGAGGGTCCTGCTGACGCCCCGGCACGTCGGCGAGGGCCCCCGCCCGTCCAGCTGCATCATCACCTGCAGGCGTCGAGGTGTCTCCACCGTGTGCGGGTCGAGCGACCTGACGACCACCCGGCTCGTCGACTCCACCCGGCGCAGGCGTCTGCGCCGCGCCCGATGGGCCAGTGCCCGCGCCGGGGCTCGTGCCGCCGGGCGAGGCCGGAAGACGGGCAGCGCGGCGCGCCGCCAGCTCCTCCAGCGCGAACGCCCGAGCCTGCACCCGCGCCGACCGCTGCGCCTCCGCGTGGGTGGCCTGGTCCACCAGCGCCTGCTGCACGTCGGCCCGGCTGACCGGGGCGCCGCCGTTGGCCGCCGACACCGCGGTCAGCTCGGCCGCCAACCGGTCGAGGGAGGCACCGATCCGGTCCGCCCGCACCGGCGTCCCCGACGCAGAGGACTCCGGAGCGGTCGGGTCGGCCGCGCTCTCCGCGGTCTGGACGTCGGTCGTGCTCTCGACGGTCTGGACGTCGGCCGTGCTCTCGACGCTCTGGACGTCGGCCGCCGTGCCCACCTGCTCGGCGGCCGACAGCGACGCCGCCTCCGCGCTGCCCGACGTCGCCCCCGGCCGCGCAGCACTCCCCTGGCCCGCGTTCGCCGTGGCGTTCCCGGCGGGGGAGCCCGACGACGGCGAGGACGCACTCGTCGACGCGGGGGACGCCGTCGGGGACGTGGACACCGTCGGGGACGCAACCGCCGTCGAGGACGCAACCGCCGTCGAGGACGCAACCGCCGTCGAGGACGCGACCGCCGTCGGGGACGTGGACACCGTCGACGAGGTCTGGTTCGCGGGGGACGCAGAGGCCGACGTCGTCCCCGGCGCCGTCGAGGGCGCGGCAGCGGACGCCGTCGCGGCAGCGGACGCCGTCGCGGCAGCGGGCTGAGCGGCAGCGGGCGCCGCCGTCCGCACGGTCGTCGCCGCCGTCCCCCCGCCCGCCGGCGCGCTGACCGGGCCGGCCCCGGCGGCGCTCGCGACCGCCGTCCGTCCGGGGGAGGACGACGACGCCGCCCCGTGACCTGTCGAGACCGACCCGGCCGCCACGGGGGTCCCCACTGACTGGGCGGCCTTCATCTCCTGCTGTGCCAGGTGGCCGGCCAGTGCGTCGACGTGCAGCTGGGTCAGCGTCTGCACCGGGTGCACCGCGGCCGAGAGCACGGCCGGGTTGGTGGGGCTGACCGTGCCGTACCGGCCCACCGCCCCCAGCGCCGCCATGCCGAACGCCGCCGCGTCCAGCGCGGGGAATCCCTGCCCGGTCAGCAG
This sequence comes from Klenkia sesuvii, assembly GCF_037083825.1. Lineage (NCBI taxonomy): Bacteria > Bacillati > Actinomycetota > Actinomycetes > Geodermatophilales > Geodermatophilaceae > Klenkia > Klenkia sesuvii. Next base: position 25,210 of record NZ_JBAPLU010000014.1, read on the forward strand.
GCTGGCCGCGATGCCGCCGGCCGGGGACGCCACCGCGTTCGTGCTCGCGGTCGCGACCAGACCCCCGGTGTGCCGGATCCCGAAGTTGCCGACCCGCGCCATCCGCGGGCCGCCGGCCCCCAGCCCGGCGATCGCGGAGACGCGCGGCGTCGTCCGCAAGCGGGCGAACACGGGGGCCACCAGACCGGCGCCGACCGCACCGCCGAACCCCCCACCCAGCGCCGCCTGCACGGTGTACAGCCCGTTCCAGTCGGTGCGGGTGCCCTCGGACACCTGCCACGACTGCGTGGTGACGTCGATGACGAGCTCCTCGAGCACCTCCTCGACGACCTCGTGGACGAGGTGGTGCCCGCTGGAGTGCGCCGCGACCCGGCTGGCCAGCGCGGTCGTCTGCTCCACGACGGCGCGGCCCACGCTCTCGACCAGGGCCTTCCGGCCGGCCGCGGAGGCCAGCTTCTCCAGCGCCGCGAGGACCGCCCGCCGGGCTGCCTGGGCGATCGACCCGAGCCCCGCCAGCGACAGCCCACCGGCCCAGGCCATGACGATCGCGATGACCACCGCCATCGCGGCCACCGCCACGGCCACGTTGACCGAGACCTTCGCGTACTGCAGCTCGACCCCGAACCCGCTGGTCTGCTGCGCGATCGCCACCGCGTTGCGGATGTGCCCGGGCAACCCGAACTCCGGCGAGCCCAGCAGCGTGCGGGCCAGGTCGTCGAAGCTCCGGGCAGCCGGGGCGTCCCAGGCGGCCAGCAGCTCCGCGGCCGCGGCCTGCAGCCCCTCGGACGCACCGCTCAGCCCGTCGGCGAGGTCGACCCACTCCTGCGCGAGGTCCCAGACCGCGGTCTCGCTGCCCTCGGGCCAGGACGACCCGGCGAAGACCGCGGACAGGAGGTCGTTCCACACCCCGTCACCGTCGGCGCCCAGCCAGATGAACGGGTTGATGACGTCGTCGGGGTGCTCCATCAGCCGCTCCAGCAGGTCACGGCGTCAGCGGCGGCCGCGGAGCTGGTCGTCGACGATGGCCGCGACCTGCTCGTCGTCGCCGTTCATCATCGCCCGCACCTGCTCGCCGTCGGCCACCCCGGACATGATCTCGACCACCCGGTCCTCCGCCGTCCAGACCGCGTGCTCGATGGTCTCGGTGATGAGGTCGGCCAGGGCCCGGGCGTCCTGGTTGCGGTAGATGCGGGGGTCCAGGTCCAGCCGGACGACGCGGCCCTGCGGGCCGACCGTCACCGACACCAGGCCGTCGGGCGAGGTCTCGGTCGCCTGCACCGCGCGGGCGCGCCGGGCCAGCTCGGGGCCCTGCTCGACCAACGCGCCGAGCTTGACCTGCAACTGCTCGGAGTAGGCGCGGAAGCCGTCGAGCTGGCGGCGGTCGGGCTCGGTCACGGCGGTGGTCCTCTCCGGCTCGTGGACGGCGGTGGGGCGTCACGGTAACCGGTGTCCGCCGGGTCCGGATGTGCGCGATCGGGTGAAACCGGCCCCTGAGCAGGTCCTATGCCGTTGTCCACAGGCCGCCGGACGGGCTTGGCCCGACCGCTGGGCGCGCCTAGGGTTCCGGAGCGGGAGGTTCCCGGTGACCGAGGAGGACGCATGAGCGACAGCACGCGGGTCGACCCCGACGCCCTCCTCGAGTTCGCCACCGCCCTCACGGCCGACCTGCAGGGCTACGCGACGGGCACCGCGTCGGCACTCATGCCCGCCGGCCTCGCCGCCATCGGCGGCAGCGGCATGCAGGAAGCGGTCTGGGCCGGTGCCGGCCACACCGCTGCGCTGGACGCCGCGCGGCAGCTGGTCAGCGACACCTGCGACGGCCTCCTCGCCCTGAGCTACGTGGCCGCCGCGGTGGCCGAGCAGTACCGCCACGCCGACGCCGACCAGGCCGCGCAGATGGCCGCGGTGACCAGTGCCTTGAACCCTCCGCCGGGGCAACCCAGCATCGCGACCAGACGAGCCGCCGAGGCCGAGGCCCAGGCCGCGGCGGCAGCCGCCGCGCGGGAGACCGCGCGCTACCTGAACCAGCTCGACCGCGGCACGACGACGGACGGCGAGGCGCACCGCTTCCAGAACCAGGTCGACGCCGCGGGCCGCCCCGCATCGCCGCCCCCGGCCATGGGCGGCGCCACCGTCGGCAACGGTGCCCCCAGCACCGAGTACTCGCGCTACGTCAACGAGGTGCTGACGCACAACGCCTTCGTCTCGGGCGGCACCGGAGGTGCGAGCGCCGAGGACGAGTACTCCCCCCGCGCCGAGTACGACGAGGCCGTCGCGGAGGCGGCGGCCCGGTCCGAGCAGTTCCACATCCCGTACGTGGTGCAGGTCGACGACCACGGCCACAGCGACGTCGTGCAGGCCGACCCCGACGACGTCCCGTACATCGACCCTGCCGACGTGGTCGAACCAGGGTTCGGCTCGGTAGCCGCGCCCAGGTCCTCCCCGACCCTCGCCACGAGCGGCGACTGACCGTGCCTGCGTTCCGCACCGACGGTGCTGGTGGCGGGTACTCGGTGCCGGCCACCCAGGTGCCCACCGGCCCCGAGGGCGACTTCCGGCTGCTCGGCCTCAAGGACATCTACGAACGCGTCATGCTCGAGGACGACGAGGGCATCACGGCCGCGGCGGAGGGGTGGAACGCCCTCGGCCAGCAGTTCTCCGTCCAGGGGCAGCACCTCAGGCAGCTGATGACGGCGCTGTCCGGCAGCTGGCAGTCCGACGCCGCCACGCTCCTGGCCGAACGGGTGGAGGACGCCGTGGGTTCGTTCGACCGGTGGAGCCAGGTCGCCATCGGGCGCAGCTACGAGATGCTCGACCTCGCCGCGTTCGTCGCCGCGAAGAAGATCGTCCTGCAGAGCATCTGGGACGACTTCATCGCGGACGCCGGGGTGCTGCTGACCCCGCCCCCGAACCTCACCCTCGAGCAGCGCACCCAGTGGCGCGAGCAAGCCGCAGGCGCAGACGCCGTGTACGTGAACCTGCGCCACCACACCATCCGCGCGCTCGACCTGGTGGTGAACCCGCTCGCCAACCGGTATGCCGAAGCCGCGCTGGCCTTCGCGGCAGCCGGACCGGTCTACGCGGGGCCGGTGAACGCGGGCATCCCGTCCGACGAGGCCCTCCTCGCCCTCCGAGACGGCCGGTGGACGCCCTCGATGCCCCCCGTGCCGGCGATGCCCTCCATGGCAGCAAGTCCTGGGGCGCCCGCCCTGCCGACCGTTCCCGACCTGCCCACCGCGCCCTCTGCGGCGACGCTCGCCGCCGCGCTCTCCCTGGCGACCGCACCTCCCGTGCCCACCACGCCAGCAGTGCCGCCGGCGGCGGTGCGCAGTCCGGTGTCCGTGCCGGTGCTGCCCCCGCTACCCGCTGCGTCGTCGTCGGCCTCGGCCGGCGGGGTGGGGAGCCGGGTCGGGGTCGGGGTCGGGGTCGGGGTCGCGGGCGGGGTCGGGATCCTCGCCGGGCGGCACGTACCCGCCCCGCCCTCCGCACCGGCGGCCCCCGGCGTGCTCGGTCCCCGGTCCCTGGCCGGGCCCGCGACCGTGTCGGCCCCCGGTCGGCTCGGAGCGCCACCCACGCTCACGGGTCGGGCCGCGCTCCCGGCCACACCCCCGTCGGCCGCCGGGGGCGGTTCGCCGCACTCGCCGGGCACTCCCGGGCTGCCGCCGAGCACCGCGGCGCGGCCACCAGGCCGTTCGGCGTCGTCCGCCGCGTCGGCACCTCCCCCGCCGTCGCTGCCCGGCTCCCCGCGGCCCCGCACCGGCGCACCCGAGACCCCCGGGAACCGCGCGCCCGGCGGTGGTCGCCTGCCCGCCGTCCCCGGTGACGGCCGGGTCCCCGCTGGCCCGGGCAGCGGGCACCTGCCCCCAGGCCCCGGCGGCGGCCGCAAGCCCGCAGGACCCGCCGGCGGGCCCACGCCTCCCGGCTTGTCGGGGCGCCGCGCGCCCGCTGCACCCGTGCCGGCGGGCCGAGCCCCGGGTGACCCGCACCCGGGTGACCGGGCCGCAGCTCCCCGCGGCCCACACCTGCTCGGCCGCGACGGGGCGACCTCGACGGCACCTCCCTCGGAACCTCCCCCGCCCGCTCTGGGGCGGCCCAGGCACCGTCCGGAGGACGACCGGCGGACCCGGCGGGCCGCCGCTCCGGCCCCACCGGGCCCACTGCCCGACCGGGATGCCGACCCCTCGATCCCCGCCGCGCTGCGGTCGGCCCGCACCACGGGTGCCGTCGAGCTCCCCGGCAGCGCACCCGGCCCGGCCCACTCCCCCGACCCACGCCTGGCCACCCGCGTCCCCCCGGCCGACGCGTCGACGCCGGCGGCGGCCCGGGCCGAGGCTGCGCAGGCACCGACCAGCTCCCCGGCCGCCCAACCCAGCCGGACGACCCCCGGCCGGCACCGGGCCACCGGCGCGCGACCCCCGGCGCACGCCCACACCGGCACCCCGCCCCGGGCCGTGGACCCGGCGGGGCGCGAACTCGGCGGCCGCACCGCCACGGAGACCCCGCCCACCCCGGCCGAGCTGCGGGCCGCCGACCGCGCCCGCCGCCGCGCCGAGTGGGCCGAGGCCCGCCGCCGTCAGGGGTCGGGGGCGGCGGCCAGCCCGTGACGGACGCTGGAGCACGACGGCCGCGGTCGCACGGGGAACCCGTCAGCCCGTGACAGTGCGGACCTCCACCTGGAGCTGCTCCACCTCACCGCGCGGCACCCACCGCTGCCGCACCCCGGGCTCCGTCACCTCGAACCCCAGGGCAATGGCCGCGGGCGCGTCACCGCAGGCGTCCTGCAGCAGGTAGCCCTCCGACCTCTCCCCGACCACCACGCACGGCACCCCGCGCCACCGCGCCGTCGTGCGCCGGTGCAGCACGGCGCCGCACTCGGCCACCGGCACCGCCCGCACCCACGGGCCGTCGCCGGTCAACGGTGCGAAGCCCTCCCGGGCAACCGGGGCCGACAGCCACACCCACCAGCCGTCCACCCGCAGCTCGGGCGCGGCCGTGAACTCCTCCCCACCCCAGCGGGCCGACCAGCTCACGACACCGCCCCCGGCCCCCCGACGTCGCCCGGCGCGGCCGCCGTCCCCGCGGTCACCAGCTGCCAGACCCCGCGCACGGCGTCCCACCGGGCCCGCTCGTGCTCCCCGCCGCGGACGTCGAGCTCCACCACCGCGGCGCCGTGCGGCAGCGCGACGTCGTCCACCCGGTACTCCCGCACCGGCACGGCCCCCGCCGCCAGACCACTGCCCCGGAACGGTGCGGGCTCGACCAGCCAACCGGCCACCGCGTCGCGCTGCTCGACGTCGCGACCACCGCGCGCCACCCGGTACAGCTGCGCGCCGAACACCGGCCAGCGCAGGACGTGCAGGGAGCCGTGGTCCGGGATCAGCGCCTGCTCGTCACCGGCCCGCCCGACCGCGCGCAGCAGCACGGTCGGCGACCCGATGTGCGCCAGGTCGTCGCAGCGGTGCACCACCCCGCTCACCCGGCCCCGGGCCGCGCCGAGCAGCGGGCCGACACGGCCGGGGGGCACGACCTGCTGCACCCAGATGGCCCGCCCGGGGTCGGCCGAGAGCTCGTCGGCGGGGTCGGGGACCACCAGCCGCACGAGGGCGCCGGGCTCGACCAGCAACGGGTGCGGCGAGCCGACGTCGACCGCCAACCCCCAGCGCAGGTCGGGCCAGGCGTGCACCAGCTCCACGAACGAGCTGCGCCACCACCGGCCGGCGGGGTCGGGCAGCAGCTCAGGCGCTGTCCACACGGTCACCCAGGTGCGGCCGTCGTGCTCGGCCAGCGGCCAGGTCGGTGCGCCCTCGGGGGGCAGCGGCAGGGCCAGGTCGGCGCCGCGGAGCAGCGCGAGCCGGGCCGCGTCGTCCCCGGCCTGCGCGGCGGCTGCCCAGATCGCGGCGAAGTCGGCCGGGGCGTCGGTCATCGGCGCCCCCGTCGTCCGGTCGGGGCCGGGCACCCAAGGAGCCCGAGCGGTGCGGCGCCGCGGGTCACCGCCGGTCGACGGTGGCCTGCACGGGGGCGAGCGTGGCGGCCTGCTCCTCGTCGGAGGCCAGCGACGCCTGCACGGCGGTCTGCACGGTCCCGCCGAGCTCGTCGCACTGGTCGGCCAGGGCGGCCGCTGCGACCCGCGCGGGCCCGGCACCCTCGAGGTAGCTGGGGCCGAACTGCTGCCCGCTCGCGTCGTCGCCCCACGGCCTCGCCCCCTCGGCGGCCTCGATCGCGCGGGATCGCTGCGTCACGGTCCGCCGCAGCTCGTCGGCCGAGGCCTGCCAGGCGCGCAGGGCCGCACCGGCGGCGTCGGGATCGATCCGCACCGAGTCGTAGGACATGCTTCCTCCCAGGTCGCGGCGGTCATGCTCGCACGGGCGGCGCGCTGCCCGCCCGGCGCTGCACCTCGGTCTCGAGGGCGGCCAGCCACCCCCGGCGGCGCGACAGCTCGCGCTCGACCACGTCGCGCCGGAACGCCGTGGTGACGTGGCCGGCGGGGATGGCCCGGCCGGCGCGGCTCATCACCGCGACCGCGTCCTTCCCCTCGGGCACCAGGTCGAGCAGCTGCTCGGTCGCCCGCACACCCCGGCGCATCGCCGACACCGCCCTGCCGAGCACCTCGTCGTCGAGGGTCCGGGGCGCCGTGAGGGACGCCTGCAGCGATGCGTCCGGCGCCGTCTGGCACACCTGGTCGGCCTGCTCCCCCAGCCACCACAGGTCGGCCCCACCCAGACCGGAGGGCTCCCCGGCCATGGCGAGCTGCTCGGCGGGTTGCCCGCACGCGGAGCAGGTGTAGCTCACCCGCCACCCCGGCCGGTACCCGCCGTGCACCGGCACCACCCGGGCCGGCTGCGCCGGGAAGGCGAAGCCGACCGCGCCACAGGTGTGGGCACGCAGGCCGGGCAGCAGGACGGCGTCGGCGACATCGGCGACCCGGGTCCCCCGGCGCAGCTCGACCCGCTGCGGCCACGCCCGTGCCGGGCCGTTCTGCAGCAGCAGCCACGGCAGCCAGAGGAAGGCGACCGCAGCCGGCAGCAGGGCGAACGACCAGTCCAGGGTCTCGCCCTGCGTCGCGAGCACGACCAGGGCCACCGCCGCCACCACGAGCCCGATGAGGGAGAGGCGGGCCAGGAAGAACCCGTCGTCGTAGGAGCCCAGGTGCACCGTGCGCTTCACCCCGCGCCAGCCCAGGCCGGCGAGGGTGAACAGGATGATTCCGAACAGGATCGAGAACAGCCCCTGCCCGAAGCCGACCGAGAACCCGCGCACCACCACGGCCACCGAGGCCACCGCCAGCCCGAGCACCGGCACGGTCATGAGCACCCCGGCCACCAGCACCGGTAGGGGCGGGCGCAGTTCGGCCAACCCCTGGAAGAGGACCCGGGACGACGGCCCGGGGCCGATGGGTGGACGGGCGGACTGCACCGCCCTGGCGGTGTCCCCGCGGGGCACTCGGTTCGTGGTCACGGGGGCACCGTGCCACCGAGACTCAGCGGGTCGCAAACGGCTGGAACGGACCTGTGGACAACCCGGTCGACCGACGGCGGGCACGGCACCCTGCTGGCCATGACCACCACGCAGCTCGGGCTCGTCCCCTTCCGCGGGTCGCTGGCCATCGCCCAGGGTTCGACCACGCGCGGGCTGCTGCGCTCACGCCGGTTCGTGCGGGTCTACCCCGACGTCTACGTCGCGGCGGAGGTCGAGCGCACCCACGCCGTCCTCGCCGCGGCGGCGACCGTCCTGGTGCCGGGCGCGGTGATCAGCGGGGTGAGTGCGCTCGAGGTCGCCGGGGTGCCCTGCGCGCTGCCCGGCGACCGGGTCGAGGTCACGGTCCCACCGGGCTCCCGGGGCGTGGCCGTGGCGGGGTTGCGTGTGCGGCGCCGTCCGCTCCCTGAGGGCACCGTCTTCACGGACCCGTTCCCGCGGTTGCACCCCACGGTCGCCGCGCTCGACGTCGCGGCCGAACGCCGTCCGCACGTGGAGGCCGTCGTCGTGCTCGACCAGGTGGTCGCGCACCGGAGGGCTGGCCCGGCCGCCCTGGAGATGTTCGCCGAGGCCTACCGGGGACGCGGGCGGCGGCGCTTGCTGGCCGCGCTGGCCGACGCCGACTTCCTCGCTGAGTCACCCCAGGAGACCCGGCTGCGGTTGCCCCTGCACGCGTGCGGGCTGCCGGCGCCGGTGGCCCAGCAGCGCATCCGCACGAGGGCCGGGCGCCGGCGGCGGCTGGATTTCGCGTGGCCCGAGGTCCGCTTCGCCGTGGAGTACGACGGCGACCACCACCTCGGCCGCCTGCCCGAGGACCGGACCCGGTTGAACGAGCTGCAGGAGCTGGGCTGGCGGGTCTTCTACGTGACGAAGGACCAGCTCCGCGACCTGCCGGCCCTGATCGCTGCGATCACCCGCGCCTACGAGGCCTGCGTGGCCCACCGAGTGGCGTCCCAGGGCTGAGGAATCGCTCCCGGCGAACCCTCAGGCGCCACTCGGCGCGGCGGAGGAGGGTGCGTCGGAGGAGGAGGAGGCGGCGACGCGGGCGGCCATCCGCTCGCGCTGGGGGACGACGACGTACTTGGGGTCCTTGGAGGACGCCATCCCCGCGTCGAACACGCCGAACCGGGTCAGCGCCGAGCCCGCGGCCAGCAGCGCGCCGCTGGCCACGGCACCCCACCGGCGACCGCCCAGCACGGCCGCCCCCACCGCACCCGCGGTCGTGCAGGCCCGGGCGGCCCGCAGGAGCGTGCCGGCCCGGCCGAGGTGGAAGGGCTCGCTGACGATGCCGTGGTCGTGCTCCACCTTGTGCATCGCGGCCAGCTCGACGGCGGCACCGACGACGGCGGCCTTGCGCGCGGGCCCGGCCTCGGCCACGGGCGTGAACGCCATGCACAGCCCACCGCCGGCGGCCAGCCCCGACCCGGTGAACACGAACGGCAGCTGGTTGCCCGGCTCGTGCCACGACGGGGTCGCGGTGTTGGCCAGCAGCACCGCTGTGTAGGCCGCCATGGGCCCGCCGAACGCCGCGGCGCCCACGCTCGCCGTCCGGCGCAGGCCCGTCGAGCGGACCAACCGCGGGAACCAGCCGCGCGACCGGCGCACCGCGGGCAGCGAGCCCAGCAGCGACAGCGCCGCCGCGCCCCCGGCGGCCGTGCTGAACGGCGACAGGATGTAGGAGCCGACGCTGAGCGGCGAGGTCGGCTTGAACACCCGCAGCATGTGCAGGAACCGCTCGGGTCGGCCCAGGTCGTGGATCAGGAAGCCGACGCTGGCGATCGCCCCGCCGCCGGCGATGAGGTGCGCGGCCCGGGCCAGTGCGGGCCGGCCGGTGAACTCCGCCCCGGCGCCCAGCACGGCCGACGAGCCGGCCGCGCCGCCGAGGAAGAGGTACAACGGGACGTCGGGGGTCTTCCACACCGCCGACTTCACGATCTGCCGGCCGTAGTAGCTCTGGAAGTCCGCGTCGCCCACGGTCGGGTCGCCGTCGCGGGCACCACCGCGGCGCCCCTTCCGCTTCCGCTTCTCGCGGCCGGACGCCGAGGGTCCGTCGGCCCGGCGCCACCCCCCACCGGGGGTGGCCACGCCCGAGACACCGGGGCGGTGGTCGAGCGGGGCGGCGACGTCCTCGCTGGGCACACCCGTGCGGCCCATCTCCGGGGTCTCGGGCTGCGCCACCTCGGGGTCCTGCCGAGGCACGGGAGCCCCTCCGGACCGTTCCGCGCCCGACCCGTCAGGAAGGGCTCCCTTGCCCGGGGCGGCGGGGGGTTCCGCTGCGGGCGAGTCCGAGGCGGCGGGGGTGCCGGGGACGCCGGGCTCGGGGGTGGGGTCGGACGAGGCGTCGCCGGCGTGCCGGGGGGTCATCGCCGCCGCCCCAGGAAACCGCTGAGCGCCACGCCCACCAGCATCGCCGCCGCACCCGCCGCGTGCCGCCACATGGAGGGCAGGTCGCGGGTGGTGACCACCGGGTCCGGCGGCAGGCCGTAGACCTCGGGCTCGTCGAGCAGCAGGAAGAACGCCCCAGCACCGCCCACGCCGTCGTCGGTGTCCCGGCCGTAGAGCCGGGCGGTGGTGACGCCCTGCTCGGTGAGCGTCGCCAGCCGGGCGTCGGCCCGGGCCTGCAGCTCGTCGAGGTCGCCGAACTGGATCGACTGCGTCGGGCACGCGGTGGCGCAGGCCGGCTGCAGTCCGTCGGTCAGCCGGTCGTAGCACATCGTGCACTTGAAGACCCGGCCGTCGCCCTTGCGCTGGTCGATGACGCCGTACGGGCAGGCGGGCACGCAGTAGCCGCAGCCGTTGCAGATGTCGTCCTGCACCACCACGGTGCCGAACTCGGTGCGGAACAGCGCCCCGGTCGGGCAGACGTCGAGGCAGCCGGCGTGCGTGCAGTGCTTGCAGACGTCGGAGGACATCAGCCAGCGGATCTCGCGGTCAGCCGACTGCGCGGTCTGCGGGTCGAAGCTCGACAACGCCTGCGCATTCAGCACGCTGTGCTGGTCGATCGTGACGCCGTCGGCGTTCGCGTGCGACGGCGTCTCCGCCGAGCCGCACGAGCCGCCGCAGCCGCCGGACCCGGCGCCCTGCCCGGGCGCGGCCGGCAGCCCGACCCCCGGCATCGGCAGGTCCACCTCGCGGGACTGCTCGACGAACGCGACGTGCCGCCAGGAGTTGGCGCCGAGCATGCCGGTGTTGTCGTAGGACATGCCCGACAGCCCGAGGGCGTCGCGGTTGCCGTCGGCGTCGTCCATCGGGAGCGTGTTCCACTCCTTGCAGGCCACCTCGCAGGCCTTGCAGCCGATGCACACGCTGGTGTCGGTGAAGAACCCGACCCGCGCCGGGTGGTCGGCCTCGTAGCCGGCCTCCCCGGTCACGTCGGGCAGCGGCCCGTACAGCCGGTTCTCCGGGTCGTGCCCGGTGAACGCCGGGCTGGCGGAGCTGATCTGGCTCACGGGGTGTCCTCCGCGACGTGGTCGGGACGGCGCTGCGTGGTCGTGGTCTGACCCTTCCGCTCACCGGTCATGTTGGTCGCCTCCACCGGCGCGCGCCCACCGACCGGCACCCGCCCGCTCGCGACCCCGGCGCGCTGCCGGTAGGACTCCACCAGCTCGACCAGGGCCGGGCCGCGCGGACGTCGGCCGGGCCGGATGTCGCAGGTGGCGACCTTGGACTCCTGGATGTGCACGTTGGGGTCCATCACCACGCCGAAGAGGTCGTTGCCGCTGTCGCCGGTGGAGATGCCCTGCTCACCCCAGTGGTACGGGACGCCGATCTGGTGCACGACCTTCCCCTGGCCCACCTTGAGCGGCCGCATGCGCTCGGTGACCAGCACCCGGGCCTCGATCGCCGTGCGGGCGCTGACCAGCGTCGCCCACCCGCCGTTCTCCAGCCCCCGCTCGACGGCCAGCTGCGGGCTGATCTCGACGAAGAACTCCGGCTGCAGCTCGGCCAGGTAGGGCAGCGTGCGGCTCATGCCACCGGCGGTGTGGTGCTCGGTCAGCCGGTAGGTGGTGAACACGTACGGGTAGACGTCGCTGGCCGGCGGGTTGCTGCGGTTCCAGGCCGCCTCGATGACCTCGCGGCCCGGGTTGGACTGCTGCCGGTACAGCGCGTTGGGCACCGGCGACTCGTCGGGCTCGTAGTGCGTGGGCAGCGGGCCGTCGGCCAGCCCGGACGGCGCGAACAGCCAGGCCTTGCCGTCGTTCTGCATGATGAACGCGTCGGCGCCGCTGATCCCGTCGGGCCCCTTCGCGCCCGGCTCGGGGCGGTAGGACGGCGGCTTGGTGGCCTCGAAGTCGGGGACGTCGTGCCCGGTCCACTTCTGCGCGTCGGCGTCCCACCAGACGTAGGCCTTGCGCTCGCTCCACGGCTTGCCCTCGGGGTCGGCCGAGGCGCGGTTGTACAGCGTGCGGCGGTTGGCCGGCCAGGCCCAGCCCCACTCGGGGGCCACCCAGTTCTGCTCCCGCCCGGGCTTGCGGCGGTCGCTCTGGTTGACCTCGTCGGCGTAGACCCCGGTGTAGATCCAACAGCCGGCGGTGGTCGACCCGTCGTCCTTGAGCTCGGTGTAGCTGGACAGGGCCTTCCCGTCGGGGCCGACGCCGTTGATCTCGCGCAGCACCGCCTCGGCGCTCGGCTCGACGAACGGGCCGTGCGTCGGGTAGTCCCAGGTCAACGACTGCAGAGCCGCGTCGCGGGGGTCGGTGGAGTCGCGCAGCCGGTCGCGCAGGATGCGGCCCAGGTGGAAGTAGAACCACAGGTCGCTGCGGGCGTCGTCCGGCGGCTCGACCGCCTGGCGGTGCCACTGCAGCAGCCGCTGCGTGTTGGTGAAGGTGCCCTCCTTCTCCACGTGCGTGGCCGCGGGCATGAAGAAGACCTCGGTGCCGATCTGCTCGGTCACCAGCTCACCGGTCTCGATCTCGGGCGCGGTCTGCCAGAACGTCGCCGACTCGATCATCTGCAGGTCGCGGACGACGAGCCAGTCCAGGTTGGCCAGGCCCAGCCGCTGCATCTTGCCGTTGGCGTGCCCGACCGCCGGGTTCTCCCCGACCAGGAAGTAGCCGGGGATCTTGCCCTGGATCATGTCGGCGACCTGGCGGTACGAGCCGTGGTCACCGTTGATCTTGGGCAGCAGGTCGAAGCAGTAGTCGTTCTCGGCGGTGGCGGCGTCGCCGAACCAGGCCTTCAGCAAGCTGACCATGTAGGCCCGGGTGCCGCCCCAGAACCCGACCATCTCGTCGCCGACCTTGCAGTACTCGTCGAGGCTGGTGTGCTCGGCGGCGTGCGGCATGGCCAGGTAGCCCGGCAGCAGGTTGTACAGCGTCGGGATGTCGGTGGAGCCCTGGATGGAGGCGTGCCCGCGCAGCGCGAGGATGCCGCCACCGGGGCGACCCATGTTGCCCAGCAGCGCCTGCAGGATGCCGGCGGTGCGGATGTACTGCACACCGACGGTGTGGTGCGTCCAGCCCACCGAGTACACCCAGGCGGTCGTGCGGTCGCGGCCGCTGTTGGCGGTCACGGCGCGCGCGACGTCGAGGAACACCTCGGGCTCGATGCCGCAGATGTCCCCCACCATCTCGGGGGTGTAGCGGGCGAAGTGCCGCTTGAGCACCTGGTAGACGCTGCGCGGGTGCTGCAGGGTCGGGTCGGTGGCCGGCTGGCCGATCGCGCTCGGGTCCTCGATGTGGCCGGCGGTGCCGACGCTGGGGTCGACCGCGCCCTGGAACTGCCAGGTCGACGAGTCGTACTCGCTGGTGTCGTCGTCCCAGCCCGAGAACAGGCCGTCGAGGTCCTCGGTGTCGAGGTACTCCTCGCCCACCAGCGACGACGCGTTGGTGTAGGCCAGCACGTAGTCGCGGAAGTCGAGCTCGTTCTCCAGGACGTAGGAGATGAGCCCGCCGAGGAAGGCGATGTCGGTGCCCGCGCGCAGCGGCACGTGGGTGTCCGAGACCGCCGACGTCCGGGTGAACCGGGGGTCGACGTGGATCACCTTCGCGCCGCGCGCCTTGGCCTCCATCACCCACTGGAACCCGACGGGATGGCACTCGGCCATGTTCGAGCCCTCGATGACGATGCAGTCCGCGTTGACCAGGTCCTGCTGGAACCCGGTGGCGCCGCCGCGCCCGTACGTGGCACCCAGACCGGGCACCGTGGCGGAGTGCTATATGCGCGCCTGGTTCTCGATCTGGATGGCCCCCATGGCGCTGTACAGCTTCTTCATGAGGTAGTTCTCTTCGTTGTCCAGCGTCGCGCCACCGAGGCTGGCGATCCCCATGGTGCGGTTGACCCGCTGGTCGTCGTCGGTGTCCTGCCAGCCCTTCTCCCGGGCGGCGAGCACGCGGTCGGCGATCATCTCCATCGCCGTGTCGAGGTCGAGGTCCTCCCACTCGGTGCCGAAGGGGCGCCGGTACTTGACCGTCGTCGTCCGGGTGGGGCTGGTGACCAGCTGCTTGCTGGCACTGCCCTTGGGGCAGAGGCGGCCGCGGCTGACCGGCGAGTCGGGGTCGCCCTCGATCTGCACGACCTGCTCGTCCTTGACGAACACCCGCTGCCCGCAGCCCACCGCGCAGTAGGGGCAGATGGACTTCACGACGCGGTCGGCGGTCGCCGTCCGGCTGGTGATGGCCTCGGTCCGCTTGCTCCGGGCCGCCTGGCCGCGACCCAGCGGGTCGGGACCGGTCAGCTGGCGGAACACCGGCCAGGAGTCGAGCCACGTCTTCACCCCCCTGACTGTGCCACCTGTCCCGGCCCCCCGCCCGGTCGACCCGCCCGTCCCACGGATACCGGCCGCCCCACCCGGTACGCGTCCGGACGACACGCCGCAGACGCGCTGTGGTGATCCGACTCCGCAATGTCACGATCGCCGCCGATCAGGTGCCCCCCGTGCACCCGACGAGGGGGAGGACACCGGTGGACGAGCTCGACATCGCGCCGCGCCGCGCCCTGCCGCCCGTGCCGCCACCGCCGCGGTCGACCGCCCCCGGGCACGGTGTCCCGGCGTCGACCGTGCCCGACGAGACCACCTGGTACGACCCGCACGACCTCCTCGACGACCCCGTCGTGCAGCCCTCCGCCGGCGCCCTCGCCGCGCTGGGCACCCTCGACCACCCCGGGACGGCCGCGGAGTCGGCGCGCGACCTGGTGCTCGAGTCGGGCCGCTGCGCCGTCCTCGACGACGCGCTGCTCGCCGCCCTCGACGCCGCCGCCAAGGCCGCGGAGGCCCGCCGCGCCCTCACGGCCGGCGCCCTCACCGCCGGGGCCCTCACCACCGGGGCCCTCACCACCGGCGCCCTCACCACCGGCGCCGCCCCGGCCACCTCGGGCCCCGGCGCACTGCCCACCCCGTCGTCCGCCCCCGACCCGTCGTCCGTGACGGGGTCACCGGCCGGGCTGCTCGCCGAGCCCGCGCCCGTCCGCACCCCGGGCCCGACCACCGCGGTCACCACCGCGCAGCCGACCCTGCCGCCGCTCCCCCCGATCCGCGCCCTCTCCGCGGGGACCGCAGCCGGGACCTCGGCCGGGACCGTGGCCGGGACCGACGAGCTGGACGACGAGCACGACGAACACGACGAGTACGACGACGAGCTGACCGACGAGGAACTGGCCGACGAGGAGCTCGAGGACGAGCCGGACCTCGACCCGCTGGCCGTCGACGTGGCCGCGGAGTTCGCGCGGCACGACGACCTGGTCGAGACCACCCAGCACGCCGCCCTCGCCGGCACCGGCCGCCATGGCCGGGTCCACGACGGCGTCGCCGACGGCGACATCGACGACCGGGACGACGACCTCGGCCGGCGCGGGTACGGCGTGGCCGCCGGGACGCTGACCCACCGGACCGTGGTGACCCGGTCGTCGCGACGCTGGATCCCGGTCGGGGTCGGCGCCGGCGCGCTCTCGATCGTCGCGGCCGTCCTGCTGACCAGCGGGTTCGCCAGCAACCCGGCGACCACGAGCACCGACGAGGCGGCCCGCACCGGGGCCAGCACCGAGGGCCCGGCCAGCACCCCCACCCCGACCACCCCGCCAGCACCGGCCATGAACACCCTCGACCTCTCCGGCCCGGTCCTCGTCGACGACGTCACCCAGCCCGACGACGCCGTCGACCCCCGGCCCGCGCCGACCGCCGGCCGCAGCACCGCGGCCGTGCAGCCGCAGGTCGCCTCCCCGCCGAGCACCGGCAACGGGACGACGACCGGCGGTACGTCGGGGTCGGGCACCGGCGGCACCTCGGCCAGCACGCCGGCGACCCTCACCGCGGAGACCCCGCCGACGACATCCACGGGGTCCACGGGGTCCACGAGCCCGGTGTCCAGCAGCACGGCGCCGCCGTCGACCGGGACCCCGTCGCCGGAGGTCTCGACCACCAACTGATCCGCCGGCACCTGTGAGCGTCACCATTCCTCGGCGCGTCGCGCAGGACACGCCGATGCCGACTGGTCCGTCACGCACCGGAGTCGCTACGTTGCTCATCCGTCAGGGACGAATGACAACGATGCAATTCACCGGGGGATGGTCGTGGGGTCACACCGACAGCGCCGTGGCGCGGCCGGACGGCGCGCCGAGGCGGTGACCGGCGCGGCGACGGACGCGGTCGCCGTCGTCGCCCCGGTCCTCCCCACCCCGCCCGCGGCACCCGCGTCGCGGCCCCTGCCGCTCCCCCCGCCGCCGCTGACCGGCGTCCGCGGCCCGGCCACCGGGTCCCGCCCCGGCTCCCGCGGTCCCGCGACCGGGTCCCGCGGCCCGGCCACCGGGTCCCGCCCGGGCTCGCGCGGCCCGGCCACCGGTACCCGGCGGGCCCCGGCGCGGCGCAACCTGCGGTGGGTACCGGTGGCCCTCGCCATCTGGATCGCCAGCTTCCTCGCCGTCCCGGCGGCCGTGCTGGTGCACCAGGCGGTCAGCGAGCGCCCGACGTCGGTGGAGAACGCGGCCGAGACCCGCACCGACCCCGGCCCGGACGCCGAGCAGAGCGGCGCCGCCCGCGACGCCGGGGGCACCCAGGACGTCGACCACCAGCGTCCGGTACCCGCGGACGCGACCGGCAGCGGCACCGTCGAGTCCGCCGTCGCCGAGCTCGACGCGACGGCGCCCGACGCCCTCGAGGTGGGCCAGCCCGAGACCGCCCGGGTGCCCGCCGACCCGGCCGCGACCTCGGCCGCGCTCGTCGTGGACGGCACCGTGGGCAGCCACGGCACCGGGACGGGCACCGCCGTCCGTCCCCCGGCCGCGGCCGGCAGCACCACCGGGGCCGCGTCGTCGAGCACGGCCGCACCGACCGCCCCCGCCACCGCCCCCGCCAGCTCCGCCGCCGTGGTCGCCCCGGGGGCGCCGGTCGAGCAGGACCAGCCGGCCGCCGCGGCCGTCCAGCAGGCCCCGCTGGAGGCCGCCGCCCCCTGACGCCGGCTGCCCCACCGCAGCCGGTCGCGGTCAGCGGTCGACGAGCTCCGGGGACAGCGCCCGCTCCACCGACCGGCGCACGGCGTCGTTGCGGCTGGCGACGTGCAGGGCCGCACCCAGCCAGAGGCCCGCAGCGCACGCGAGCACCATCCACACGGTGGTGAGCCAGAGCCACATCATCGGGACCTCGCCGGTACTGCGTCGCAGGAGTGGCCGTCAGTGTGCCCCGCGCGGGGCCGGCGTACACGTCGACGCACCCGACCCCGTCGGGTGAGGATGCGCGGCGCGCGCTCAACCGCCCGACCGCCCCGACCGAGGCTGGTTGCGTGACCCCTCGTCCCACCGCGCCCGCACCCCGGGTGCCGGTCCGCCCCCGGTCGGTGGCCGGCGCGGGCGCGCTGCTGGGCGCGGGCACCGTGGTGACGGCGTTCCTCCCGAACCCCTGGGACGACCTGGGGGTCGGGGCCTGCGCGGTCCTGGCCTTCGCCGGCGCGCTGCTCGTCGGGGTGCCGGCCGGCCGGCGCAGTGCCCACCCCGCCGTGTGGGGCCGGTTCGTGGCTGCCCTGTTCGTGGCCGGCACGGGGGCCTTCGTGGCCCTGCACGTGCCCGGCTCCACCGTCCCGATGACCGTTGGGGCGCTGCCGGGGATGCTGCTCACCGTGCCGGCCGGGCTCCGGCTGCTGCCCGCCCGCGTCCGGCAGCGCGTGCGGTCCCAGCTGGTGACCTCGCTGCTGCTGTTCCTCGTCGGCTGCATGCTCTGCGAACTGGCCGTCTTCGAGCTGGTCGCCCGGCGGCGCCTGGGCGTCGACTCCGTCTTCGACGTCTCGCTCGTGTGCCTGGGCGCCACCCTGGCGCTCACGGTGGCCATCGGGCTGCTGGTCGTCTCGGCCACCTCGGGCGGGCTGCGCCGGGTCGCTGCCCTGGCGCTGACCAGCCAGTCCTGCATCGGCGTCGCCCTGGTGCTCATGGCCTTCTCCGACGAGCAGCGGGCCTCCACACCCCCGCTCGTGGCCACCACGGTCTGCGCGATCACCGGGCTGACGCTGCTCGTGACGGCCGCGCAGCTGGACCGCGCACCGTGCACGCCGGTCGGCGAGGACACCGCACCCGGGCTGGTCACCGCCGTCCTCCCGCACCTCACGGCCACCTGCGGCGGGCTGCTGCTGCTCGTCGGCGTCCTGGTCTCCGGGCGCCTCGGCGTCGCCCAGGCCGTGCTCGCCGCCGTCGGCCTCCTGCTGCTGACCGCCCACCAGGCCCTCACCTGGCGCGAGGGCCAGGAGATGACCAGCCGGCTGCAGCGCAGCGAGGCATACTTCCGCACCGTGGTCCGCGCCGCCGTCGACCCGGTGATCATCCTCGACGAGTCGCTGGCCATCACCTGGTCGTCCCCTGCGTTCACCGCGCTGCTGGGCCGGGGGCCCGAGCGCCTGGTGGGGGCCGACGTCCGGGTCGCCGTCCACCCCGACGACCGGCCCGCGCTCACCACGGGCCTGCTGGCCCCGCAGCACGAGGAGGACCGTGACGGCCGCCAGGTGACCGCCCGCGTGCGGCACGACGACGGCCGCTGGCGCCTGCTGCAGGCCCGGGTGCGCGACCTGCGCGACGACCCCGACGTCGGGGCGCTGGTGCTGTACTGCCGCGACATCACCCGCGACGCCGCCGGGGACGTCACCGGTGACGCCGCCCGCGAGGACGGCACCCCGGCCTGGACGGGCACCGCGCTCGGCGCCACCGACGCCACCACCGGCCTGCCCGACCGCAGCGCCCTGGTCGCCCAGCTGGCCGACCTGGCCCGCACCCGCACCCCGGCGGCCCTGGTCGGCCTGCGGGTGAGCGGGCTCGCCGACACCCACCGCGGTGCCGCCGCGCCGCCCGAGGTCCTCCTCGACCTGGCTGGACGCTTCTCCCGCGTGCTGCGCACCGACGACCAGCTCTACCGCACCGGCCCGCAGGAGTTCGCGGTGCTGCTGACCGGCAGCACCAGCGACGCGGAGTCCCTCGCCCACCGGCTGGTCGGCACGGTGCCGGCCGACCTGCCCCTGCACGGGCTGCGGCTGTCGGCCTCGGCCGGCACCACCAGCCTGGACGACGGCGACACCGAGCCGGTGCAGGTGCTGCGCCGCGCCGCCATGGCCGTCGAGAGCGCCCGCGCGGCCGGCCCGGGCCGGGTCCGCCGGCACTCCGTCGCCTCGCTGATCGCCCAGAACCGGCGGGACGCCCTGCGGGCCGACCTCGCACTGGCCCTCGAGCGGGATGAGCTGCGCCTGGTCCACCAGCCCGTCGTCGACCTCGCCCTGCAGCGCGCCAGCTCGGTCGAGGCCCTCATTCGCTGGCAGCACCCCACGTGGGGCGCCGTCTCCCCCGCCGAGTTCATCCCGCTGGCCGAGGAGTCGACCGCCGTGGTCGAGCTGGGCCGCTGGGCGCTGCGCACGGCCACCACGCAGGTGGCCGCCCTGCAGCGACCCGACCTGGCGGTCGCGGTCAACGTCGCGGCCCGGCACGTGCGCAGCGGCCACCTGCTCGCCGACGTGCGCGACGCGCTGGACCGGAGCGGGCTGCCCGCCCGCCGGTTGACCCTGGAGCTCACCGAGTCGGTGCTGCTCGACGACGCGCACGTGACCGACGAGCTGGCGGCCCTGCGCCGGCTCGGGGTGCGCATCGCCGTCGACGACTTCGGCACCGGGTGGTCGTCGCTGGCCTACCTCGTCGGCCTTCCCATCGACGTGCTCAAGATGGACCGGCAGTTCCTGGCCTCCCTCGGCGACGACCCGCGCCGCCAGGCGCTGTGCCGCTCGGTGCTGCACCTGGGCACCAGCCTCGGCCTCGACGTCGTGGTGGAGGGCGTGGAGACCGCCCGCGAGCTGCAGCTCCTGCGCGGCATGGGGCACCGCTTCGTGCAGGGCTTCCTCCTCGCCCGGCCCACCGAGGTCGACGTGCTGGACCGCGTGCTCGACGACGTCCCGTTCGCGCTGACCGACGCAGGTGACTGCTCGGTGGACCGCGTCGGTCACGGGGTGGTCCGGTGAGCGGGCCGGTGCGCGCGGGCGCCGTGCCGCTGCTGCTGGGGCTGGTCGCCGTCGGGCTGTCGCTGCCGATGACCCCGCCCAGCGGGATCGGGTTCCAGGCCGACAACACCGTGCTGGCCGTGCTGTCGGCCGTGGCTGCCGTCCGCGCCGCGCGGGCCGCGCGCGGACGGACCGGGCGGTGGGCGGTGGTCGGTCGGGCCATGACCGGGGTGCTGGCGCTCTTCGCGCTGGCCTGCGCGATCACCGGCAGTGGCGTCGCGGGCGCCTTCGGGGTGGCCGGCATCGGCGACGTGCTGCTGGCACCGGTGCTCGTGGTCCCGCTGGTCGTGTGCGGCATCCTGGCCCGGCAGTCGAGCACGGCCGGCTGGACCGCCATGGCCGTCGACGCCGGCGCCGTGGTGCTGGCCCTCTGGGTGGTCACCGACGTGCTGGCCCTGCACGCCCCCGACCAGCCGCAGAGCCCCGGGCCGGTGGTGCTCGGCTACGTCGCGTACGCGGTGGTCGCCGTCGGGCTCTCCGGGGCGCTGTGCGCGGTGACCACCCGCGACCTGCAGCTGTCGGCGACCGCGATGGTCGTGGCCGGGGTCTCGATCGCCGTCGCCGCCGCCATGCTCGCCATCGGCATCGACCGGCCGACCCTGTTCTGGCAGGCCGTCGGCGACGTGGCCATCGTCGTGGCGCTCGAGGCGTGCGTCGTCGGCGTCCGCGGCCTGCCCCGCAGCGCCCGGGCCGCCGACGACCCCACCGGCCGCAGCCCCCGCGTCGTGCCCGCCGGCCTGGTGGTCACCGTGGTCTCGCTGTGCGGGCTGCCCGTCGCCCTGGTCGTCGCCGCCGCGCGCGGCCAGCAGCTCAGCACCGCCGCCCAGCTCGCCGCCGCCGGCGTCGTCCTGGCACTGCTGGTGCGCAGCACGCTGCGGATCCGCACCAGCTCCCGGCTGGTCGCCGAGGTGGTGCGCAACGAGGAGGAGCTGCGCAGCCTGGTCGAGGGCAGCCGCGACGGCGTGGTCATCGTCGACGACGCACTACGGGTGCAGTTCGCCTCGCCCGCCGCCCGCGCGCTGCTCGGCCTGCCCGACGTCGACGCCGGCCGCACCGCCCCCGACCCGCACCAGCCCGGCCCACACCTGCCCGACCTGCTGGTCCCCGCCGACCGCCCCCGGGCGACCGCCGAGCTGCGCAGCGGCGCCACCGCCCTGCTGCACCTGCGGGTGCCCGGTCCCGACCGGCCCGTCGAGCTCGAGGCCTCCCTGCACCGCAGCGCCGGCGCCGGCCGCCGCGTGCTGCACCTGCGCGACGTCACCGTGCGGCGGCGACGCGAGCGCGAGCTCGAGCGCATGGCCTACACCGACCACCTCACCCAGCTGCCCAACCGGGCCCAGCTGCACCGCGAGCTGACCGGGCCGGCCGGCACCCGCAGCCTGCTGGTCCTCGACCTCGACGGGTTCAAGGCGGTCAACGACACCGCCGGGCACGAGGCCGGCGACCAGCTGCTGGTGGAGGTCGCCCTGCGGCTGCGCACCGTCGTCCGCGACGTCGACCTGGTCTGCCGGCTCGGCGGCGACGAGTTCGCGGTCCTGGTCGCCGGCGACCTGCCCCAGGCCCTGGAGGCCGCCCAGCGCGTCGTCGACGTCATGGCGCTGCCGCACCGCGCCGCCGGGCGGACCTTCGCCATCGGCGCCAGCGTCGGGGTCGCCCCGGTCGGCGCGCACGGCGGCCAGGTCGCCTTCCGCGAGGCCGACGCCGCACTGCGGATGGCCAAGGCCGCCGGCAAGGGCTGCGTGCGGGTGCTCGACGACGCACCGGTCGACCCCGACGACACCCTGACCGCAGCCCTCGCCGAGGGGCGGGTCGAGGTGCGGTACAGCGTCACCGGCGCCGCCGGGGACCAGCTCCGCTCGGTGCACGCCGAGCCGTTCTGGCTGCACCGCGTCTCCGGGGCACGCCCGCCCGCCGAGACCTGGGCCGCCGCGGTGCGCGAGGGCTGCGCGACCGAGCTGGTCACCCACGTGGTGGACCGCGGCTCCCGCGAGGTGGCCCCGCTGCCCCGGCTGCGGTTGCTCGCCGTCGACCTGCCCGCCGGGGACCTGGACGCCGGCCGGCTGGCCGACGGCGTCCGGCGCTCGCTGACCGGGACCGGTCTGCCCGGGACGTCGCTGTCGCTGGCCCTCCGCGAGGAGGCGCTGCAGACCTCCTCGCCCGCCCTGCGCACCACCCTGCGCGAGCTGCACGCCCTCGGCGTGCGGATCTGCCTCGACGACTACGGCCTGGGCCAGACCATCCACGCCCACCTGGCCCGCGTCCCGCTGACCAGCGTGCGCATCGACGTCGCGGCCCTCGGGGCCCGCGGCGACGACGACCGCACCGAGCGCGCCGTCCGGGCGGTCGTGGCCACCTGCGCGGCCTACGGGCTGGACACCGTGGCGCACGGGGTGTCCCCGGGCCCCGTGCTGGACGCCGTGCTGGCCGCCGGGGTGCGCACCGTGCGCACCCGCGACGATCTGCGGCACGTCCCGCTGGCCCGGGTGCAGCAGGAGCTCGGGCCGGACCCGGAGGCCGCGCGGATACTGGCCCGGTGACGCTCACGTTCCTCGGGCACTCCACGGTCCGGGTCGAGCTCGCCGGGCGCACCGTGCTGACCGATCCGCTGCTCACCGGCCGGGTCGGCCCGCTGCGCCGGGTCGTCCCCCCGCTGCCCCCGCCGACCTGGGCCGGGGTCGACCTGGTGCTGCTCAGCCACCTGCACGGCGACCACCTCCACCTGCCCTCCCTGCGCCTGCTGGGCCGGGGCACCCCCGTGGTCGTCCCCCGCGGCGCCGGCCGGTGGCTGCGCGGCAAGGGGTTCACCGACGTCACCGAGCTCGCCCCCGGGCAGGAGCTGACCGACGGCGGGCTCACCGTCACCGGGGTGCCCGCCGACCACAGCGGCCACCGGTGGGGGCCGCGGTCGACGCACGGGCCCGACGCCGCGGCCATGGGCCACCTGGTCACCGGCGACGGGACGACGGTCTACGCCGCGGGCGACACCGACGTGCTGCCCGGGATGGCCGACCTCGGGCCGGTCGACGTCGCGCTGTTGCCCGTGTGGGGCTGGGGCACCACCCTGGGACCGGGCCACATGGACCCGGCCGGGGCCGCCCTGGCGTGCTCCCTGCTGCGCCCGCGGGCCGCCGTCCCGGTGCACTGGGGCACCCTCGCGCTGCCCGGCGTCGCCGGGACCCGCCGCATGCGGTCGCTGCTGGTCGACCCGCCCCGGCGGTTCGCCGCCGACGTCGCCGCCGCCGACCTGGCCACCCGGGTGCTGGTCACCGAGCCGGGCCACCGGGTGGCCTGGCCGTGAGCGCCCAGGTGCTCGCCTCCGGCTGGACCGACAGCAGCTCGCTCGGCTACCCCGTGCTGTTCGGCGGCGTGCTGCTCGGCTCGCTGGTGCCCGTGGTGCCCACCGGGCCGCTGCTGTCCGTGGCCGCCGCGGTCGCCATGACCACCGACCGGCTGGACATCGCCGTCGTGCTGCTGCTGGCCGTGCTCGCTGCCTTCGTCGGCGACGTCGTGACCTTCTCGGTGGCCCGCTTCGGCGGGCCCTCGGCCGTCCGCTGGATGACCCGCGGCCAGCACGCCGACCGGTTGACCGAGGTTCGCGAGCAGTTCCGGGTGCACGGCTGGCAGATCGTCGTCGTCGGCCGGCTGGTGCCCGCCGGCCGCATCCCCGTGCTGGTCGCCGCCGGGGCGCTGGCCTACCCCTGGCGGCGGCTGCTGCCGGCCTCGCTGGCCGCGGCCACGCTCTGGGCGGTCGCCTACGCCCTGCTCGGGGTGGTCAGCGGCGGCATCGCCGACTCCCCCCTGGTGGCCGTCGGCATCGCCACCGCCCTGGTGCTCGCCGTCGGCCTGGTCACCAACCTCGTGGCCCGCCGACGCCGGTCCCGACGGTGACGCCCCCGGTCCAGCCACCCGGGCGGGTGCTGACCGGCGGGCGGTTGATCGCCCGGGTGCTGCTGGTCTGGACGCTGACCACCGGCGCCCTGCTGCTGCTGGACCGCTGGCTGACCGGGTTCGCGATGACCGGGTGGTGGCAGCCGCCGGTGGCCGCGCTGATGCTGGGCGTGCTGGCCGGGGTGGTGTGGCCGCTGCTCATGCGGGTCGCGCTGCCGCTGGCCTTCTTCACCCTCGGCCTGGGCGGCTTCGTGGTGCTCGGCGCCGGGGTGCTGGGCATCTTCACCGCCATCCCCGGCGTCGAGGTCACCTCGTTCGCCACCTCGGTGGTCGTCGCGGTGTCGATGGCCGGGGTCGCCGCCGTCATCAGCAGCCTGCTGGCCATCGACGAGGACGAGCTGTTCTTCCGCCGCGCCCGTCGCCGCGGCTCGGCCGGCGACGCCACCGAGGTCCCCGGGGTGTTGTTCCTGCAGGTGGACGGCCTCAGCCACGCCACCGCGCAGCGCGCGGTCCGCGACGGCACGATGCCCACCCTGGCCGCCTGGCTGCGGGGCGGCAGCCACCGGCTCACCTCGTGGCACACCGACTGGAGCTCCCAGACGGGGGCCAGCGTGTGCGGCATCCTGCACGGCTCCAACCACGACGTCGTCGGGTTCCGCTGGTACGAGAAGGACCGCGACCGCGTCGTCACCGTCTCCCACCCCGAGGACGCCGCCCTGGTGGAGGCCCGGCACAGCGACGGCGGCGGGCTACTGGCCCCCGACGGCGCCGGGCGGGGCAACCTGTTCACCGGCGACGCCCGGCACGTCTCCCTGACCATGAGCTCGCTGGCCGTCGTCGTCCCGCGCGGCTCGCGGCGCGACCGGCGGGGCCGGGACCGGGTGGGCGCCGGCTACTACGCCTACTTCGCCAACCCGGTCAACGCGCTGCGCACCCTGGTCGCCGCGCTGGTCGACGTCGTCCGGGAGCTGGTGGCCGCCGGCCGGCAGCGCCGGGCCGACGTCCGCCCGCGCATCGACCGCGGCGGGCTGTACCCGCTGGCCCGCCCCGGCACGACGGTCATCGCCCGCGACGTCGTGGTGGCCGCCCTCATCGAGGACATGCTGGCCGGCCGGCCCGTGGCCTACGCCGACTTCGTGGGCTACGACGAGGTGGCCCACCACTCGGGCATCGAGCGCTTCGACACACTGGCGGTGCTGCGCTCGATCGACCAGCAGATCGGCCGGCTGTGGCGGGCCACGCAGCTCGCGCCGCGGCCCTACCACCTGGTCTGCCTCTCCGACCACGGCCAGACCCAGGGCGAGTCGTTCGCCGACCGGTTCGGCGAGACCGTCGAGCAGCTGGTCGGCCGGTTGTGCGGCGACCCCGGTGACGACCGGCGGCGCGGCCGGTCGGGCGCGGCCGAGGGCTGGCAGGCCGCCGCCGTCGTCGCCGAGGCGACCAGCGGCCCGGGCCTGGTGGCCCGCCGGCTGCGCGACCGGGTGGAGCGGGCCGGGTCCACCGAGCACACGGCCCGCGACCCGGTCGGCGAGCCCGGCCGCGCGGCCCGGGTGGCGCCGGGCGTGGTGTGCGTCGTCAGCGGCCACACCGCGATGGTGTCGTTCACCGACCTGCCCGGCCGGGCGACGATCGAGCAGGTCGAGCGCCGCTGGCCCCACCTGCTGCCCAGCCTGGTCGACCACCCCGGCGTCGGCTTCGTGCTGGTGCACTCCGCCGAGTTCGGCCCGGTCGTGCTCGGCCGCGACGGCCTGCACCGCCTGGACTCCGGCGTCGTCGTGGGCACCGACCCGCTCGCCCCCTACGGCCCGCACGCCGCCCGCCTCGTCGCCCGGACGTCGACCTTCCCGCACTGCGCCGACCTGATGGTCAACAGCCGCTTCGACCCGACGACGGAGGAGGCCTCGGCCTTCGAGCCGCACGTGGGCTCGCACGGCGGCCTGGGCGGCCCCCAGCAGCACGCGTTCCTGCTCCACCCGGCCTCCTTCGCCGACCCCGGCGAGGTGGTGGGCGCCGAGCACCTGCACCGGGTGCTGCGCGGCTGGCTGACCGACCTGGGCCATCCCGACCCGCGCGCCACCTCCCCTGACCCCGCCTTCGACCCCGAGGGCGCACCCCCGCGCTGACCTGCTCAAGGACCGGGCACCGCCGTCCGATCAGGGAGGTGTGACCGTCCTGGACCACCCGTCGACCGCGCCCCCCGGCGCCGGTCCGCTGGCCGCCGCCCTCGCGCTGGCCGGCCCGCTGGGTGCCCTCCTGGTCCTGTCCCTCGCCGAGCCCACCCCGGCCGCCACGACCGCCGTGCGCACCGCCCTGCAGCGCGAGACCCGCGCCGAGGACTGGGTGGGCGCACTCGCGGACGGCGACGAGCTCGCCGTCGTCCTCGCGGTGCCGCCGGCCGACCTGGACGCCGTCGTCGACCGGCTGCTGTCGGTCGCCGAGCGGGTCGGCGGGGCCGCCGCGGGCGGGGTGTGCACCGCGGTCGCCGGCCGCTGCGCCGAGGAGCTGCTGGTGCGCGCCCGCGCCGGCCTGCGGGTGGCGTGGGCCTGCGGCGGCAGCCGCGTCGTCCGCCACCCCTGACCAGCGTGTTCCGCGCGTGGCGCGGTCACGTGAAGATCACGTGAACCCGGCGACACCCGCGCGACAACCGGTGCGCCCGTGCCCGACAGTGGGGCCATGCGACCCGACGCCCGCGCCTGGTTCCAGCACCGCACCACGTCGGCCACCGGACTGGCCGAGATCGACGTCCCCGCGCTGCTCGCCGCCAAGCGGCGCGGCGCACACCGGGTCAGCGTCGTGCTGCCCGCCCGCAACGAGTCGGCCACGGTCGGCGGCCTCGTCCGCGACCTGGTGGCCCGGTGGGTCGAGGAGGTCCCACTGGTCGACGAGGTCGTGGTCATGGACTCCGACTCCACCGACGACACCGCGGCCCTCGCCCGCGCCGCCGGAGCCCACGTGGTGGCCACCGCCGACGTGCTCCCCGCACTCGGTTCCCGCCCCGGCAAGGGCGAGGCGTTGTGGAAGTCGCTGGCCGCCACCACCGGCGACCTCGTCGTCTTCATGGACTCCGACCTGCTCAACGACGTCTCGCACTACGTCCCCGGGCTGCTGGGCCCGCTGCTGGCCGACCCGCGGGTGTCCTACGTCAAGGGCTGCTACACCCGGCCGCTCGCCGTCGACGGGCAGGTGCGCGCCGCCGGCGGCGGCCGGGTCACCGAGCTGACCGCCCGCCCGCTGCTCAACGCCCTCTGGCCCGAGCTGGCCGGCTTCGTCCAGCCGCTGGGTGGGGAGTACGCCGGACGACGGTCGGCACTGGAGCAGGTGCCCTTCGTCTCCGGCTACGGGGTCGAGGTCGGCCTGCTGGTCGACCTCCTGCAGGTGTGCGGGCTGCCCGGCCTGGCCCAGGTCGACCTGGGCACCCGGGTGCACTCGCACCAGAGCGACGAGGCGCTGGGTGCCATGGCCGGGCAGATCGTCTCCACCGTGCTCGCCCGGGCCGCGCGGGGCAGCAGCGACCGGCACCGCAGCACCCCGGGCGGGCTGCTCACCCAGTTCACCCACGACGGCGCCGGCTTCGTGCCCTCCAGCACCCCCGTGGCGGTCGACCAGCGTCCGCCGATGGTGACCGTCCGCGAGTACGTCGAGCGGCTGGCTAGCTGAGCGGCGTCTCGTCGAGCGCGGCGACGAGGTCGGCGGGGGTGTCGTAGAGGCCCACCGCGCCCGCCGTCCGGAGCTCGTCGTCGCCGAACCCGCCCGACCGCACCACGACGGCCGGCATGCCGGCCCGCTTGGCCGCCTCCACGTCGTAGACCGAGTCGCCGACCACGACCGCCGCCGCGTCGTGCGGCTCCCCGAGCTTGCGCAGCGCGGTCTGCAGCAGGTCCGGCGCGGGCTTGGAGGCCTCGACGTCGTCGCTGGTGGTCCACGCCTCGGCGAGCTCGCGGGCATCGAGCAGGTCGAGGTAGCGGTCGACTTGATCGGCCTTGCCGGAGCTGGCCAGCACCAGCCGGTGCCCCCGCTCGCGGACCGCCACCAGCAGGTCCCGGGCGCCCGGCAGCGGGGCCAGCTCGTCGAGCAGGGGCTGCACCTCCTGCTCCCACCGCTCGCGGGCGGCGTCGCCGATGCGCTCCTCGAGCTCGTCGCCCCCCACCGCGGCGACCAGCTGGTCACCGCCCATGCCGATGTGCCGGTGCAACCGCCACACCGGCACGGTCTCACCCAGCGAGCGCAGGGCCCGGTACCAGGCCAGGGCGTGGTGGTAGTTGGAGTCGACGAGCGTGCCGTCGACGTCGAGGACGGCGATCTGACGGGGCATGACCTCCCCCTGCCCGGGCGCGGCGGGGGCCAACCCCGGGCGGGCGCAGCGGGTGTGGGGCAGGATCGTCGGGTGCCTCCCGCCAGCCCCACCGACGGGTCCCCGCCGCTGCCCGCCCCGCAGACCCTGGTGTCCCGCTGCCCCGGCTGCGGAGCGGTGCTGGCGGTCTCCCCGGGCCTGGACGCCCGCCACCCCGGCGCCTCCCCCGCCTGCACGCGGCTGTTCGACGTCACCGTGCGCGGCCTGCGCGACGAGGCCCCCAGCGACCTGCGCGCCGCAGCGCTGCTGGACCTGGCCCAGCTGGCCTACGACGCCCAGCACGGCGACGACGCCGAGGCCGTGCGGGCCCTGCGCGCCGCCCTCGGGGAGGGCGCCCGCCGTCCGGTGCAGCCCCGGCGGCCGCCGGCCTGGCGCACCACCGTCGCCGACGTCGCCGCCGACCTCGACGTCGTCGACCTGCCCGCGCTGCTGCGGGCCTGGGCCCAGGCGGTGTCGGCGGACTGGGCCGGCTCGGACATGTGACAGCGCTCCCACGCAGCCCTATCCTGCACGCCATGCCGCACGTGCTCGCCGACCGCCGGGCCCGCAAGAAGGCCCGCACCCGCGTCGAGGTGCGCCGCACGGCCCACCGGCTGTTCGCCGAGCGGGGTTTCGACGCGGTCACCGTGGCCGACGTCGCCGAGGCCGCCGACGTGGCGGTGCAGACGGTCTTCAACCACTTCCCGACGAAGGAGGACCTCTTCTTCGACGGGCGCGACTGGTGGGCGCACGGGGCGGCCGCCGCCGTGCGGGCCCGCGGCGCCGGCACCGGCGCGGTGACCACCGCGCACGCCTGGCTCGAGCACCACGTGCTCTACGTCCCCCGGCTGCTGCGCCGGCCCGCGGTCGCCCGCTACGTCGAGACGGTCCTGGCCAGCCCCGCCCTGACCCTGCGCCAGCGCGAGCTGTTCCGGCACGCGGAGGGCGAGCTGGCCGCTGCCCTGCACGAGGCCTGGGTCGACCAGCTCGGCGACCTGCCCGGCGTCTGCATGACCGCCGAGCTGCTGAGCGGGGTGCTGATCACCTCGGCCCAGGTGGTGCTCAACGAGCAGTGGCGCGCGGGGCAGCCGCAGCAGCCCTGCCCGTCACCGGCCGTGGACCGCGCGGTGGAGGCCGAGCGGGCGCACTGGCGACAGCTCAGCCGCACGACGTTCTCCGCCGTCCTGGCCGGCCTCGGGCAGGTGGCCGACGCCCCGGACGCCCCGACCGGCATGGCCCGGGTCGCGCAGCTCGAGCAGCACCTGCCCCCCGACCTGGTGGCCGCGCGGCGGATGCAACCGGGCCTTCAGCGCGCGTCGACCGCCAGCACCGGCATCAAGGCGCCGTCGACGAGGGCGTCGAGCTCGTCGGCGGGCACCGGCTCGGCGAACGCCGTGTAGCGGTCCCACCACAGGGCCAGCAACAGCTGCCCCAGCAGTCGCCGCCCCACCGGCGTGACCGCCTCGCCGCGCGCCCCGGCCCGGTCCAGCAGCTCGTCGACCACCCCGGCCAGCGGGCGGACGACGGCGGCCTCGAGCCCGGCTCGCAGGTCGTCGTCGTGCCGGGCGGCCCCGACCAGGCCGGCGACGGCGCGCTCCTGCCGGTCGAGCGGGCGGGTCCAGGGCTGCATCAGCTGGAGCAGGTCACCGCGCAGCGAGCCGGTGTCGGCGGGGCGGGGCACCAGGTCGAACCCGCTCACCGCGTGGCGCACGAGGGCGGACATGGTGGGCCAGCGGCGGTAGATGCCGGCCTTGCCGGCCCGGGCCCGCGCGGCGACCCGGTCGCTGTTGAGCCGGCCCCACCCGTCGTCGGCCAGGATGTCGACCGCGACGGTGAGCAGCTGGTCGGACAGCTCCGAGCTGAGCGGGCGTCCGGGGGACCTCGGTTCGGCTCGGACGGTGTGGTCGGCGGGGGTCACACGGGCATGGTGCACGTTCAAGTGGAGTCACCACAACGACCGAACGCGTCCATTGTGTGTGTGTCACACCTCACTGTTGCGCACCGTGTCGCGTTGGCCCACGCAGAGTCACACATGCCAGGGGAACCGGGAGAAGTCCGCCGGCCGCTTCTCCAGGAACGAGTCGCGGCCCTCGACCGCCTCCTCGGCCATGTAGGCCAACCGGGTGGTCTCCCCGGCGAACAGCTGCTGGCCGACCAGGCCGTCGTCGGGCAGGTTGAACGAGTACTTCAGCATCCGCTGCGCGGTGGGGCTCTTCGCGACGACCGTGCGGCCCCACGCGAGCGCCTTCGCCTCCAGCTCGGCGTGCGGGACGACGGCGTTGACCATGCCCATGCGGTGCGCGTCGGTCGCGGAGTACTCCTCGCCCAGGAAGAACACCTCGCGGGCGAACTTCTGGCCGACCTGCCGGGCCAGGTAGGCCGAGCCGTAGCCGCCGTCGAAGCTGCCCACGTCGGCGTCGGTCTGCTTGAACCGGGCGTGCTCGGCGCTGGCCAGGGTGAGGTCGCTGACCACGTGCAGGCTGTGCCCGCCGCCGGCCGCCCACCCGGGCACGACGCAGATGACCACCTTGGGCATGAACCGGATCTGCCGCTGCACCTCCAGGATGTGCAGCCGCCCGCTCACCCCCGCGCCGGCCTCGTAGCCGTACTTGCCGCGCACCCGCTGGTCACCGCCCGAGCAGAACGCCCAGCCGCCGTCCTTCGGGCTGGGCCCGTTGCCGGTGAGCAGCACGCAGCCGACCGTGGTGTCCAGCCGCGCGTGCTCCAGGACCTGCAGCAGCTGGTCCACCGTCTGCGGCCGGAAGGCGTTGCGCACCTCGGGCCGGTCGAACGCCACCCGGACGACGCCGCCGTCCACCGCGCGGTGGTAGGTGAGGTCGGTCAACCCCTCGAAGCCGGGGACGTCGGTCCACGCGGCGGGGTCGAAGGTCTCCGAGACGCCGTCCAGTGCACTCACGGCCGGGACGCTACCCGCCGGTGATCGCGTCCTTCGCCCGGTGCCAGAGCCCCCTCGCCGGGGCGCCCACCGCCTCGCGGAGACCGTCGGCGATCACCAGCGGAGCCGCCGGGTCGCCCTTGAGCTGGGACTTCGCGGTGTTGACCACCTGCTCCAGGGTCAGGTGCGGCGGGATGAGCGGGACGTTCGCGTCGACCACGGCGTCCACCACGAAGGGCCGGTCGGCGGCCAGCGCCTCCTCCCACAGCCCGGCCACCTCGCCGGGCTCGGAGATCCGCCGCCCGCCCATCCCGAGCAGCCTGGCCCAGTCGGCGTAGGGCACGTCGGGCAGGTCCTGGCTCTCGGCGAACGGGACGTCACCGACCATCGCCCGCATCTCCCAGGTCACGAAGGACAGGTCGCGGTTGTTCAGCACCAGGACGACGAACGTCGGGTTCTCCCACGTCTGCCAGTAGCGGCTGACCGTGATGAGCTCGTTGACCCCGTTCATCTGCATCGCGCCGTCGCCGACCAGGGCGAACAGCGGTCGGTCGGGGTGCGCGGTCTTGGCCGCGATGGCGTAGGGCAGCCCGCCGCCCATCGACAGCAGGGTGCCCGAGAGGCTCGCCAGCATGCCCGGGCGCAGGTCGACGTCCCGGGCGAAGTGGCTGGTCGCCGTCCCGCAGTCGACGGCGAGCATCGCGTCGTCGGGCAGCCGGTCCGACAGCTCCCGGACGACGAGCTCGGGATTCAGCTCGTGCGTCTTCGCCCGCACCCGGGCCGCGGACTGCTCGCGCCAGGCATGGGTCCACTGCCCGACCTGCTCGCGCCAGCTGCCGTCGCGGTCGGTGCGCAGCAGGGGCAGCAGCGCGGCCAGGGTCTGCTGGGCGTCGCCGACCAGGTTGACGTCGGTGTCGTAGCGCAGGCCGCAGTTGGCGCCGTCGATGTCGATCTGCACCGCCCGGGCCTGGCCGGGGGCCGGGTAGAAGTCGGAGTAGGGCATGGTCGAGCCCACGATCAGCAGGCCGTCGCACTCGCGCATGAGGTCCCAGCTGGCCCGCGTGCCGAGCAGGCCGATCGAGCCGGTCACCCAGGGCAGCCGGTCGTCGAGGACCGCCTTGCCCAGCAGCGCCTTGGCCACCCCGGCGTCCAGCCGGTCGGCGACCGCGGTCAGCTCGCTGGTCGCGCCCAGGCACCCGGCGCCGGCCAGGACCGCCACCTTCTCGCAGCCGTCGAGCAGGGCAGCGGCCTCGCGCAGCGCCGCCGCCGGCGGGACGGTCGCGGTCGTGCTGGGGACGGCGCTGGTGTGCGCGTAGCCGTGCGCGTCCGGCGGCTCCACCACGGCGTCCTCGACCAGCACGTCGCTGGGCAGGACGACGGCGGTGACCGTGCGGTGGGCCAGCGCGATGCGGGCCGCGCGGTCGACCACGTGCCGCACCTGGCTGGGCTCGCTGACCTGGGCGACGTAGGCCCCGGCGACGTCCTTGACCAGGTTCAGCAGGTCGACCTCCTGGTAGTAGCCGCTGCCCTGCGCGTTGCGGGCGGTGTGCCCGAGCAGGGCGACCACCGGGACGTGGTCGAGCTTGGCGTCGTAGAGGCCGTTGAGCGCGTGGATGGCGCCCGGGCCGCTGGTGACCACCGCGCAGCCGATCGGCGAGCCGCCGTACTTGACGTCCGCGCAGGCGGCGAAGGCGGCGGTCTCCTCGTGCCGCACCTGCACGAACTCGGCGTCGCCGGCGTCCACCGCCTTGCGCAGGGCGCTCATCACGCCGCCGATCCCGTCGCCGGGGTAGCCGTAGAAGCGTCGGACGCCCCACTCCCCCAGCCGTGCCACCACGTGCTCGCCGACCGTCGTCATCGCCTCCCCCTACCCGGCCCGGCGCCGGCCAGACGCGATCGGCGCGCCGGACCTGCGCCGAACCGGCACGCTGGGTCGGTGCGCGTGGGCTCGGTCAACATCGCCTCCGGCCGGGGTGCCGGCGGCCGGTCGGTCGACGGCGCCGCCCTGGGTGCCGCCCTGGCCGGCCTCGACGTCGACGTGCTGGCGCTGCAGGAGGTCGACATCGACCAGCCGCGCTCGCACGGGGTGCACCAGCCGGCGGTCGTCGCCGACGCACTCGGGGCCCTGGACTGGCGGTTCGCCCCCACCCTGGCCGGGACGCCGGACCCCTTCGCGTCGTGGTCACGGGTCGACCCGGTCCTCGACCAGGGCATGCTGGGCGGCCCGCACTACGGCATCGCCCTGGTCTCGCGCGTGCCGGTGCATCGCTGGCACGTGCTGCACCTGGAGCCGGGCCTGCTCAAGCTGCCGCTGGTCGCCCCCGACCCCCGCACCGGCGGGCGCCGGCTGTGGTGGTTCCCCGACGAGCCCCGCGCCGCCGTCGCCGCCGAGCTCGACGGGCTCACCGTCGTGGCCACCCACCTGTCCTTCGCCGCGCCGACCGCCGCCCGGCAGCTGCGCCGCGTGCACCGCTGGGTCGCCGACCTGCCCGGCCCGGTCGTGGTCACCGGGGACCTGAACCTGGGCGGGTCGCTCTCGGCGCTGGTCACCGGGGGGCGCCGACTCGTCGCCGGGCGCACCTGGCCGGCCCCGGACCCCAAGGTGCAGTTCGACCACGTGCTCGCCCTGCACGGCAGCCGTGGCCGCGACCCGGAGGTCCGTCAGCTCGACGTGGGCGACCACCGCCTCGTCGCGGTCACCGTGGACCCGTGACCGGCAACCGGCGGTCCAGCAGGCGGAAGAGCGAGAGCAGGACCAGCGCCAGGACGGCGACGAACCCGGTGTTGCGCAGCGCCGCGGCGTAGCCGAGCTGGCCGACGTCCAGGAACGGGTAGGGGTACCACCCGCTGACCGCGCCGTGCGCCAGCGTGTAGCCGATCCAGGCCAGCGGCCAGACCATCGCCCAGCCGACCGTCGCCCAGGTCACCCGGGGGCGGGGGCCGAACAGCAGCCACCCCAGCAGGGTCAGCGGTGGCGCGACGTAGTGCAGGCCGGCGTTGGTCACCGCGCCCAGCCCGGTGGGGTGCAGCGTCGGCGCCAGGACCACGGCGTAGACCAGCCCGGTGACCACGATCCCCAGCAGCGCGGTCAGCCGCAGCGGCCGCCACCAGCGTCCGTCGTGCTGCCGGTCGCGCACCAGCGGCAGCACCGACAGCAGGACGAGCACGTTGCTCTGGATCGTGAAGTAGCTCCAGAACCGCACCACCCGCGTGCCGGCGCCGGGGTCCTCGGCGGGCACCAGCACGTTCGCCCCCGACACCGCCCGCCCGAACTCGGTGAGCACCGACAGGACGACGACGGCGGCGAGGACACCCCAGAACACCCGGGCGGCACGGTTGACCACGCGGCGATCATGCCGGAACGGAACGACCGCGTGTCGCCAGGGAATCACCAGGTTCGGCCCCTACGGTCAGCGCGCCTCCGGGGTGTCCGGCAGGTCGCGGAGGGGGTCGGGCGGCATGGCGCAGCAGGTGGACAGCATGCGGAGGACCTCCGACTGGCCGCAGGACGGCGCGGTGGAGGCCGCCGCGCAGTGGGCGTCGGCCGTCCACCGGGCGCCCGGCCCGGTGGCCAAGGCCCGCACCGCCCTCGGCAGCGCCGGGGCCCGGGCAGGCCTGGCCGCCACGCTGCGGGTGCTGCGCAGCCTGCCCGTCGTCGAGCTGCCGCTGGGCCGGGGCGCGACCGGCACCGAGCTGCGCCGCTGGTTCGGCGGCGACGCCCGCGTCGCCGTCTGGGACCGCGGGCCGGTTGCGGTGCTGCAGCTGCCCGCCACCACGGCGGAGCACCTGTCCGGGCGGCCGCGCCAGGCGCTGCGCACGAACGTGACCCGGGCCAGGAAGGCCGGGCTGACGTGCACCCCGGTCACCACCGACGACGAGCGCCGCGCCGCCGTCGAGGTGGTGGCGCGGCTGCGTCACCAGGACCCGGCGGCGATGGTGCTGGAGCGCGACCTCGAGGAGGTGGGCACCCGGATGCTGGTGGCCCGCACGGCCGAGGGCGAGGCGGTGGGCCTGGCCGAGCTGGTGCTCGACGCCCAGGTCGCCGGTTTGGCCACCCTGGTGACCGCACCGGGCAACCCGGCCGGCGCGGCGCTGCGCTCGCTGCTGCACCTGGCCGTCGTGGAGCACCTGCTCGCCGCGGACGTGCACCTCCTGGTGGTCTCCGGTTCGATGCTGCTCACCCCGGCCGGCACCCGGTACCACCAGCGGCGCACCGGTTTCGTGCCGGCGCGGGTGCGGCTGGTCGAGGCTGCTCAGCCGATGAGCGCGCGCAGCGCCGACAGGCTCGCCGCCAGCCCGGGGTGGAGCTCGACGCCGGGGGCGGCCAGCGGCAGCCACGCCACCGCGGTGCTCTCCCGGTTGAGCACCAGCGACGACGGGTCGAGCTCGCCGGTGGGCACCGCCAGCACCGTGGTGTAGCTCCACCCCCCGTGGTCGTCGACGGACTGCGCACCCAGGGTGAGCTGACCGGGCAGCAGGCCGAGCTCCTCCCGCGCCTCGCGGAGCGCGCCGTCGGCCGGGGTCTCGCCGGGGTCCAGCGCGCCGCCCGGCGTGCCCCAGGTACCGCCGTGGTGGCTCCACTCCACGCGGTGCTGCAGCAACGCCTCGGTCCCGGCCGGCCCGGGGCGGTGCACCAGCAACCCGGCCGCCCCGACCAACCCCCAGTGCCGGTGGCCCAGGGCGCAGGTGGTCCACCCGTCGGTCGGTGAGGTGTGCGGCACGCCCGCCATCCTCCCCGCCGCGCGCCACCCGGGCCGCCCGGTGGCCACCCGGTAGCCACCCGCCGGCCACCCGGCCCCGAGCACCCGGGCAACCCGGGGTGGCCGGACATCCCTGACGGTGTGCGCACCGGGCAACGGCCGGCGACCGTGAGGGATGTCGGGCCACCCCGTGGGCCGGGTGGCCTACCACGAGGGCCATCGCTGGTGTCCACAGCCGCGACGCCCGTCCACAGATCGCGCCGGAGCGGTCCCGGGACGGTCCTCCGGCACCAGGGTGGCCCCGTGTCCCTCGTCCTCCCGCTCGTCACCCGCGAGACCGCACGCCGCCGCCTCGGCCTGATGACCCGCAGCCACCTCCTGGCCCACGGGGTGACCGACCGCGAGATCGCCGCGGCGGTCCGGCGCGGTGAGCTGCGCCGCGTGCGCGCCGGTGCCTACGTGCGGGCGGCCGACTGGGCGGAGGTGGAGCGCACCCGACGGCTGCCCGGTCTGCACGCCCTCGCCGTTGCCGAGGCCGTCGCCCCGGCCGGCACCCCCTTCGGCTTCGACACGGCCGCGTGGGTCTGGGCTCTCCCCCGCCCGGCCAGGCGCGCCGGTGCAGCCGACCTGGTGCACCTCGTCGACCCCGCGTCCCGGGGCGGCCGCCGCGGTGACTGGGTGCTGCACCGGTCGTCCCTGCCGCGGGAGGAGGTCACCACCCGCGGTGCCTACGCGGTGACGACGGCGGCACGGACGGTCGTGGACGTCGCCCGCTCCTGGAGCGAGGTGAACGCGGTCGCCGCGGCCGATGCCGCACTCCTGAGGGGGCTGACCACGAAGGAGGAGCTGCTGGAGGTGCTGGCCCGGCACGCCACCGTCGCCGGGACGCCGGCCGTCCGTCGGGTGCTCGAGCTCGCGGACGGGCGGGCGGAGAGCTGGCTGGAGACCTGCGGGCGCCTGGCCTTCGCCGCCGGGGGCCTGCCGCCGTTCGTCCCCCAGGTGGAGATCTGGCTGGACGGCGAACTGCTCAAGGTGGTCGACGGGTGGTACGCAGGAGCCGCTCTGGCGATCGAGTTCGACGGCATGTCCAAGTACGTCCTCACCACCCCGGCCGACCTCCGGGAGGAGAAGCGGGTCGAGGACCTGCTGCGGTCCGTGGGCATCCGCTTCGTCCGGATCACCTACGAGATGCTCACCCGCGGGTGGTCCCAGTTGAAGGCCCGCATCCTGCGCGAGCTCACCGCCGGCGGGCCGAGCAGCCGGGACTTCGGCGAGCACCCGCGGGCCACCGGGAGGGTGCGCGGCGGGGTGCGCGCCGACGACGGGTGGCTCTGGCGGGCCCTGGACAACGTCGGTGGCGCAGCCCCGTGACGGCGGTGTCCGGGGAAGCAGGCAGCGGGGTAGCCGGACATCCTGCACGGTCTGCGCACCGGGCAACGGCCGGCCACAGTCAAGGATGTCCGGCCACCCCCCGGTGCAGCCGGCCGCGGGCGACCAGCGGGGCGGGGGCGGCCAGCGGGGCGGGGGATACAGCGGGGCGGGGGGCCAGCCGGGCGGGGGCGGTCAGCGGCGGGGGCGGCGGCGGGAGGTGATGACGCCGGTGTCGAAGCCGGCCAGGTGCAGGCCCCCGTGGAAGCGGGCGTGCTCGATCTTCAGGCAGCGGTCCATCACCACGTCCAGGCCCGCCGCCTCGCCCCGCTCGGCCAGGGCGTCGTCGGACAGGCCCAGCTGCAGCCAGAAGGTGCGCGCCCCCACCGCGATCGTCTCGTCGAGCACGCCGGGCAGGTCGGCCGGCCGGCGGAAGACGTCGACCAGGTCGGGCACCCCGGGGCAGTCGG
The DNA here is from genome assembly GCF_037083825.1 of Klenkia sesuvii. Taxonomy (NCBI): domain Bacteria; kingdom Bacillati; phylum Actinomycetota; class Actinomycetes; order Geodermatophilales; family Geodermatophilaceae; genus Klenkia; species Klenkia sesuvii. The sequence continues at coordinate 62,787 of NZ_JBAPLU010000014.1, forward strand.
CCAGCGAGGGGTAGACCGGCCGGCCCAGGATCTCCTCCACCCGCGGGTTGACGAACCAGACCTCGTAGTCGGTGCTGGCCAGCAGGTAGGTGGCCACGAAGTAGGAGGCGCGGGACGGGTTGTCCGAGGCGCCCACCACCGCGACGGTGCGGGTGCGGTCCAGGATCTCCTGCCGCTGGCCCGCGGTGGGTCCGGGGCGGGTCACTTCGTGGCCGCCGTGAGCGCCTGGTCGAGGTCCCACAGGATGTCCTCGACGTCCTCCAGCCCGACCGAGATGCGCACCAGGTCGGCCGACACCCCGCCGGTCTCCAGCTGCTCGGCCGACAGCTGGCCGTGCGTGGTCGAGCCGGGGTGGATCACCAGGGTGCGGGCGTCGCCGATGTTGGCCAGGTGGCTGCACAGCTGCACCGCCTCGATGAACCGTCGCCCGCCCTCGCGGCCGCCGACCACCCCGAAGCTGAACACCGCGCCCGGCCCCTCGGGCAGGTACCGCTGCGCACGCTCGTACGAGGGGTGGGAGGGCAGGCCCGAGTACCGCACCCAGGCCACCCGGTCGTCGGCCTCCAGCCACTCGGCCACCCGCCGGGCGTTGGCCACGTGCTCGCGCATCCGCTGCGGGAGGGTCTCCACGCCCTGCAGCAGCAGGAACGCGCTGTGCGGGGAGAGCGCCGCCCCGATGTCGCGCAGCTGCTCGCTGCGCAGCTTGGTCAGGAACCCGTACTCGGCGAAGTTGCCCCACCAGGACAGGCCCCCGTAGGAGGGCGTCGGCTCGGTCATCTGCGGGAAGCGGCCGTTGGCCCACGGGAAGGTCCCGGCGTCGACGACCACGCCGCCGATCGTCGTCCCGTGCCCGCCGATGAACTTGGTGGCCGAGTGGATGACGACGTCCGCCCCGTGCTCGATCGGCCGGCACAGGTAGGGCGTGGCCGTCGTCGCGTCGACCACCAGCGGGATGCCCGCGGCGTGCGCCACGTCGGCCAGGCCCGAGATGTCGCTGACCTCGCTGCCCGGGTTGGCCACCACCTCGGCGAACACCAGCTTCGTGCGGTCGGTGATGGCGGCGGCGTAGTCGGCGGGGTCGGTGCCGCGGACGAACGTCGTCGACACGCCGAACCGGCGCAGCGTCACGTCGAGCTGGGTGATCGTCCCGCCGTAGAGGTTCGCCGAGGCCACGATCTCGTCACCGGCCCCGGCCAGGGAGGCGAAGGTCAGGAACTCCGCGGCCTGCCCCGACGACGTCGCCACCGCGCCCAGCCCACCCTCCAGGGAGGCCATGCGCTCCTCGAACGCGGCGACGGTCGGGTTGCCGATGCGGCTGTAGACGTTGCCGTACTTCTGCAGCGCGAACAGCGCCGCGGCGTCGTCGGCGCCCTCGAAGACGTAGCTGGTGGTCTGGTAGATGGGCACCGCGCGGGCACCGGTGGTGGGGTCGGGCTGCCCCCCGGCGTGCAGTGCACGCGTGCGGAAGCCCCAGCTGCGGTCGGCCATGCCGCCAGTGTTCCCGACGGTTGCGCCGCCCACCGGACGGGCAGGTGCGGAGGACGCGACGAGAGGAGCAGGACATGGCCAGCGGAGTGGCGAGCGTGTGGGTGCCGGTCGACGACATGGAGCGTGCCCGCGCGTTCTACCGGGACACCCTGGGGCTGAGCGAGGGCAAGGTCACCGACGAGTGGAGCGAGTTCGACGCCGGCGGGCTGATGATCGGCCTGAACGCCCGCGAGGGGACGGCGCGGCACGCCGACGGCGGGGCGGTCATCACCTTCGAGCCCGACGGCGGCCTCGACGCCGAGGTCGAGCGGTTGCGCGGCGCCGGGGTGGAGTTCACCGGCGGGATCTCCGACCACCCGTGGGGCCGGCTGGCCCCGTTCAAGGACTCCGAGGGCAACGACCTGCAGTTCTACGGGCCGCCCGCCTGAGCCGGCTGCCGGGGCCGGTGACGGCCCCGGCAGACTGCCGCACGTGACCACCACCGTGCAGCTGCGCCGTTACGCCGTCGAGCCGGGCCGGCTGGCCGACTTCCTCGCGTGGTTCCCCACGATCGTGCCGGTGCGCGAGCAGTTCGGCTTCCGGGTGCTGGAGGCCTGGGCCGACGAGCAGAACGACGCGTTCGTGTGGTCGGTGGAGCTCGACGGGGACGAGGCCCGGTTCCGCGAGGTCGAGGCCGTCTACAACGCCTCGCCCGAGCGGGCGGCCGCGTTCGAGACCTTCCCGAAGGTGATCACCAGCCAGCTGAACTCGTTCGTCCGTCCGGTTCGCTGAGCGCCTCCCGGCGGAAGCGCCAGACCAACCCGAGGACGACGAGCTCGGTCGCCGCGGCACCCGACGCCACCCACTGGTCGGTGTAGAACAGCAGCACGTTGACCAGGGTCAGCGACACCAGCAGCGCGCCCTGCCCGATCTCCACCCCCCGGCGGTCCCGGCCGCGCAGCAGCTGCACCGCGGCCACCAGCAGCGCGACCCCGACCACCACGTCCAGGCCCACCCGGGCCAGCAGCAGCGCCGTCCCCAGGCCGTCCTCGATGCTGACCCGCGCGTAGGAGTTCGCGGCCTCGGCCAGGTCGGTCACGGTCCCGTCGCGCAGGTCCAGCCCGATGAGGACGACGACGGCGAGGTCGGCGACGGCGACCACCCCGAGCAGGCCGAGCGCCCCGGCGGTGGCCCGGCGCAGGCGGGTGCCGGACAGGTGCCGGGTGGCGAAGCGGTCCAGCCGGGTGACCAGCCGGCGCACCCGGCCCGGCTCGGTGACCCCGCCGTCGAGGTCGCCGCTGCGGGTCAGCTCCAGCAGGTCCCCGGCCAACCGGGAGATGCGCGGGGTGTCCGAGCGGGCGGCCGAGGCCAGCCGGCGGTCCAGCTCGTGGCGGTCGGCGCGGGAGAGGTCGCGGTCCACCACGTCGCCCAGCAGCTCCAGCGCCGCGTGCAGCTGCGAGGCCGGGGACTGGTCGCGCCGGCCGCGGACCCGGACGTAGAGCCACAACGCCAGCACGAACACCGCGTAGGCCACCGGCGCGGCCGCCGGGAAGAAGTAGTCGTTGTCGGTGGTGATGAACTTGCCGACCTCGTCGACGAACAGCCCGGCGCCGATGCCGGTGGCCCACGCCGCGGCGAGCAGTGCCGAGCGGTTGGCCAGCGCCAGCGGCAGCAGGCCGCCCACGAACAGCAGCAGCCCGCCCCACACCGCGTGCGCGATGTGCAGGGTGTCCCCGCCGACGGTCGGGTACCCGGTCAGCTCGAGGTAGAGGCGGGTGAGCACGATCGACCCGCCGAAGCCCAGCAGCACGACGAACAGGTAGCGGTCGGCGTCCAGCCGGCGGACGAGGTGGTCCAGGCGGCGGCGCAGGGCGGAGAGCACACCGGCACCTGCCCGACCCGGTCCGGCGCCAACCGCTACTCGCCCAACGACCTGCTGATCCCCCGTGCGGCGGCCATCACACCGTTGACGTAGGGCCGGACGACGGACGGCGACCCGCCCCGCACCACGATGGACAGCGCCGCGACGACGGTGCCCCGCTGCCGCACCGGCGCCGCCACCGACACGGCGTCGTCGGTCACCTGCCGGTCGCTGACCGCGTGCCCGGTGCGGCGCACCTCGGCCAGCAGCGCGCGCAGCCGGGCGGGGTCGACGACGGTGTGCCGCGTGTACCGGGTCAGCGGCGCGGCCAGCACGGCGTCCTGCACCTCGGCCGGGGCGTGCGCGAGCAGCACCAGCCCGACCCCGGTGGGCGGCAGCGCGAACCGGCCACCCACCTGGGTCAGCACGGTGACCGCGCCCCGGGCGGCGAACCGCTCGACGAAGAGCACCTCGTGGCCCTCGCGCACGGCCAGCTGCACGTTCTCGTGGGTGACCTCGTACAGGTCCTCCATGAACGGCAGCGCCGCCTCCCGCAGGCCCAGCCCGCGCGGGGCCAGCGCGCCCAGCTCCCACACCCGCAGGCCGACGCGGTAGCCGCCGTCCTCGTCGCGTTCCAGCCCGCCCCACGCGACCAGCTCGCCGACCAGCCGGTGGGCGGTGGAGAGGGGCACCCCGACGGCCCGGGCCACCTCGGAGAGCGTGAGGCGCGGCCGGTCGCGGGCGAAGGCGTCGAGGACGGCGAGCAGCTTGCCGTTCGCCGTCCTCACCGCGGCAGTGTCACAGCTCCAGCACCAGCTTGGGGCAGGCCGCGCGCGAGACGCACACGAACATGACGTCGTTGGCGGCCTGCTCGTCGGGGGTGAGCAGCGAGTCGCGGTGGTCGACCTCGCCCTCGAGCACCCCGGTCTCGCAGGTGCCGCAGGTGCCCTCCTCGCAGGAGCTGAGCACCTCGACGCCGTTCTCGCGCAGCACCGCCATGATGCTGCGGTCCGGCGGCACCGTGAGCGTCGTCCCGGACAGCGACAGCTCGACCTCGAAGGAGTCGGTACGCACGGGCTCGCCGACGTCCTTGGGGGCGAAGCGTTCCACGTGCAACCTGCCGGCCGGTACCCGCTGCTCGACCGCGGCCAGCAGCGGCTCGGGGCCGCAGCAGTAGACCCGCGTGCCCTCGGGCAGGTCGGCCAGGATCGCGTCGAGGTCGAGCAGACCCACCTCGTCCTGCGGGTGCAGCGTGCCCTCGAGTTCCTCGAGGAACGCCATCGAGCGCCGGCTGCGCCCGCCGTAGTGCAGCTCGTACGGCGTCCCCGCGGCGCGGGCGGCGGCGGCCATGGGCAGCAGCGGGGTGATGCCGATGCCACCGGCGACGAAGACGTACCGGTCGGCCGGCACCAGCTCGAAGTTGTTCCGCGGGCCCCGCACCGGCACCTGCGCCCCCTCGTGGAGGTGCTCGTGCACGTGCGCCGACCCGCCGCGCCCGGCCTCCTCGCGGAGCACGCCGATGCGGTACCGGGTCCGGTCGGCCGGGTCGCCGCACAGGGAGTACTGGCGCACCAGGTCCGGCGCCAGCAGCAGGTCCACGTGCGCACCCGGGGTCCAGCCGGGCAGGTCGGCCCCGGTGGGGTCGACCAGCTCCAGGACGACGACGCCCTCGGCGCCGTCGGTGCGCCGGCCCACGGTGAGCTGCGCCTCGTGTTCGCCGGCGGCGGTCGGGGACGGCTGGACCGCGGTCACCGGAGCGGCGTCCGGGGACCGGCGGCCTGCTCGGGCCGCACGACCCGGTGCGGGGGCGGCACGTGCACCGCGGCCGCGCCGGCGTCGGGTTCGGCGACCTGCGCAGGGTGGTCGGGGTGGGCCAGCAGCCACTGCCACATGCCGATGGGGTCGCCCCCCTCGGCGCGCGCACCGCAGGAGCACTCCCCCAGCAGCCGGTCGCTGCCGGGCAGCCAGGCCACCCGCGTCACCCGATCCCCGCCCAGCACCCGGGTGGGGGTCACCGTCGGGCCTTCCGGGACCGTCCTCACCGCTGCTCCCTCCCGCCGTGATCACGGACCTGTGCGCGCGACACGCCGCCGTGCGACGTCCTGGGGTCCGTGATCATCGGGTGGAGAGGACCGCGGGGCTCTCGGGGACCTGCTCGGCACCGGCGGCGGCCTGCGCGGCGATGATGCGGCGGGCGGCGAGGCCACCGGTGTCGATGTTGATCGACAGCTCCTGGTAGCCGTCGGGCTCGCCGGCCAGCACCCGCTCCAGCGCGTCGAGGGCCACGACGTCCTGCAGCACGACCGTGCGGTTGCTCTCGCGCAGGAAGTCGCTCACGCCCTCGTCCTCGAGCGCGAAGTCGCGGGCCACGGCCCAGAAGTCGTGCGTCGAGTGCTCGGTCTCGGGGGTGATGGCGTAGACCACCTCGACGTGGAAGCCGTCGGGGTCGCTGCCGTCCTCGTGGGGCAGCACGCCGACCGGGGCCACCCGGCTGTGCAGCAGGTAGAGGCACGGCGGGTGGAACTCGATGTCCTGCCAGCGCACGATGCGGCCCTGGATGCCGGTGGACGTCGCGTAGAAGGGCGGGCAGTCCGCGTCGTCCATGTGCCGGGAGACGTAGACGACCTGGGCGTCCTCGTCGACCTCGGTGGTGATCGGGGTGTTGGCCACCTCGGGGGTGCCGATGTAGCCGCCGTGCAGGTAGGTCTCGTGCGAGAGGTCCATCAGGTTGTCCACCAGCAGGCTGGCCCGGGCGGCGAGGGGCTCCATGCCGCTGACCGTGGTGTAGCCCTCGGCGTCCAGCCACGGGGCACGCGGGACGGGCACGGAGTCGCTGCGGTCGTCGTCGCCGATGAACACCCAGACGAAGGAGTCCTGCTCGACCACGGGGTAGCTCTTGAGCCGGGCGGTGCGGGGCACCCGGGTCTGGCCGGGGACGGCGACGCACTTGCCGTCGGCGTCGTAGGTGAAGCCGTGGTAGCCGCAGACCACCGTGTCGCCGACGAGGTGGGAGGGCTTCTCCGACAGCGGGAAGCGGCGGTGCACGCAGCGGTCGCTCATCGCGGTGACCGAACCGTCCTCGCGCCGCCAGAACAGGATCGACTCACCGCAGATGGTGCGGCCGAACACCTCCCGCCCGATCTCGCGCCCGTAGGCGGCGACGTACCACTGGTTGCGGACGATCGAGGTCATGCGGTCCCTCCCGGGCATCGTCGGTGACGCGCTCCATGGTGGCGCCGGTCACGCACCGGCGACATGCACCTTCCGCAATGCGGAAGGTGCATGTGGCCTGGGTCAACCCGGCGCGGCGGGCGTGGGCCCGCGCCGTGCCGCGTGGAAACCCTCGGCGGGGTGGTGGACCCGGCGTCGGTAGCACAGTGCGCGCGGCCGTCGTCCATACCGCGGGCGCTGTCCACAGATCGGTCGGCGCCCGCCCGGCCGGCCGGTCGCCGATCCACCGTGGCAGCCATGACCGCCCTCCCGCTCGCCGCCGATGCCCGCGCCCGCTCCCGTCTGGGCATCCTCACCACGGCCGACCTGCACGCGGCGGGGGTGACCGAGACCGAGGTGCGCACCGAGGTCCGTGCCGGGCGGTGGGTCCGCCTGCGCACCGGGGTGTTCGTCGCCCGCGCCGACCTGGCCGAGGTGGAGGCCACCGGACGGCGGCACGGCCTGGACGCACTCGCCGTCCTGGCCTCGCTGGACCGGCCGACCACGGCGCTGGCCGGCGAGTCGGCCGCCTGGGTGTGGGGCCTGCCGCAGCCCCGCGGGGCGACGGCCACGGTGCAGCTGGTGGACCCGCACCGCTACCGCAGCGGTCGGGGGTGGCGGATGACCCGCGCCGCGCTCCCGCCCGGGGACGTCGTCCGGCGAGGCGCCTACGACCTCACCTCACCGGCCCGCACGCTGGTCGACCTGGCCCGCGACCGGACCGTCGTCGACGCGGTCGCCGCCGTGGACGCCGCCCTGCTCCGCGGGCTGGTCACCACCGCCGAGCTCGCCGCGGTGCTGGCGGCCCGGGCGAGCGTGCCCGGGATCCCGCGGGCGGTCCGCGCCGTGGCGCTGGCCGACGGCCGGGCCGAGTCGTGGCTGGAGACCAAGGGCCGTCTGGAGTGGGACGCCGCCGACCTGCGGCCCTTCACCCCGCAGGTCGAGCTGTGGCACGACGGCGAGTACCTGGTCGCCGACGGGTGGGACGAGGAGGCGGCCCTGGCGGTGATGCTCGACGGGCGGCTGAAGTACGTCGACGGGACCTACGGGCGCACCGGCCGGGACGAGGTCTGGCGGGAGAAGCGCGCCGAGGACCGGTTGCGGGCGGCCGGCGTCCGGTTCGTCCGGCTGGCCCTGGCCGACTTCGCCCCGCGTCCGTGGCGGGAGCACGTGGCCTGCATCCGGGCGCTGCAGGCGGTTCCCGGCCCGGCTGTGCGGACCTTCCGCGCGGTGCCGCGGGCGGCCGGCCGGGTGCGCGAGCAGGTCACCGTGGACGACGGGTGGCTCGTCCGCGCCGACGACCGGGTGGGTGGGCCGCCGTCCGGCTCGACCCGCACGGGCGAGCGTTGATCCGCGGCACGGCAGGGACCAACGCCCGCCCGGGTGGGTCAACCCAGGCCACAGCCGCCCGGAGCCACAGCCGCGCCCGGGCCACAGCCGGCCCGGGTCATCCCTCGGCGGCGGAGGTGCGCAGCAGGGCGCGCTGGACCTTGCCCGACGGGGTCATCGGCAGGTCGTCCACGGTGTGCCAGCGGCGCGGGACCTTGAACGGGGAGAGCCGCTCCCGGCACCAGGTCTCCAGCTCGGCGGGGTCGAGGTCGGCACCGGCCGGGACGACGAAGGCCACCACGAGCTCCCCCCAGCGCTCGTCCGGGCGGCCGACGACGGCGGCGCGGGCCACGCCCGGGTGCGCGGTCAGGGTCTCCTCGACCTCCACCGGTGACACGTTCTCCCCGCCGGTCTTGATCATGTCCTTGAGCCGGCCGACCACCTGGCAGCCCCCGGCCGGGGACATGGTGGCCAGGTCTCCGGTGTGCAGCCAGCCCTCGGCGTCGATGGCCTCGGCGGTGGCCACCGGGTCGTCGAGGTAGCCGTCGGTGAGCCGCGCCCCGCGCACCCACAGCTCGCCGGGCTCGCCGACCGGCACCGCGGCGCCGTCCGGCCCGCAGATCCGCACCTCGGTACCGGCCACCGGCCCGCCCACCGTGCCGCGCCGGACCTCGTCCGGGTCGCCGGGACCGCTCATCAGCGCGCACCCGCAGGTCTCGGTCATGCCGAACGTGGTGGCCAACCGGGCGCCGAAGGCGGCCTCCACGCGGTCGACGAACCCCGGCGTCACCGTCATCCCGCCGGTGAACAGCACGGCCAGGTCGGGCAGGTCGGGGACGCCCTCGGCGACCATGAGGTCCAGCAGCGTCGGTGCGGCCGACAGCATCGTCACCCGGTGCGCGGCGAGCACCTCGAGCACCGGCCCGGGCGCGAAGGGCAGCACCGCCTGGTCGGCCCGGGCCCACAGCGCGCCGACCACGCCGAGCACGTTGCCGGCGGTGTGGAACAGCGGCATCGGGTTGCACCACACCCGGCCCGCCGACGGGCCGAGCCGGTCGGCGAACGCCGCGCCGGTGGCCACCATGCCGGCGTGGGTGATCCGCACGCCCTTGGCCCGGCCGGTCGTCCCGGAGGTGAACTGCACCTGGGCCAGGTCACCCGGCGCGACCACCGGCAGCTCGACCGGCTCGGCCAGCAGCGCGCGCCAGTCCTCCACCACCGGGAGCCCGGCCATCGCCGTCCCGGGGTCGGCGACGGCCAGCGACGCCCCGGACAGGGCGACGGCGTGCTCGACCTCGGCCGGGCGCGAGCGCGGGTTGACCGGCACCAGGGTCTGCCCGGCCAGGGCCACGCCCAGCTGGACCAGCACCGGCGCCGGGCCGTTGGCCAGGCAGGTGGCCACCCGCGCCCCGGGCCCGGCGGCGTCCAGCAGACCGGCGGCCAGGGCGGTGGCGTCGGCGAGCAGCTGCGCCGCCGTCCACCGCTCCCCGGTCGCGGGGGTGGTCAGCAGGACGTCGCCCGGCCCCAGCTCGGCGGCCCGGCGGAGGACGTCGCCCAGGACGCCGTCCGCCGGGCCGGTGGCCGGCGCCCGCAGCTCGCTGGTGACGAGTGCGGGCACCGGTCAGCCGCCGTAGGAGAAGGACTCGGCGCTGGGCCCGCTGACCTGGTCGAGCAGCTGCAGGCCGGCGTCGACGTCCGCGCTCACCTTCGACACGAAGACGGTCGTGGTGGGCGACTGGCCGGCGTTCGAGTAGTCCAGGCCGTCGGGCAGCAGCCCCTCGGTGTCGACCGAGGAGCTGTCCTGCAGCGCGGCGACGACGCCCTCCGGCGTCAGGTCACCGGCGTCGCAGGCACCCTCGAGGGCCTGCTTGAGCAGCTCGGCCTGCACGTAGGCCAGCGGCACCTCCCAGCCGGTGGCGCCGTCGGGGTCGGCCGAGGCGTACAGCTCGTCGGCGGCCTGCACGCCCGGGGAGTCGTCGTTGGCGTAGGGCGACACGGCGGTGATCGAGTAGGCGTTGGCCAGCAGCGCGTCCGCGGCCGGGGTGGTCAGCAGCGAGGGGTTGAAGGTCGGGGTCATCCCGATCACCGGCACGTCGGCCCCCTGCGCGGACAGCACGCCGGCCAGCGAGGCCAGCTGGGTGGGCGCGGCGGCCAGCAGGACGCCCTCGACCCCGGCCTGGGCCAGCGCGGAGGCCTGCGCGGACAGGTCGGTGACCTGCGGGGTGATCTCCTGGGCCACGATCTCCACGCCGCGCTCCTCGGCGGCGTGCTCGGCCCCGGCCAGGGCGTCCCCGCCGAAGTCGCCGGCGAAGTACACGATGCCGACGCTGGACCCCTCGGGGACGCCGAGCTCGTCGACCAGGTAGTCCACGGCGTTGGCGGCCTGGATGGCGTAGGAGGCGCCGGGCAGCTGGTTGTTCGAGTACTGCAGGGTGGAACCGGCCCAGCCGACCCCGCCGACGTAGAGGTCGTCGGCCTCGGCCAGCGGGAGCACCGCGGCGCTGGTCGGGCTGCCGAGCACCTGCTGCAGCGCGACGACGTCGGGCGCCATGCTCCGGTAGAGGGTGACCGCCCGCTGCGGGTCGTAGCCGTGGTCCTGCACGTCGACGACGACGTCGCGGTCGCACACCCCGCCGTCGGCGTTGACCTGCTCCCAGTAGGCCTGCGCCTGGGTCAGCTGCACGGCCGCGCCGGCGGCGAAGGGCCCGGACAGGTCGGTGAGGATGCCGACGGTGATCTGGGAGTCGGTGACCCCGTTGCCGGTCGCGACGTCCCCACCGCCCCCACCGCCCTCGGCGCCGGGGGCCGTCGTGCTGCAGGCGGCCAGGGCGAGCAGGGCGAGCGCCACCGAGGACGTCGTGCCGGCGCGGGTCAGGTGCTTCATCGGGTGGTCTCCTTCGACCTGGGTGGGCTGACGGCGGCCGGCTGGCCGTCGTCGACGGGGGTGCGGGCTGCGGACGGGGCTGCCGACCGGGTGAGGCGTCGGCGGACGAGCCCGGCCAGCCCGCCGCGCACGAAGACCAGGACGGCGATGATGGCCAGCCCGTAGACGATCCGGGACGCCGTCGAGGCCTCCAGGCCCCCGGACCCGGGAGCGGCCAGGAACGGCAGCGACGAGCTGTACTGGGCGAGCACCAGGGGCAGCGAGGTGACGAAGACCGCGCCCACGACGGCGCCGGCCACCGACCCCAGCCCGCCGAGCACGATCATCACCAGGAAGTCGATGGACGCGGTGAGGGAGAACACGTCCGGCGCCACCCGGCCGTAGGCCAGCGCGAGCATCGCCCCGGTCAGCCCGGCGTAGCCCGAGGACACGACGAAGGCCGCGGCCTTGGCCCGCGCCACGCCGATGCCCATCGCGGCCGCGGCGGTCTCGGAGTCGCGCACGTTGGCCCAGGCCCGGCCCGTGCGGCTGCCGCGCAGGTTCGCCGCCAGCCACACCGCGGCCACCGCGAGGGCGAGGAACAGGTACCAGAGCCGGTGCAGCCCCTCGAACTCCACACCCGCGACCGCCAGGTAGTCCGGGTCGCGGTTGCTGAAGCTGAAACCACCCAGCGCGAAGGACTGCACCGACCGGCCGACGAACCCGCCGGTCCAGTCCTCCAGGTTGACCACCAGGTGGCGCACCACGAAGACCAGCCCCAGGGTGGCCAGACCCAGGTAGATCCCGCGCAGCCGACCCGCCACGGGGGAGAACGCGGCACCGACCAGCGCGGCCGCCCCGACCCCGAGCACCAGGCCCACCACCGGCGGCAGGCCGAGGCCGGCCACGCTCCCGGTCGTCTCCCCCGACGTCCAGGCGTAGACGTAGGCCCCGATGGCGGCGAACGCGGCGTGCCCCAGGGACAACTGCCCGGCGACCCCCACCAGCAGGGTGAGCCCGACCGCACCGATGGCGGTGGCCATCACGAACAACCCGGTCTGCAACCAGAAATCGGTCAGCACCAACGGCAGCGCCAGCGCGACGAGCAGCAGCGCCAGCCCGGCGAGCTTCTTGGGCAGGTCAGACACGGACGGCCTCCTTGCTGCCCAGCAGGCCCGAGGGCCGCACGAGCAGGACGACGATCATCACGACGTAGGGCGCGACCTCGCCGAACCCGGTGCCCAGGAAGGGCTCCAGCTGCGCCTCGTAGCCGGTGACCAGCGCGCTGGTCAGCCCGATGACCAGGCCGCCGACGACGGCCCCGGGCACCGAGTCGAAGCCGCCGAGCACCCAGGCGGGGATGGCCGCGAGCGCGCTGAGCGCCACCGTCGGGGCGACGCCGGGGGCGGGGAAGGAGGTCAGGAAGACCCCGGCCACCGCGGCCAGCACCCCGGCCAGCGCCCACCCGGTGGCCGCCGTCCGGGACAACCGGATGCCCATCAGCGACGCCGTCGGGCCATCAGCGGCCGCGGCCCGCATGCCCACCCCGAGATCGGTGCGGGAGAACAGGTACCACAGCCCGGCGAAGGCCACGACGGTGACGCCGGCGGCCAGCACCCGGCCCGTGGGCAGCGAGATGTCCCCCAGGCGCACCACCGAGGCACCCCACGGCGCCCCGAGGGTGAGCACCTGGTTGCCGATCCGGCGGGTGAGCTCGGTGAGCAGCACGATGTCCACGCCCAGCATGAGGATCGCCGCGGTGTCGGGCCCCTTGTCGGCCAGGTTGCGCACCAGGACGGCGTTGATGGACACCCCGACCAGCGCCGCCCCGGCCAGCCCCACCAGGACCGCGGGCCAGAAACCGATGCCCTCGTGCAGCACGGCGACCAGGTAGGCACCCAGCAGCACGATCGACCCGTGCGCGAAGTTCAACACCCCCGTGGAGGTGAACACGATCGCGAACCCGGCCGCGATCAAGCTCAACACCAAACCGTAGGACAACCCGTTGAGCACCTGCTCCAAGAAGTAGCTCATGCCGCTGCGTCCCCTGCGGCCGAGGCACCCAGGTAGGCGCGCAGCACCTCGGGGTCGCGCTGCACCTGCGCCGGGGTGCCCTCGGCGATCTTCTTGCCGAAGTCCAACACCGTCACCTGCTCGGCCAGCCCCATCACGAAGGGCATGTCGTGCTCGACCAGCACGATCGACAGGCCGAGGTCACGGCGGACCTGGCGGATGGTGTCGGCCATGTCCTGGCTCTCCCCGTGGGTCATGCCAGCCACCGGCTCATCCAGCAGCAGCAACGAAGGCCGGGCGGCCAGTGCCCGGCCCATCTCCACCCGCTTGCGGTCGCCGTAGGCCAGCGTGTGCACCGGGGTGCGCAGCAGGTGGGCGATGCCCAGCAGCTCGGCGATGCCGGCGACGGTCTCCCGGTGCGCGCGCTCCTCGCGGCGTGCGCCGGGGAGCTTGAGCGCACCGGGCAGCAGGCCGCGGTGCATCAACCGGTGCCGGCCGACGAGCAGGTTGTCCTCGACGGTGTCCTCCAGCGCCAGCGAGATGTTCTGGAAGGTGCGGGCCACGCCGAGTCCGGCGACCTTGTCCGAGCGCAGTGCGGTGAGCTCGGCGTCCCCGTAGTGCACGCTGCCCTCGGTGGCCCGGTAGGCCCCGCCCAGCACGTTGACCAGGGTGGACTTGCCCGCGCCGTTGGGGCCGATGAGGGCGTGCACGGTGCCCGGCTCGACGGTGAAGGACACCTCCGACAGCGCGGTGATGCCGCCGAAGCGCACGGTCAGGCCCTCGACCCGCAGCTGCTGCGGGGGCTGCGCGGTGGCGATGGCCGGCTCACCGCGCACGGTCTCGGTCTCCACCACGGGGGCGGCCACCCCCAGGTAGCGCTCCCGGACCTCGTCGCTGGCCGACAGCTCGGCCGACGTCCCCGCGGCGGTGACCCGGCCGGTCTCCAGCACGTAGGCGGCGTCGGCCACCCGCAGGCCCATGACCGCGTTCTGCTCGATGAGCAGCACCGCCGTCCCCTGCTTGTTGATCTCGGTGACGATCTCGCCGATCTGGTCCACCAGCAGCGGGGCCAGACCCAGGGAGGGCTCGTCGAGCAGGAGCAGCTGGGGGCTCACCATGAGCGCGCGGGCCATCGCCAGCATCTGCTGCTGCCCACCGGAGAGCAGGCCGCCGGGCTGGTCGCGCCGCTCGGCCAGGATCGGGAACAGGTCGAACACCCGGTCGCGGGCCTGCGCGCGTGCCCTGGCGTCCCGCACCGTGTAGCCACCGGCGCGCAGGTTCTCCGCGACGGTGAGGTCGCGGAAGATCCGCCGTCCCTCGGGCACCTGCACCAGGCCGCGGCGGACGACGTCGGCGGCGTCGGTGCCGGCGAGGTCCTGGCCGGCGAACCGGACGGCGCCACCGGTGACGGTGCCGCCGTAGGGCTGCAGGGAGCGGGAGACCGCCCGTAGCAGCGAGGTCTTGCCGGCGCCGTTGGAGCCCAGGACGGCGACCACCTGGCCGGGCTCGACGGTCAGCGAGACGTCCGAGAGCGCGGTGATCGTCCCGTCGTAGACGACGTCGAGGTGTTCGACGGACAGCAGCGGGGGCGGCATCGCGTCCTCCGGGAGGGTGGGACCAGTGGTGCAGGTCACGAGGAAGCTAGAGACTTCGTATACGCCCGTCAAGAACATGTCCCACGTTCTTGACCGCGCCGCGATGTGCTCTGATTCCCGGGACGAGAGGGGACGGATGGACGCGGCCGACGCCGGCGCACCGGCGCACCGCCCGCAGGCGCTGCTGCTGAACTTCCTCGGCGCGCTGGTGCTCGACGCCGACCTGCCGCCGCTGCCGTCCTCGACGCTGCTGGACCTGCTGGCCGACCTCGGCGTGGGCGAGGCGGCCGCGCGGGCGACCCTGCAGCGGATGGTGGCCCGCGACCTGCTCAACCGCGGCCAGGTCGGCCGGACGGCGGAGTACACGCTGACTGCCCGCATGGAGACCGTGCTGCGCCGAGCCGATGCGCGGGTCAGCTCGCCCGACCCGTTCGCCCACCCCGACGGCGGGTGGACGCTGCTGAGCTACTCGGTGCCCGAGACCCGCCGCGACCTGCGGCACCGGGTGCGCACCCGGTTGACCTGGGCCGGCTTCGGCGGGGTCCGCGACGGGCTGTGGCTGGCGCCGGGCACCGTGGACGTCGCCGACGTGCTGGGTCCGCTCGGCGAGGCCGCCGGCCTGGCCGACGCCTTCACCGCGCAGCCGATGCCGGGCACCGACGTCACCGCGCTGGTGCACCGGGCGTGGGACGTGCCCGCCGTCCGGGCCGCGCACGAGTGGTTCGCCGCCACCTGGAGCCGGCCACCCCGGGTCGCGGGGTCCTCGGCCCAGCTCACGCTGCTGGGCGCGGACTGGCTGCACCTGCTGCAGGTCGACCCCGGGCTGCCCGCCGAGCACCTGGGTCCGGACTGGCCCGCCCAGGCCAGCACCGCGCTGTACCGGCGCACCTTCGACGCCCTGGCCCCGGCCGCCCGCGCCACCCTGGAGCGCTCGCTGCGCGCCACCGGCCGCGTCGCCTGACCCCCCGCACCCCGGCGCAGCGGCCGGGCGTGGGGCGGGTCAGCCGGCGGCGGTCCAGATCCGGGTGAGGACGTCGCGCAGGCGGTCGCGCTCGGCCTCGGCGAGCAACCCCAGGGGGCCCTCGACCGCGGCGGTGGCGTCGCGCTCGGCGGCGACCCGCAGGGCGCGGCCGGCGTCGGTGGCCACCACCAGGCGGGTGCGCCGGTCCGCCTCGGATGGGCGCCGCTCCACCAGGGCCCGCCCGGCGAGCTCGTCGACCAGCAGCACGACCTGGGAGGGGTCCAGGCCCAGCACGTCGGCCAGGTCGCGCTGGGTCACCCCGTCGGGCGTCTCGCAGGCCAGGACCAGCACCGAGTACTGCCGGACCCGCAGCCCGTGGGTGGCGAGTGCGGCGTTGGTCGACCGGACGACGGCCCCGCTGGCCCGGGAGAGCAGGAACCCCAGGTCGTCGGTCAGCGGGTGAACCATGAGCACCTCCATCGTTGACAACCTCCACGATACCGACCTACGGTCCGGGCACCACCCCCTGTCACGAGGAGAACCCGTGGACCTGACCGGCAAGGTCGCCGTCGTCACCGGATCGGGCCGAGGCCTCGGCCTGGCCTACGCCCAGGAGCTGGCCCGCCGCGGCGCCGCCGTCGTCGTCAACGACGTGGACGCCGACGTCGCCCAGGCCGCCGTCGACAGCATCGCGAGCGCCGGCGGGACCGCGGTCGCCGAGGTCGTCCCCGTCGGCACCAGCGAGGCCGCGCAGGCCCTGGTCGACCGGGCGGTGGGCGAGTTCGGACGGCTCGACGTGCTGGTCAACAACGCCGGCATCCTGCGCGACACCACGCTGTGGAAGATGACCGACGAGCAGTTCGACGCAGTCGTCACCACGCACCTGCGCGGCACCTTCACCTGCACCCGGGCCGCCGCCGTGCGCATGCGCGAGCAGGGCGAGGGCGGGCGGATCATCTGCATCGGCTCCCCCACCGGCCAGGTCGGCAACTTCGGCCAGACCAACTACGCCGCCGCCAAGGCCGGCATCGTCGGCATGGTGCGCACCTGGGCGATGGAGCTGGCCCGCGCGCAGATCACCGTCAACGCCGTGGTCCCCGTCGCGGCCACCGCGATGACCGAGACCGTGCCCTTCCTCGAGCCCTACGTCACCGCCCTGAAGAACGGCGACCCGTTGCCGCCCTACGCCCGCAAGCAGCTGGGCTTCGGCTCGCCCCAGGACGTCGCCGGGCTGGTCGCCTTCCTGGCCTCCGACGAGGCCGCCGGCATCACCGGCCAGGCCATCGGCGTGGGCGGTGACCGGCTGGCGCTGTGGACCCACCCCACCGAGACCGTCGTCGAGTTCGCCGACGGCACCGGCTGGTCGGCCGAGGCCATCGCCGAGGTCTGGGGGCAGAAGTTCGAGGGCTCCAAGCAGACCGTCGGCCAGCAGTTCGAGCCGGAGAGCTGACATGGCGCTGCAGCTGGACCTCGACGCCCTGGTCGCCATCGACGTGCACACCCACGTGCACGCCGACACCCACGGCCACAAGGCCCTCGACGACGAGCTCAACGAGGCCGCCTCGAAGTACTTCAAGGGCGACCCCTACGACCCCACGGTGCCCGACATCGCCGCCGACTACCGGGCCAAGAACATGGCCGCGGTCGTGTTCACCGTCGACATCGAGCACGCCACGGGGCACCCGGCGCTGTCCAACGAGGAGATCGCCGACCTCGCCGCGCAGCACCCCGACGTGCTCATCCCCTTCGGGTCGGTCGACCCGGCGCGGGGTGCTGCCGGGGTCCAGCTCGCCCGCAAGCTGGTGACCGAGCACGACGTCCGCGGGTTCAAGTTCCACCCGTCGATCCAGGCCTTCGCGCCCAACGACCGCGCGGTCTACCCGCTGTACGAGGAGATCCAGTCCCTCGGTGTCCCGGCGCTGTTCCACACCGGGCAGACCGGCATCGGCGCCGGTCTGCCGGGCGGGCGCGGCATCAAGCTGCGCTACTCCGACCCGATGCTGCTCGACGACGTCGCGGCAGACTTCCCCGACCTGACGATCATCATGGCCCACCCCTCGGTGCCGTGGCAGGACCAGGCGATCTCGGTGGCCACCCACAAGGCCAACGTCTACATCGACCTGTCGGGCTGGTCGCCGAAGTACTTCCCGCCGCAGCTGGTCAAGGCGGCCAACGGTCTGCTCAAGCGCAAGGTGCTGTTCGGCTCGGACTACCCCCTGCTGCGCCCCGAGCGCTGGATGGCCGACTTCGAGACCCTGGAGATCAAGCCCGAGGTCAAGCCGCTGATCTTCAAGGAGAACGCCATCCGGGCCCTGGGGCTGCGGTGAGGAACCAGGGCTTGGGCGGCTGGCCCGAGCGCCGGCTGCGGATCTCCCCGCAGAAGCCGGCCCTGTGGTTCGAGGGGACGACGTCGACCTACGCCGACTTCGCCCACGACGTGCGGCGGGCCGCCGCCGCGCTGGCCGACCTCGGTGTGCAGAAGGGCGACCGGGTGGCCTGGTTCGGGGCCAACCACCCCACCGCGCTGCACACGCTCTACGCCTGCGGCCAGCTCGGCGCGGTCTGGGTGCCGGTCAACGCCCGGCTCTCGGCAGCCGAGGCGCAGTACGTGCTCGAGCACTCGGGCACCACCGTCGTCGTCCACGGTCGCGAGCACGCCGGGACGGCTGCGACCCTGCGCCCCGAGCTGCCCCAGGTGCGGGCGTGGGTCTCGGCCGAACCGGCCGAGGGCGCCGACGACTGGCAGGCCAGGGCCGCCGCGGCCGAGCCGGCCGCCCGCGACGAGGTGGTCACGCACGACGACCCCTGCCTGATCATGTACACGTCCGGCACGACCGGACGGCCCAAGGGCGCTCTGCTCACCCACGGCAACATGACCTGGTCCTGCCTGAACCAGATCCTGGGCTTCGACTTCACCCCCGACGAGCGCACGATGGGCCTGGCCCCGCTGTTCCACATCGGCGGGCTCAACGGCACGCTCAACCCCACGCTGCTGCGCGGGGGCTGTGTCGTCCTGGTCCGCGGGTTCGACCCGGCCGGCACGCTGCAGGTCATGGCCGAGCAGCGGGTGACGTCGTTCTTCGCCGTCGCCACGATGCTCGACGCGATGGCCAAGCAGCCGAGCTTTGCGACCCTGGACCTGTCGGCGCTGCGCACCATCGGCGCCGCCGGGGCCCCGCTCCCCCTGCCCGTGCTGCGCAGGTGGCTCGACCGCGGGGTCACCGTGCAGCAGGCCTACGGCATGACCGAGTCCGCGCCGGCCGGCACCGTGCTCGACAGCGCCGACGCCGTGGCCAAGGTCGGCTCGGCCGGCAAGCAGCAGTTCTTCGTCGACGTCCGGGTGGTCCGGCCCGACGGCACCGAGTGCGCGCCCGGCGAGGTCGGTGAGGTCGTGCTCTCGGGCGCGAACATCATGGCCGGCTACTGGGAGGCACCCGAGGCGACCGCCGAGGTGGTCCGGGACGGCTGGTACCACTCGGGGGACGCCGGCTCGGTCGACGAGGACGGCTACCTCTACATCCGGGACCGGTACAAGGACATGATCATCTCCGGCGGGGAGAACGTGTACCCGGCCGAGGTGGAGTCCGCCCTGCGCGAGCTGCCGCAGGTGGGCGAGGCCGCGGTCATCGGCATCCCGCACGAGCACTGGGGCGAGGTGGGCCTGGCGGTGCTGGTGCCGGCCACCGGGTTCGACCCGGGAACCGATCCCGACGGCGAGGGCGTGCGCGCCGCGCTGCGCGAACGGCTGGCGGGGTTCAAGGTGCCCAAGGAGGTGCGGTGGGTGGCCGAGCTGCCCAAGACCGCAACCGGCAAGATCCGCAAACCCGACCTACGGCACGCCTACGTGCCCACCGAGGAGGACGCATGACCACCACCGCCACGCTCGCCGAGCTGCCCGGCCTCAAGGGCACCGAGCTGGGCACCAGCGACTGGTACGAGATCACCCAGGAGGCGGTCAACACCTTCGCCGACGCCACGGACGACCACCAGTGGATCCACGTCGACGTCGAGAGGGCCAAGGCCGAGAGCCCCTTCGGCGGGCCGATCGCGCACGGGTTCATGACGCTGTCGCTGGCCGTGCCGCTGGCCACTGCCACCTACACGATCAGCGACTCGGTGATGGGCGTGAACTACGGCCTGAACAAGGTGCGCTTCCCCGCGCCGGTGCCGGTGGGCTCGCGGGTGCGCGCCACCACCACCCTCAAGGACGTCGAGGAGGTGGCCGGCGGGGTGCAGAACACCATCACCGTGGTGATCGAGCGCGAGGGCGGAGACAAGCCGGTCTGCATCGCCGAGTGGGTCACGCGCGCCTACGGCAAGCCCGCCGGCTGACCTCGCCGATCCCACACCCCGCGCCCGCCCCCGCCTCCCGCCTCAGGCCCGCCTCGGGCCCGCCTCGGGCCCGCCTCGGGCCCGCCCCGGGCAGGCATGGGAGCCCTTGCACCCGCTGACGAGCGCCGTCACCGGGTGCAGGGGCTCCCATGCGGGGTGGCCGGGGCGCGGCGGGTGCGGCCGGGGCGGCGGGCGGCGCGGCCTGGGCGCGGGCCGCGGAGGTGCGCGGTCCGGGGGCGCGCGGGGGGATGGCAACCTCACCGCCATGCGCATCGCCGTCTTCACCGGGTCGCAGCTCGGCCCGCCCCCGCACCAGCACGCCACCGCCGCGTTCGCCGAGTCCCTCGCCCGGGCCGGGGTGGGCATCGTCTACGGCGGTGGCCGCGCGGGGCTCATGGGCGTCCTCGCCGACGCGGCGCTGGCGGCCGGGGGCGAGGTCGTCGGGGTGATCCCGCAGCACCTGGTCGACGACGAGCTGGCCCACCCCGGGCTCACCGACCTGCGCATCGTGCAGACCATGCACGAGCGCAAGGCCGCCATGGCCGCACTCGCCGACGCGTTCGTCGCCCTCCCCGGGGCGGCCGGCACCCTCGAGGAGCTCTTCGAGGCCTGGACCTGGGGGATGCTGGGCCTGCACGCCAAGCCCACCCTGCTGCTCGACATCGAGGACTTCTGGCAGCCGCTGGTGCTCCAGCTGCGCCGCATGGTCGACGACGGCTACCTCGACGGCCGCCGCCTCGACGCCCTCGGCGTGGTGCACACCGCCGACGCCGTCCTGGAGTTCGTCGCCGGCTACCGGCACCCCGAGCGCAAGTGGGCCCGCCGGTCCTGAAACCCGCCCGGAACACCGCCGTGCTGCACTGGGTCGGTGGGTACCCGGCTGACCCGCCAGGTGCGGGTGGTGCACGGGCACACGCGCGCCTTCGTCACCGCCGGGTCGGGTCCCGCCGTCCTGCTGCTGCACGGCATCGGCAACAGCGCGCAGACCTGGGCCGGCGTGCTCGACCGCCTGGCCGAGCAGCACACCGTCATCGCCCCCGACCTGCTCGGGCACGGCGACTCCGACAAGCCGCGCGGTGACTACTCGGTGGCCGGCTACGCCAACGGCATGCGCGACCTGCTCAGCGTGCTCGACATCGAGCGGGCCACCGTGGTGGGCCACTCGCTGGGCGGCGGCATCGCCTACCAGTTCCCCGAGCGGTGCCAGCGCCTCGTGCTCGTGTCCAGCGGCGGGCTGGGCCCCGAGCTGTCGCTGGGGTTGCGGCTGGCCACGCTGCCCGGCGCCGACCTCGTGCTCGACCTGCTGACCGACGCCCCGTGGCCGCTGCGCACCGGGCTGGCCGCGCTGCGCCGGGCCGGCTCGGCCCTCGGCTGGCAGCAGGCCGAGGACCTCGCCGAGGCCGGCGAGGCCCTCCTCGAGCTCCGCGACGCCGAGGCCCGGACGGCGCTTCTGCGCACGCTGCGCAGCGTCGCCGACGTGCACGGCCAGGCCGTGACCTCGCTCGACCGGCTCTACCTGGCCGCCGAGCTGCCCACGCTGGTCGTGTGGGGCACCCGTGACCGGATCATCCCGGTCGCGCACGCCCACACCGTGGCCCGCACCGTGCGCGGCGCGCAGGTCGAGCTGTTCGAGGGCGCCGGGCACTGGCCGCACCTGAGCGCACCCGACCGGTTCGCCGCGGTGCTCCTGGACTTCCTCGCCGCCACGCCCCCCGTCGACCACGACCGGGACACCTGGCGTTCGGTGCTGACCCAGCCCGCCCGCCTCTGAACGCCTACCGTCGGGGCGTGGCGTCGGCGCGGACCTGGTGGGACGTCGTCGTGGTCGGCGGCGGACCGGCCGGGGCCGCCGCGGCGCTGTCGGCCCGCCGGCACGGCGCCTCGGTGCTGGTGCTCGACCGGGCCGCCTTCCCCCGCGACAAGGTGTGCGGGGACGGCGTCGCACCCGAGGCGCTCGACGTCCTCGCCGCGCTGGGGGCCGACGTCGCGGCCATCACGCGCGGCTACCCGGCGGTGCCCCGGCTGCGGCTGACCTCCCCGGCCGGCCGCACCGTCGAGCGCACCATGCACCGGCCGGCCGTCGTCGTCCCCCGGGCGGTGCTCGACGGCCGGGTGCTGGACGCCGCCCTGGCCGCGGGCACCGAGCTGCGGCGGCACACCGTGCGGCGCGTCGTCCCCGGGCCGCACGGGGTGGACATCGACGGCGTGCTCACCGCCGGCGTGCTGGTCGGGGCCGACGGTGCCGAGTCGGTGGTGCGGCGGGCCCTGGGCATCGGGCCGAACCGTCCCGACCGGCTGGCCGTCGCCATCCGCGGCTACGCCCGGGCGGGCCAGCACGGCGTGCAGGTGATCACGACGACCGAGCAGCGCTGGCCGGCGTACGCGTGGTCGTTCCCCCTCGGCGACGGCCGGGCCAACGTGGGCTACGGCGAGCTGGTCAGCGCCGGCGCCACCCGCGCCGGGCTGGTCGAGGGTCTGCACCGGTTGCTGCCGGGGGTCGAGCCCGAGGGGCTGCGGGCGCACCGGTTGCCGCTGTCCACCGGGCGGCCGCGCCAGCCCGACGGCCGGGTGCTGCTCGCCGGCGACGCGGCGTCGCTGATCAACCCGCTGACCGGCGAGGGCATCTTCTACGCGGTGCTCTCCGGGGCGTTCGCCGGCGCGGCCGCCGCCCACGGGGCGCAGGCCGGCCGGGTGCTGCGGCGGGCGTTGGCGGGGCGGCTGGGCACCCACCTGCGGCACTCGACCACGGCCTCGCGGCTGAGCAGCCGACCGTGGCTGATGGACGCCGCGTTCGGCGCGGCGGCGGCTGACCAGCGGGTCTTCGACGACGTCGTCGCCTTGGGCCTGGCCGACGGCCGGCTCACCCCGCGCACGCTGCTGCGTGTCCTCCGCCCGCGCTGAGCCGGTCAGGAGGCGATGGCGAAGCGGTCGCGGCCGGCCCGCTTGGCGCGGTAGAGCGCGGCGTCGGCGGCGGCGTACAGCGCCGGCAGGTCACCGGCGTCCGAGGGGGCGTGCGCGGCACCCACGCTGACCGTCAGCGGCAGCTGCCCGCCCCCGGCCAGGGCCATCGGTGCGGCCCGGACCGCGGCCACCAGGTCGGCGGCGCGGCCGGCGACCCCCTCGCGGGCGCAGCCGGGCAGCACCATCACCAGCTCGTCGCCGCCGAGCCGCCCGACCACGCAGTCGTCGTGGCGCACCTGGCCGCGCAGCACCTCGGCGAGGTGCACCAGCGCGTCGTCGCCCACCAGGTGACCGTGCACGTCGTTGATCTGCTTGAACCCGTCGACGTCGACCATGAGGACGGCGACCTGGCCGCGCCCCAGGGCCGCACCGAGGGCACCGTCCACGGCACGGCGGCGCAGCAGGCCGGTGAGGCCGTCGGAGCTGGCCTGCTGGTGCACGTCGGCGAAGGCCTGGTCGCGGCGGTCGCCCGCCCGCACCAGCACGACCGTCACGGCCAGCATGGCCGACCCCACCACGAGGGCGTCGGTGGCGCCCTGCGCCGTCGGGTTGACCAGCACGGTGGTCGTGCCGCAGGCCAGCACCCCGGACACGGCGGTCAGCAGCGCGCCGGGCCCGCGCAGCTGGGTGGCGCCCAGCAGCAACGGGACGACGAGGAAGATCTGGCTGGCGGCCGAGGCGTCCTGGGTGATGAAGTTGGTGGTGGCCACGACCCCGGACCCGAACAAGGGGACGGCGAGCATGGCCCCGCCCCGGTCGAGGCGGTCGGCGTCTCCCCGGGCCAGGGCCCAGGAGAGCGCGAACAGGACGGCGGAGACCAGCACGCAGCCGGCCATCGGGGCCGGGTCCAGGCGCGGTGGCAGGAAGAGCGCCCACGGCAGCAGCACCAGACCGCTGAACATGGTCAGCGTCGCCGCCGACCGCGCCGCCGCGACGGGCTCGCGCGCCCTCAGTCCCCCGGGTACCTGCACGCCCCGACCATCGGCCGATCGGCACCCCGACCTCAGGCCACCTCACCCGGTCGGGGGGCAGACCCCCGCAGGACCGGATCAGCGTCGCCGGCGAGCCGTTCGACGCGGCCGAGGTGGGGCTGGGCCACCTTGACCGGTGTCGGTGCCGCGGACAGCGGCCGCGAACGCGGTCCCCGCCGTTCCGCGTGCGCTGGGGGCAGCGGTCAGGCCCTCGCCACCGCGAAGCCGTCGCGACCGGCTCGCTTGGCGACGTAGAGGGCCGCGTCGGCAGCGGAGTACAGCGAGCGGACGTCGGCCGCGTGCTGGGGGGCGTGCGCCACCCCGACGCTGACGCTGAGTGGCACCGTCGTCCCGTCCTCCAGCACGAGCGGCGCACCGCGCACCGCCGCGACCAGGTCACCGGCCCGGGCGCGGGCGACGGCCACCGGGCAGCTGGGCAGCAGCACGGCCAGCTCGTCACCCCCGAACCGGCTCACCACCGCGTCGGTGCTGCGCACGGCCGCGGCCAGCACCTCGCCGACGTGCCGGAGCACGGCGTCCCCCACCGGGTGTCCGTGCCGGTCGTTGACCGCCTTGAAGTGGTCGAGGTCGACCAGCACGAGGGCCGTGCCGACGGTCGTGCGGGCGGTGGACAGCGACGCGGCCAGCGCCGCGTCGAGCACCCGGCGGGTGACCAGGCCGGTCAACCCGTCGACCGCAGCGGCCCGCTCCAGCTCGGCGACCAGCCGCCCGAGGTGCTCCATGACCAGCACGACGGAGCCGCAGAGCAGCAGCAGCGAACTGCCGACCAGCACGGCGTCGACGGCGAGGACGATGCGGGAACCGGGGCGGGTGTCCACCAGCACCACGGCGCCGCCGAGGCAGCCGAGCAGGGTGACGACGACGGCGAACCCGCGGCGGAAGTGGCTGCTGGCGTACAGCACCGGGATGCAGAGCAGGATCGCCCAGCCGTGCTGACCGGGGCCGACCAGCAGGGTGCCGGCCACGATGGCCACGGTGGCGGCCACCGCAGCTGAGGCCGCGGCCAGGTCACCGAGCGCGGTGCGGACCGGGGCCACCCAGACCAGCAGGCCGTGCACGAGCAGCTCGGCGCCCAGCGCCCAGGACCAGCCCGACCCGGCGGCGCGCGGGAGCAGCGCCGTGGCCGCCGTCAGCAGCACGGCACCGGCCAGCAGCAGCGGCACGGTCACCGTGCGGGTCAGCCCGGGGCGCAGCGGGCGCGACCAGGCCGGGCCCCGACGCGCCCACGGTGCGCGGGGCACCGGCGGCGACGGGTGGGTGACTGGCTGCACCCCGACGGCATCGGCGCTGGTCGGAGCTCTCCTCTGCGCTCGACGGCGTCCCTCACCCCCTGGGGTGGGGTCGTGTGCGACCGTGGAGTCGGGCACAGAACGGCCGCGGCCGCTGTTGCCCGTGGCGAGGTCCCGCTGCGCACCTGCGCCGGCCGCCCCCAGAACCCGAAGGACACCGTGACACCTCCCTCCCCCACCGCCCGCCGCCGCGTGCGCATCCCCGGTGAGCGCACCTCGGCGCAGGCGGCCCGCAACCGCGCCGAGCGCACCGCCCAGCAGACCTGGGTCGACGGGGCCGAGCCCGCCCTGCCGGTGCGCACCACCCGGCCCGAGCACGTCGTGTTCCACCTCGGTCCCACCAACTCCGGCAAGACCTACGAGTCGCTGCAGGCGCTGGCCGCCGCCGGCTCGGGCGTGTACGCCGCCCCGCTGCGCCAGCTGGCGCACGAGGCCTACGCCAAGCTCGCCGAGCAGCTGCCCCCGGGCTCCGTCGGTCTCTCCACCGGTGAGGAGGAGATCGACCCGCACGCGCCGATCGTCTGCTGCACGGTGGAGAAGGCCCCGCCGCGCGGCCAGCTGCTGGTGCTCGACGAGTCGCACTGGGTGGCCGACCCCGACCGCGGCCACCACTGGGCCCGGCTGCTGCTCACCGGCGAGTACCGCGAGATGCACCTGATCTCCGCGGCCGAGGCGTTGCTGCTGCTCAAGCCGCTCGTGGCCGACGCCGAGCAGGTCGTGGTCGTCAACCACAAGCGGCTCTCCCGCCTCGACGTGCTTCCCGCGCCGGTGAAGCCCGCGCAGGTGCGCGCGCAGACCCTCGTCGTCGCCTTCTCGCGCAGGACCGTGTACTCGGTGGCCGCGCAGCTGGACCCGCACCGCCGCGGCAAGGTCGGTGTCCTCTACGGCGCCCTGCCGCCGGCCACCCGGCGCGACGTCATCGCCCGGTTCACCCGCGGTGAGCTCGAGGTGCTGGTGACCACCGACGTCATCGGCCACGGCATCAACGTGCCGGCCACGACGGTGCTGTTCGCCGAGACGCAGAAGTTCGACGGCACCGAGATGCGCCCGCTGCGCACCTGGGAGGCCGCGCAGATCGCCGGCCGAGCGGGGCGCTACGGGCTCACCGGGCACGGCCAGGTCGGCGTCCTGGGCGGCATCTCCGGGCTCAGGCCGATGCCCTCGCTGGTCGCCGCCGGTGCCGCCGTCGCGCGCGGCGACGTGATGAGCGACCTCCCCCACCGCAAGCCGCGGCTGCGCCCGGAGCTCGAGGACCTCGGCGCGTTCGAGCCGGTGGACCTGCCCGAGGCACTCAACCGCTGGTCGGTGTGGGCACGCAGCGCCACCCGCACCGAGGCCATGACCCCCGACGACGTCAGCGGCCTGGTGCTGCGGGTGCACGCGCTGCTGCCGATGCTGCGCGGCCCGCTGGCCACCGACCTGTGGACGGTCTGGCGGCTGGTCAACCTGGCCATCGACCACGACCCGCCGCGCAAGGTGCGCTGGCTGGCCCTGGCCCGCGCTGCCCTGCAGCACCAGGCCGGGCTGGCGGTCCCCCGGGAGCTCGTCCTGCCGCCGGTTCCGCGCGGCACCACCGTGCAGGAGTACGAGCTGGCCGCTGCCCAGGCCAGGGAGGCCCAGACCCTCCTCCGCTCGTTCCCCGGCGTCGCCGGGCTGACCAGCGACGACGCCGCCGACGTCGAGGAACGTTGTGCGGCCCGGATCACCGAGCTGCTGCCGGAGGCGATCACGCTGACCGCCGCGGCCCGCTGCACCTCCTGCGGGGTGGGCATCGCGCCCTGGTTCACCACCTGCCGCGACTGCGGCACCCGCCCGTCGGGCCGGACGTCGTCCGACCGCCGCCCGCCGCGCTCGGCCGGCCGCTCGGGCTCCGGTGCGCCCTCGTCCGGCCGCGGCGCCGCCGCGTCGTCGTCCACCGGCCGGGGTGCCGGGGGACGCTCGCCGCGGAGGTCCGACGTCGGCGCCGGCGGTCGCACCGACCCCCAGGCGTTCGACCGCGGTGCGCGGGGCCGCGGCTCGGACGCCGGTCCGCCGCACGGCGACTCGGCCCGGCCCAAGCACCGTCGCCGTGGCCGCTCCGCCGGCGGCCCCACCGGGGCCCGGTAGCTCCCGCCCACCCGCGTGCCGGACGGCGACGACGGCCCACGGGTCGGGGGTCCGCCGCCGACGGGGAGTGCCCGCACTGGTCCCCCGGCGAGGACCCGGGGGACCGGGCAGAACCAGCGCGCGGAGCCCCGTCCGTGGCCGCCGGTCTGGGGCTCCGCGCGGGTCAGGCCTGGGCCAACGGCTTGTCCAGACGGAACCGCTCGACCCCTTCGGCGCCCTCGACGACCGCCGCGGTCAGCTCCTCGACGCTGGTGTCCTCCCGCCGGGTGTCGAGGATCTTGCGACCGTGGTTCATCACGATGTGCCGGTCGCAGACCTGGTAGGCGTGGTGGAGGTTGTGGGTGACCAGCACCGAGCTGACCCCCTCGCCCTTGAGTGCCACCAGGTAGTTCAGCAGTGCCTCGGTGGCCCGGACGGCCAGCGCACTGGTCGGCTCGTCGAGGATGAGCAACGACCGCTTGAAGTGGACTGCGCGGGCGATGGCGACGGCCTGGGCCTGACCACCGGACAACGAGCCGACGAGCTGCTTGGCGCTCTTGATGCCCTCGATCGAGACCACGGTGTCCAGGATCTCGGTGGTGATGTCGTCCATCTTCCGGATCTTCATGAAGCCCAGCCGGTTGGTGATCTCCCGGCCGGCGAAGATGTTGCGGGTGATGGTCATCGACGGGATGAGTGCCGAGTCCTGGAAGATCGTCTCGACGCCGAGCCGCTCGGTCTCCGGCCGGGTGACCTTGGCCACCGGCTCGCCTTCCCAGACGTACCCACCGCTGGTCATCGGCACGACCCCGGACATGATCTTGACCAGGGTGGACTTCCCGGCGCCGTTGTCGCCCAGCAGGCCGACCACCTCGCCCCGGCCGATGGTGAACGAGACGTCGTCGAGGACCGTGTTGGCGCCGTAGCGCTTGGTCACACCCTGCAGCTCGAGCAGGGGTGTCGGGGTGGCGGTCATGTGGCCTTGCCCTCCATGAGCTTGTTGAACACGGCGGCCACGACGATGGACACGCCGACGAACAGCTGGACGTAGAAGCCGGGAGCCTTGCCGAGGATGAGGCCGTTCTCGATGAGGCGGATGAGGGCGGCGCCGATGATCATCCCGAGCAGGGTGCCGCGCCCGCCGGTGAGCGAGCAGCCGCCGACGACGGCCGCGGCGATCGCCAGCAGGGTGTAGTCGCCGGTGGTGGCGGGCTGCATGCCCGAGGTGCGGACGGCGATGAGCACGGATGCCAGCCCGACCATGAGGCCCATGAAGGCGAAGGCCTGCAGGCGGACCGTCTTCGGCTTGATGGAGACCGCGGCCGCCGCGGCGGGGTTGCCACCCACGGCGTAGACCTTGTTGCCCCAGCGGTGCCGGTGGAGCAGGAACCACACCAGCACGCCGACGCCGACGAGCCAGAGCAGCTGCGTGCGCCACCACCCGAAGTCCCCGGCGAAGAGGGTGTTCATGGTCTCGGTCTTCACCCCGGGGTTGAACACGGCCGGGGTCAGGCCGTTGACGAAGATGCTCACGCCGGTCCAGAAGAACGCCATCCCCAGGGTGGCGATGAACGACGGGATCCGGGTCAGCACCACGATGAGCCCGTTGATCACCGCCGCACCGACGGCGACGGCGATCGCCGCGACGAACGCGATCGGCCAGCCGGAGCTGTTGGACACGCGGATGAAGACGATGGCCGAGAGCCCGATGACCGCGCCGAGGGAGAGGTCGAACTCGCCCGCGATCATGAGGACCCCGGCGCCGATGGCCAGGATGGCCAGGACGGGGATGCTCTGGGAGAGCACGCCGGAGAAGTTCGACTGGTTCAGGAACGGGAAGTCGCCCGGTGCGACCAGGCTCGCCACGACGAAGGCGACCACGACGACCGCGGTGATCCCGCCGATCTCGAGGGCGCCGCGGCCGCGCAGGAAGGAGAGGTCCTCGCGCAGCTGTCCGAGCCGGGTGGTGGGTCGGCTGTCGGCCAGCCGCCGCTTGGTGGTGCGCTCCTCCAGCGCGAGGGCGCCGGCTGCCGGGGTGGCGGACGGGGTGGTTCCCGGGCTGGCCACCGCGGGTGGGGACGTCGGGGGGGCGGGGTTGTCGGGTGCCTGCGTGCTCATGTGTCGGGACTCCGTTCAGGCCGGCGCGTGGTCGGCGGAGGTGGCGGACGACGCCGCCGGGTCGATGCTGGGGTGCGGGCTGCCCGGCCGGGCTGCGGCCGGGCGGCCCGCGGTCAGGAGGGGCCTACCAGCGGACCGTCTGCAGCTCCGGGTCCTCGAGGTTGGCCACGTTCGACTCGTCGATCAGCGCGTTGCCACCGGAGTTGATGTCTGCCGGTGCGATGCCGAAGTCCAGGAAGAGGGTCGACTGCAGGACGGTCTGGAAGCCCTGGACGTATCCCTGCTGGTCGGCCGTGGCGATGATCCGCCCGGACTTGATCCCGTCGATCACCTGGGGGGAGGTGTCGAACCCGACGATGGGCACCTCGACACCGGCGGCGTCCTCGGCGGCCACGGCGTTGCGGTGGGGGGTGCCACCCAGGGGCACCACGGCCTTGACGTCCTGGTTGGCGCTGAGCCAGGTGGTCATGGCGTTGAGGGCCTCCTCGTCGGCCCCACCGGTGCGCAGGTAGGTGCACGAGACGCCGGCCGCGGCCAGCGCCTGCTCGACGCCGCCACCACGCTGGATGGCGTACTGCTGCTGCGGCTCCTCGGCCGGGCAGAGCACCTTGTCACCGGCCTGCAGGTCGACCTCCTCCAGCAGTCGCTCGCCGACCAGGCGCCCCACCTCGGTGAAGTCCTGACCCACGAACGCCTGGACGCAGTCCACCGCAGCCTCCGAGGGGGGGACGTTGTAGGCGAAGACGGGGATGCCGGCGGCGTCGGCCTCGCACGCCGCCCCTTCCCACGCCGGGTCGTTGAAGGGGACGTAGATGGCGGCCGGGTCGGTGGCGATGGCCGAGCTGATCAGGTCGACCATGCGCGAGGCGTCGCCGTCGGCGTTCTGCTCGGTGATGTCGAGGCCACCGAGCTCGGCGGCGTCCCTGGCACCCTGCGAGATCTGTCCCCAGAAGGCGTCGGTGGACGGGTCGTAGTACTCGATGAAGGTGACCGCCCGGGCCTCGTTGCGGCTACCGAACCCGTCGTCGAGCCCGCCCGCGGCGCTGCCGCCGCCGGAGGAGTCACCGCCCCCGCAGGCAGCGAGGGTGATCGCGGCGACCGGCAGCAGGGCCAGCAACGGACCGCGACGACGCAGCGTGGCCGAGCGGGGGGCCTGGCCGAGGGGGCGAGCGGGAGGAACGTGCGACACGGTCCGATCTCCTTCAATGGTGGCGGCGGGGGGGCGTGGACGCCGGCCTCGATGTGGCTGGGACGGTGACCTGGGTCATGTGTGATCCCGGTCATGCGGCATCACACTCGTGTCGACATGTCCTGTCAAGACTTTGTCAGCACTTTTCCTCGAACTACTGGTTCGGGCCCCCCGGCTGCCGGGACCCCCTCGCCTGCCCCGTTGACATCTTGTCCGGACATACTGTTGACAGCCCACCGGATGGCCTGCACAGTGTCGGTCGAACGTGGTCGTGGTCACAACCGTGAAGAGGTGGAGCTGTGCCGAGCCCGGAAGTCCTGGTCATGGGACGAAGTGGGGTGGACGTCTACCCCCAGCAGATCGGGGTGGGCCTCGAGGACGTCGAGACCTTCGGCAAGTACCTGGGCGGGAGCGCCGCGAACGTGGCGGTGGCCGCCGCCCGGCTCGGGCACTCCACCGCGCTGGTCAGCGGGGTGGGTGATGACCCGTTCGGGCGCTTCGTCCGCCGGGCCCTGGTCGACCTCGGCGTCGACGCCGGCCACGTCGTGACCCACCCGACGTTCCCGACGCCGGTCACCTTCTGCGAGATCTTCCCGCCGGACGACTTCCCGCTGTACTTCTACCGCAAGCCTGGCGCACCCGACCTGCAGGTGCAGGCATCGGACCTGGACCTGTCGGCCGCGGCCGGGGCCGAGCTCTTCTGGGCCACGGTCACCGGTCTGTCCGAAGAGCCCAGCCGCAGTGCCCACCACGCAGCATGGGCCGCCCGGGGCCGTCGCCGGCACACCGTCCTGGACCTGGACTACCGGCCGATGTTCTGGGAGTCGGTCGCAGCCGCCCGCGAACAGGTGCAGGCCGCCCTGGCCCAGGTCACCGTGGCCGTGGGGAACAGCGAGGAGTGCTCCGTGGCGGTCGGGGAGACCGACCCCGAGCGCGCCGCAGAGGCCCTGCTGGACGCCGGCGTCGAGTTGGCCGTGGTCAAGCAGGGGCCCCGCGGGGTGCTGGCCAGGACCCGCGACGAACGGGTGGTCGTCGAGCCCACCCCGGTGCACGTGGTCAACGGCCTGGGAGCCGGTGACGCGTTCGGTGGCTCGTTGATCGACGGGTTGCTGCGCGGGCTGCCCCTGGGCGACACCATCCGCAACGCCAACGCCGCCGGCGCGCTCGTCGCCTCACGGCTCGAGTGCTCGACCGCCATGCCCACCGCCGACCAGGTCGCCGACCTGGTCACCCGCTCCGGCGCACGACCCGACGAGGAGAGCACCGACCGTGTCTGAGACCGTCCACACCCTGCCGTCGGCGACCCCGACCTGCCGCACCCACGCCGAGATCACCGAGCTGCGGGCCCGCAGCCCCTGGGCGATCCGCGAGGCGCTGGCCCGCCGCTCCCGCCGCCCGTCGTTCCTGCCCGCCGACGGGCGGCTCATGCTGGTCGCCGCCGACCACCCGGCGCGGGGGGCGCTGGCCGCGCAGGGTCGCCCCACCGCGATGAACGACCGGCACGACATGCTCGATCGGCTGTGCACGGCGCTGGCGCGGCCGGGCGTCGACGGCCTGCTGGCCACCGCCGACATCGCCGAGGACCTCCTGCTGCTCGGCGCCCTGGAGGACAAGGTCGTCGTCGCCTCGATGAACCGCGGCGGCCTGGCCGGCGCCAGCTTCGAGCTCGATGACCGCATGACCGGGTACGACGTCCAGGGCGTCGTCGACTCCGGCTTCGACGCGGCGAAGATGCTCAACCGCATCGACGTCGACGACCCCGGCACCGTGGCGATGCTGGAGGCCGCCGGCCGCGCGGTGACCGATCTGTCCCGTGCCGGTGTGGTGGCGATGCTGGAGCCGTTCCTGTCCACCCGGCGCGACGGCCGGGTGGTCAACGACCTCAGCCCGGACGCGGTCATCAAGAGCGTGCACATCACCCAGGGCCTGGGGGCCAGCAGTGCCTACACCTGGATGAAGCTGCCCGTGGTCGACGAGATGGACCGGGTCATGCGCGCCACCACCCTGCCCACGCTGCTGCTCGGCGGTGACCCGAGCGGCCAGCCGCAGGAGACCTACCAGCGGTGGTCCGACGCGCTCGCGCTGCCCTCGGTGCGTGGCCTGGTCGTGGGGCGGACACTGCTGTACCCGCCGGACGACGACGTCGCCGCCGCCGTGGACACCGCGGTCTCGCTGGTCCACTGACCACCCCTCCCGAAGGCCCGTCGAGGATGACGATGAACCAGCCCCCGCCGCCCCACGGCTTCCCCGGCCGGCACCTGCCCGCCGGGAGCTCCGGGGCGGGCCCCTACGCCCTGTCCATCACCCCCGAGTCCGCCGGTTGGGCCCACTCCAGCCTGCGGGTCCTCGAGCTGTCACCCGGCGAGCAGCACACCCTGGACACCGGCGACGACGAGGTCCTCGTCGTCCCGCTGCAGGGCGGGTGCCGGGTCAGCTGCGAGGGCACCGAGCTCACGCTCACCGGCCGCCCCGGGGTCTTCGCCGGCCCGTCGGACTTCGCCTACCTCCCGCTGGGCGCCACCGCCGTGCTGACCTCCGCCTCCGGCGGGCGCTTCGCGCTGTGCGGCGCCCGGGCCCGCCGCCGGCTGCCCGTGCGCCACGGCCCGGCAGCCGACGTCCCGGTCGAGCTGCGCGGGGCGGGCAACTGCAGCCGGCAGGTGCACAACTTCGGCACCGCCGGGGTGTTCGAGGCCGACTCGATCATCGCCTGCGAGGTCATCACCCCGGGCGGCAACTGGTCGTCCTACCCCCCGCACAAGCACGACGAGACCAGCGAGCACGAGAGCGAGCTCGAGGAGATCTACTACTACGAGGTCGCACCGGGCCCGCAGGGGCAGCCGGGCCTGGCCTACCAGCGGGTCACCGGCACACCTGCACGACCGATCGAGGTGCTGGCCGAGGTGCGGTCCGGGGACGCCGTGCTGATCCCCCACGGCTGGCACGGGCCCTCCATCGCCGCGCCGGGCCACGACCTGTACTACCTCAACGTCATGGCCGGACCCGGCGCCGAGCGCGCGTGGCGCATCGTCGACCACCCCGACCACACCTGGATCCGCGACACCTGGGCCCAGCAGCCCGTGGACCCGCGGTTGCCCCTGCACGCGACCTCGAACGGAGAGCCCAGCTCGTGACCTCCTCCATCCCCCCGGCCGCCGAGGTGCGCACGGAGCGGCTCACCGTGGCCCAGGCGACCGTCCGCTTCCTGGCCGCCCAGTACACCGAGCGCGACGGGCGGCGCCAGCGCCTGTTCGCCGGCTGCTTCGGGATCTTCGGCCACGGCAACGTCGCCGGCCTCGGCCAGGCACTGCTGCAGGCCGAGGTGACCGACCTGGAGGCCGGTCGCCCGCGGTCCCTGCCGTACGTGCTCGGCCGCAACGAGCAGGCCGTCGTGCACACCTCGGTGGCCTATGCCCGCACCATGGACCGGCTGCAGACGTGGGCGGTGTCCACCAGCGTCGGCCCGGGTTCGACCAACATGGTCACCGGCGCCGCGCTGGCCACCATCAACCGGTTGCCGGTCCTGCTGCTGGCCGCCGACACGTTCGCCACCCGCAGCGCCGGTTCCCTGCTCCAGGAGCTCGAGCTGCCCGGCAGCGGTGACGTCACCGTCAACGACGCCTTCCGCCCGGTGTCGCGCTACTTCGACCGCATCTGGCGCCCCGAGCAGTTGGCCGGTGCCCTGCTGGGCGCCGTCCGGGTGCTCACCGACCCCGCCGAGACCGGGGCGGTCACCCTGTGCTTCCCGCAGGACGTGCAGGCCGAGGCGTACGACTTCCCGGTCGACCTGTTCGCCGAGCGCACCTGGCACATCGGGCGACCGGTGCCCGAGGCGGCCGCGCTGGCCCGGGCCGTGGAGGTCATCCGCAGCGCCCGGCGGCCGCTGGTGGTCGCCGGCGGCGGGGTCATCTACTCCGACGCGACGCAGCAGCTGGACGCCTTCGCCCGGGCGACCGGCATCCCGGTGGCCCAGACCCAGGCCGGGAAGGGCGCGCTGCCCTTCGACCACCCGCAGTCCACCGGCGCCATCGGCTCGACCGGCACCACGGCGTCCAACGCACTGGCCCGCGAGGCCGACGTCGTCATCGGCATCGGCACCCGGTACCAGGACTTCACCACCGCCTCCCGCACGGCCTTCAACGACCCGGATGTCCGGTTCGTCAACATCAACGTCGGCTCCGGCGACGCCGCCAAGCACTCCGGGGTCGTGGTGCAGGCCGACGCCCGCGAAGCCGTCACCGCGCTGCACCGGGCCCTGGGCGACTGGTCGGTCGACCCCGCCTACCGGCGGCGCACCGCCGACCTGGCGGCGGCCTGGGAGGCCACCGTCGAGGCCGCCTACCACCCCGCCGAGCCGCTGGGCGCCGGTGGTCTCCTGACCCAGAACGAGGTCATCGGCCTGGTCAACGAGGTGTCCGACCCCCGCGACGTCGTCGTCTGCGCCGCGGGGTCGATGCCCGGTGACCTGCACAAGATGTGGCGCACCCGCGACCGCAAGGGGTACCACGTCGAGTACGGATACTCCTGCATGGGCTACGAGATCCCCGGCGGCATCGGCATCAGCATGGCCGCACCCGATCGCGACGTGTTCATCATGATCGGCGACGGGTCCTACTTGATGATGCCCACCGAGCTGGTCACCGCCGTGCAGGAGGGCATCAAGGTGGTCGTCGTCCTGGTGCAGAACCACGGCTTCGCCTCCATCGGTGCCCTGTCCGAGCAGCTGGGCAGCCAGCGCTTCGGGACCAAGTACCGGTACCGCTCGGCATCCGGGCGCCTGGACGGCGACGTCCTGCCGGTGGACCTGGCCGCCAACGCGGCCAGCCTGGGCCTCGACGTCCTGCGGGCCACCGACGCCGCGAGCCTGGAGGCCGCACTCCGCCAGGCCAAGGCCAGCGACCGCGCCACCGTCGTCCACGTCGAGACCGACCCCCTCGTCGATGCCCCCAGCAGCGAGTCCTGGTGGGACGTCCCCGTCAGCGAGGTCAGCGAGCTGGAGAGCACCCAGCAGGCCCGCGTGGTCTACGACCGGTGGAAGTCCGTGCAGGCGGCCTACCTCCGGCCGTCGGACCCCCAGGCATGAACCCCCACGAGGAGAGAGACGTGAGCAGCTCGACCGCGAATCGGCCCCGCATCCGGGTCGGTTCGGCCCCCGACTCCTGGGGCGTGTGGTTCGCCGACGACCCGCAGCAGGTGCCCTGGCAGCGCTTCCTCGACGAGGTCAGCGCGGCCGGGTACGAGTGGATCGAGCTGGGCCCCTACGGGTACCTGCCCACCGATGCCGAGCTGCTCGGCGACGAGCTGGCCGCGCGCGACCTGAAGGTCTCGGCCGGCACGGTCTTCAGCGCCCTGCACCGCCCGGACTCCTGGGACGCGGTCTGGTCCCAGGTGCAGGACGTCGCCGCCCTGACCCGAGCCGCGGGCGGCACGCACCTGGTGGTCATCCCCGACGTGTGGCGCGACCACAAGACCGGCGCCGCGATCGAGTCCCGCGACCTCCCCGACGAGGGCTGGGCCCGGCTGACCTCCGGCACCGACCAGCTGGGTCGGGCCGTCCAGGAGGAGTTCGGCCTGAGCATCGCGTTCCACCCGCACGCCGACAGCCACGTCGGCCACCAGGCCGACATCGAGCGCTTCCTCGCCGAGACCGATGAGCGCTACGTCCCGCTCTGCCTGGACACCGGTCACGTGTCCTACTACGGCGGGGACAACCTGGACCTCATCCGCCGCTACCCGGACAGGATCGGCCACCTCCACCTCAAGCAGGTCGACCCGGCGGTGGTGGAGCGCGTGCACGCCGAGGACATCCCCTTCCCGCAGGCGGTCGCGTTGGGCGCGATGACCGAGCCGCCGCGCGGCGTGCCCGACCTGCCCTCGGTGCTGGCTGCGGTGGAGGACCTCGGCCTGGACGTCTTCGCGATCGTCGAGCACGACATGTACCCCTGTCCCCCCGACGTGCCCGGGCCCATCGCCCGCCGCACCCACCAGCACATCGCCGGTTGCGGCGTGCGTGCGGTGGAGATCGGGTCGCAGCGGTGACGGCCACCCCCAGCGCGATGCCCGCCCCGGGTGCACCGCGGCTCGCCGGGGCCCACCACGACCCCCGGGCCCTGGGCAGCCGGCCCCGCACCCAGGAGGAGATGGAGACACGATGAGGATCGCCCTGGACCCGCAGATGCTGCGGACGACCCCGCTGCTCGAGCTGCCCGACGTGGTGGCCGGCATGGGGTACGAGTGGATCGAGCTCTCCCCTCGGGAGGACTTCGTCCCGTTCTTCAAGCACCCCCGCGTCGACCGCGCCACCGTGCGGGCCTTCCGCCGCAAGCTGGCCGACGCCGGCGTCGGGGTGACCTCGGTGCTGCCGGTGCAACGGTGGTCGGGTCCGGACGAGGACCACCGCCAGGCCGCCGTCCGGTACTGGAAGCGGGCCATCGAGCTCACCGTCGAGCTGGGCGTGGACACGATGAACTCCGAGTTCAACGGCCGGCCCGAGGACCCCGAGACCGCCGAGGGCATGTTCTGGCGGTCGATGGAGGAGCTGTTGCCGGTCCTCGAGCGCGAAGGCGTCTCACTGGCCCTCGAGCCGCACCCGGACGACTTCATCGAGCTGGGTCGCCCGGCCCTGGACATGATCCGTGGCATCGACTCCCCCCTGGTGTCGTTCCTGTACTGCGCGCCGCACACCTTCCACCAGGGCGACGACGCGCCGGGGATCATCGCCGACGCCGGCCCGCTGCTGACCCACGTGCACCTCGCGGACTCGATGGACCACCGCGCGTCCGACGGTCTGCGCTACATCACCAACCCGCCCGGCAACAGCATCCGTGTGCACCAGCACATGGAGATCGGCCGCGGCGACGTCGACTTCGACCAGCTCTTCCACGCCCTGGCGGCCAACGGCTTCGACGGCGTGCTCACCACCTGCGTGTTCGGCTGGGACGACCAGGCCCGGGAGTCCGGCATCCGCATGCTCGAGGCGATCCGCGACCTGGTCGACCGGCACCCCACCCACCAGAAGGACTGACATGACCGATTCGCTGAGCACGTCTCCCGCCCCCGAGGGCACCACCCCCGACAGCAGCGCAGTGACCGCCGCGCCCAGCGGCCACATCGGCCACTGGATCTCCGGGGCCCGCACCAGCGGGACCGGGGCCACCACCGCGCCGGTCACCAACCCGGCGACCGGTCAGGTCACCGGCCAGGTCCAGCTCGCGTCGGTGGACGACGTCGACGCCGCCGTCGCCGCGGCCGCTGCCGCCTTCCCCGCCTGGCGCGACACCTCCCTGTCGCGCCGGTCCGCAGTGCTGTTCCGGTTCCGCGAGCTGCTCAACGAGCGCAAGCCCGAGCTCGCGGCCATGATCACCGCCGAGCACGGCAAGGTGCTCGACGACGCGCTGGGTGAGGTGTCCCGCGGCCAGGAGGTCGCCGAGTTCGCCTGCGGCATCCCGCACCTGCTCAAGGGAGGGTTCACCGAGAACGCCTCCACGAAGGTGGACGTGCACTCGGTCCGCCAGCCCCTGGGCCCGGTGGCGATCATCAGCCCGTTCAACTTCCCGGTGATGGTCCCGATGTGGTTCTTCCCCGTCGCCATCGCCTGCGGCAACACCGTGGTCCTCAAGCCCAGCGAGAAGGACCCCTCGGCCTCGATCTGGATGGCCGAGCTGTGGAAGGAGGCCGGGCTGCCCGACGGCGTGTTCAACGTCGTCCAGGGCGACAAGGTCGCCGTCGACCGGCTGCTGACCCACCCCGACATCGCCAGCGTGTCCTTCGTCGGGTCGACCCCCATCGCCCGCTACGTCTACGAGACCGGGACCAAGGCCGGCAAGCGCGTGCAGGCCCTGGGCGGGGCCAAGAACCACATGCTCGTGCTCCCCGACGCCGACCTCGACCTGGCCGCCGACGCCGCGGTCAACGCCGGTTTCGGCTCGGCCGGTGAGCGCTGCATGGCCATCTCTGCGCTGGTCGCCGTCGGTGGCGTCGGCGACGACCTGGTCGCCAAGATCGTCGAGCGCACGGCCACGCTGCGCACCGGGGACGGCACCCGCGGGGCGGACATGGGCCCCCTGGTCACCCAGGTGCACCGGGACAAGGTGGCCTCCTACGTCGACGCCGGCGAACAGGCCGGAGCCGCCGTGGTCGTCGACGGCCGGGACGTCACCCCCGACGGCGGCGCCGACGGCTTCTGGCTCGGCCCCACCCTGCTCGACCACGTCACCCCCGAGATGAGCGTCTACACCGACGAGATCTTCGGCCCGGTGCTGTCGGTGCTGCGCGTGGACACCTACGAGCAGGCCCTCGAGCTGGTCAACAGCAACCCCTACGGCAACGGCACGGCCATCTTCACCAACGACGGCGGCGCGGCCCGCCGGTTCCAGAACGAGGTGGAGGTCGGGATGATCGGCATCAACGTGCCCATCCCCGTGCCCATGGCCTACTACTCCTTCGGTGGCTGGAAGAACTCGCTGTTCGGCGACTCCCACGCCCACGGCACCGAGGGCGTGCACTTCTTCACCCGCGGCAAGGTCGTCACCACCCGTTGGCTGGACCCCAGCCACGGTGGCCTCAACCTCGGCTTCCCCACCAACGCCTGACGCCACGTCCGGGGGCGGCGCCGTCGCGGCGCCCCCCCGGGCCACGGACCCCACCTCCGCCACCCCTTCCCCGCACGTCCTCGTCCACCCAGGAGCACCCCGCATGTCCGAGCCCGTCTTCAACCCCGAACGCTTCGCCGGCAAGGTCGCGTTCATCAGCGGCGCCGCGCGCGGCCAGGGCCGGCAGTTCGCCGTCGACCTGGCCAAGGAGGGCGCCGACATCATCGGGTTCGACATCTGCCAGGACATCCCCGGCGCCAGCGTCCCCATGGCCACCCGGGCCGAGCTCGAGGAGACCCAGGCCCTCGTCGAGGCCTGCGACCGCCGGATGGTGATCGGTGAGGCCGACGCGCGCGACTACGCCGCGGTCGAGGCCGTGCTGGCCGAGGGCATTGCCCAGTTCGGCCGGCTCGACGTCGTCGTCGCCAACGCCGGCATCTGCGCGGGCGCGGCGCCGTTCTGGGAGATCAGCCTCGAGGACTGGAAGTCCACCGTCGACGTCGACCTGACCGGCGTGTGGCACACCGTCCGGGCGGCCACCCCCCACATCCTCGACGGCGGCCGCGGTGGCGCGATCGTCATGGTGGCCTCCGCGGGGGCCACGAAGGGCTTCCAGAACATCACCCACTACGTGGCGGCCAAGACCGCTCTGGTCGGGATGCTCAAGCCGATGGCCGCGGAGCTGGGGCCGCACTCGGTACGCATCAACGCCCTGTCGCCCACGAACGTCAACACGGCCATCTACATGTCGGAGACCAACAAGAAGCTCTTCCTGCCCAACAACCCGGCCCCCACCGACGAGGAGTACGAGATGGCCTCGCGCCCGCAGCACGTGCTGCCGGTCGGGTGGATGGAGACCCGGGACACGTCCTCGGCGCTGCGCTGGCTGGTCTCCGACGACGCGCGCTACGTGACCGGGCTGGAGCTGCGGGTCGATGCGGGCGTCGTGCTGAAGTGACCGCCCGGCGCGGGGTCGGCGGGCACTGAACCCGCGGGTCGGAATTTCTGGCCCGCTCTGCCGCTCAGCCGGGCGGCAGAGCGGGCTGGGTCAGGTGGCCAGCAGGCTCATCTCGAAGCTGTACCGGGTGGCGACGTAGACGTGCTGCCCGAACTCCACGGCCAGGCCGTGGTCGTCGTAGGCGATGCGCTCCATCGTGAGCAGAGCTGCCCCCTTCTCCAGGTCGAGCAGAACCGCGTCGTCGCGGGTGCAGGTCTGCGCCCCGATGGTCTGGTTCGCCGAGTGCAGCACGATGCCCGCGGTGCGGAACATCTGGTAGAGCCCGTGGTTCTGGAAGTCCTCCGCCGTGACCTGCAGCCGACTGGCCGGCACGTGGTTGGTCAACCGGGCGATGGGCTGCCCTCCTGCGCAACGCAACCGGACCACCGAGATCACCTCGTCCCGGGCGTCGAGCTGCAGAGCCTTCTGCACCGCCGCGTCGGGTGCGCCGGTGGAGAACGACAGCACCGTGGTGGTGGGGTGCTGCCCGGTGCGGTCCAGGTCGTCGTAGAGGCTCGTGAGCTC
The DNA here is from genome assembly GCF_037083825.1 of Klenkia sesuvii. Taxonomy (NCBI): domain Bacteria; kingdom Bacillati; phylum Actinomycetota; class Actinomycetes; order Geodermatophilales; family Geodermatophilaceae; genus Klenkia; species Klenkia sesuvii. The sequence goes on from NZ_JBAPLU010000014.1 coordinate 103,162, forward strand.
GAGGGAGCGGCGCACCTTGGGCTGCACGACGCGGGTGCCCTTGCCTCGCTGGCGCACGACCAGGCCCTTGTCGACGAGGTACTGCATGGCCTGACGCATGGTGGGGCGGGACAGGCCGAGGTCGGCTGCCAGCTGCACCTCGGTGTCCAGCTGCGCCCCCGGGGTGATGACACCGTCCTCGATGGCTCGCTCGAACCGCTGGGCCACCTGGTAGTACAGCGGTACCGGACTCGTGCGGTCGATGTCGTGCAGGGTGATCAACCTGGCGGGCGCCACGGCATCGCCTGGCACGTCCTGCAGATCCACGGTCACCAGATCATCGTGTCATGATTGCGTTCAATTGTCAGGACTGCCGAACTTGAATCGGCGATGCTCGTATGTCAGCACCTTGGCATGACGCGCTCGTGGCGCCGACGAGCAACCCGGCAGGTACGCACCCTGCGCGCTGCCCCAGCTCAGCGGATCCAGCCGCTGCCGGAGCCTGCTGGCCGCTCTGACCGTGCTCAGGTTCTTCTCGCTAAAGTCATGCTTATGTCTTGACATATGGTCATGGTCTGCGCAGAGTGACAGGCGCCACTGCACTGCTCCCTCGACGCGGAGGACTACATGCCCGCCACCCAGGCCCACGGCTCCCGCACCGGCCTCGGCAGGATCACCGCCATCGCCACCCTTGGCGGGCTGCTGTTCGGTTACGACACCGGCGTCATCTCCGGCGCCCTGCTCTACATGCGCGACGACCTGGACCTCACCAGCCTGTCCGAGGCCACCGTGGTCAGCTCCCTGTTGTTCGGGGCCATCTTCGGCGCCCTCCTCGGCGGTCGGTTGGCCGACCAGCTCGGCCGCCGTGGCAGCCTGCTCGTCTGCGCCGTGCTGTTCCTCGTCGGCGCGGTCGGCACCGGTCTGGCGCCCAACGTGGAGGTCATGGTCGCAGCCCGGATCGTCCTCGGCCTGGCCGTCGGAGCCGCCGCCGCGACCGTCCCGCTCTACCTGGCCGAGATGTCCCCGGCGGCACGACGGGGCCGCATCGTCACCATCAACGAGCTGATGATCGTCAGTGGGCAGATGCTGGCCTTCACCATCAACGCCGTCCTGGACGCCGTCATCGACGACACCCACGTGTGGCGCATCATGCTGCTGGTCGCCGCCGTCCCGGCCATCGGCCTGCTCATCGGCATGCTCCTGCTGCCGGACTCCCCCCGCTGGTACGCACTGCGCGGACGCGACAGCGAGGCGCGCGCCGTCCTCGAGCGGACCCGCCCCAGCGACGAAGCCGCAGCCGAGTACACGAGCATCGTCGAGCTCGCCGCCCAGGAACGTGCCAGGGCCCGCGGCGCCGCGCTGCAGCAGCTGCGCGACAACCCGTGGATGCGGAGGCTGCTCTGGATCGGCTGCGGTCTCGCGGTCGCCCAGCAGGCCACCGGCATCAACACCGTCATCTACTACGCCCCCACGATCCTGGAGAGCACCGGCCTGGCGGCGAGTGCCTCCCTCGTCGCGACCGTCGCCGTCGGCGTCATCTCCGTGACGATGACCGTGCTGGGCATCTGGCTGCTCGGGTTCGTCCGCCGCCGCACGCTGCTGCTCACCGGCTTCACCGGCGTGGCAGCCTCGCAGGCCGTCCTGGCCCTGGTCTTCCTGCTGCCCCAGTCCACCACTGCCAGCTACACCGTGCTCGCGGCCATGGTCCTGTTCGTCGCCTTCGTGCAGTGCTTCATCGGCATCGGCGTGTGGCTCCTGCTGAGCGAGATCTTCCCCATCGCCATCCGCGGCTTCGCGATGGGCATCTCCGTCGCCGTCCTCTGGGCCACGAACACCCTCATCTCCTTCGCTTTCCCGTTGCTCAACGCAGGCGTCGGCGCCACCTGGACCTTCGGCCTCTTCGTGGTCGTCAACCTGGTCAGCATCGCCTTCGTCCGCCGCTTCGTCCCCGAGACCAAGGGCCGCACCCTGGAGTCCCTGGAGCAGCAGTTCCAGACCGGGGAGCACGCGGTCGTCTCCAGCTCGAGCCGATGACCGCGCGTCCGCCCGCCGATGACGCAGCGGGCACGACGGCGTTCCACGAACCGCCCGACCGAGGTCGCGACCTGGCGACCGTGCCGGCCCGGGCCACCACGTCGCCCGCCCTGCCGGACGCCTTCCCGGGGTGGGCGTCGACGAACTGACCCCACCCCTCGGTGGCCGCTGTCTCGAGCAGGCCGTGCTGTCGTGCCGCCCGCTCCACGAGCTGGCAGGTTCTCGCGAACGTGCCCCGCGCAGTCCTCGACCGCAGGTGCTGGGACGTCCCACGCGGCCCACCCACCCTGCCTGACACCCCCCACCCCCATCCGGCGGCTGACCACGTCCGGACAACGCCGACCGTGGGCAACGCCGCGCGCTGCCCCTGAAGGAGCACCATGAGCAACCCCTGGTTCGAGACCGTCGCCGAGGCGCAGCGCAGGGCCAAGCGCCGGCTGCCGAAGTCGGTGTACGGCGCGCTGATCGCCGGGTCCGAGCGCGGGGTCACCGTCGAGGACAACACCCGCGCCTACGCCGAGCTGGGGTTCGCCCCGCACGTGGCCGGGCTGCAGGGCGAGCGTGACCTGTCCACCACGGTGATGGGCCAGCCGCTGTCGATGCCGGTGATGATCTCCCCGACCGGGGTGCAGGCCGTGCACCCCGACGGCGAGGTCGCCGTCGCCCGGGCCGCCGCCGCCCGCGGCATCGCGATGGGGCTGTCCTCCTTCGCCTCCAAGGCGGTGGAGGAGGTCGCGGCGGCCAGCCCGCAGACGTTCTTCCAGATGTACTGGGTGGGTTCGCGCGACGTGC
>NZ_JBAPLU010000015.1:0-98448 GCF_037083825.1 Klenkia sesuvii
ATGGCGAGAGGGAAACGCCCGGTCTCATTCCGAACCCGGAAGCTAAGCCTCTCAGCGCCGATGGTACTGCCCGGGGGACTGGGTGGGAGAGTAGGACGCCGCCGGACACCATTCCATCAAGGGGGTCGCAGCACACACGCTGTGACCCCCTTGATGCGTTCCTGACGCAATGTGCTCGTGTCCGGCCGGGCGTCCGGCCCGCCGGGCGCGGACCCCCGGCGAACACGGGTCAGGGAACAGCCCGCCGTAGCCCCCAGAACCCGGCAGCGGCGACGGCTGCGGCCACGACGGCGGGGCCGGCCAGCAGCAGGGCGATCATCGACGTGTCGGTGAAGAACGCCCCAACGGCCGGCCACCCGCTCCGCCACGTGATGAGTGCCGCGGCGCTGCCGGTGGCCAGGAGCAGTCCGATGGTCAGGGTCCACATGCCCGCCGGCCCCCAGCGCTTGATGACGACGCCGAGGCCGATGCCCACCGACGCCGCGAGGAACATCGGCACCCCGAAGACGAGGACCTGCAGAGCCGGGTTGCCGACGTCGACCGGACCTGGCGCCCAGAAGCGCAGGTCCACACCCCAGCCGGACGTCGCCTGCTCGGCCAGCGCCAGGACGGTCAGCGCCACCCCGTAGACGAGGGCCTGGAGCCCCGCCGCCACCAGCGTCCCCAGGTAGAAGGTCCGCCGGGTCAGGCTCAGACCTATCGCCATGGGGAACAGCTGCGTGACCGACTGCAGGAACACGATGGCGACCGCGATGTACATCGAGACGAGGCCGCCGGTGCCGCCCTGGTTGCGTGCGTCGGCAGGCATGGCTGCCCAGATCGCCAGGTTGATCGCGAAGCTCGAACCGACGACGAGCCAGGGCACGCCGATGGCCACGAGGGCGTGCACGGCGTGCAGCCGTGCCGCAGCGAGGGTGCGGTTCATCGGAGGGTCTCCTGCAGGTCGGGGGTGGCGGGCTGGCTGAGGGCGACGACCAACTGCTGCAGGGACGTGCGCTCGCACGAGAGCCCGGCTGCGACGGCGGTGGCCCGGGCGTCGGCGCTGGGCGTCTCCACGACCGCGCGGGTGTAGGCCCCCACGGCCTCCGAGCGGAGGACGCGGCGCCCGGTGGCGAAGGTGTCGACCGGAGCCGTCGGCCCGGACACGGTGAGCGCCCGGCCGCGCAGCGCCTCGGCGTCCTCGTCCAGGAGCACCCGACCGCGATCGACCAGCAGGACGTGCTCGAGCAGGTCGCCGATCTCCTCGATCAGGTGCGTGCTCAGCACGACCGTCCGGGGCTGCTCGGCGTAGTCGGCGATCAGGCGGTCGTAGAACAGCTGGCGGGCGACGGCGTCGAGCCCCAGGTAGGGCTCGTCGAAGAAGGTCAGAGGCGCCCGGGACGCGAGGCCCACGGCGATGCCGACCATCGACGTCATCCCCCGTGACAGCTTCTTGACCGCACGCCGGCGGGGGAGGTCGAAGTCGGCCACCACGCTGCGGGCGACGTCCTCGTCCCAGTCCGGGAACAGCATCGCCGCGCTGGACAGCACGTCGCAGACCCGGAAGTGGTCCGGGTAGCGCTGGCTCTCCTTCACGAAGCAGACGCGGCTGAGCACGGCGTCGTTCTCGTAGGGATCGGCCCCGAACACGCGGACCCGGCCGGCGGTCGGGACGCGGTGGCCGGTGAGCAGCTGCATGAGGGTCGTCTTCCCGGCCCCGTTGCGGCCCAGCAACCCGGTGATGCAGTCGGTGCGCAGCTCGGTGCTGACGCCGTCGACGGCGGTCTGCCCGCGGAAGCGCACCGTGACGTCGTCCAGCGTGGCGGCGCTCATGCCTGATCCCGGTGCTGGTCGATCATGGCCGCCAACTGGGTGGCGGAGATACCCAGCTTGGCCGCCTCGGTCAGCAGGGGCACGACGTACTGGGTGGCGAACTCGGTGCGGCGGCGTGCGAGCAGCTGCTCGCGTGCGCCGGGGGACACGAACATCCCGACTCCTCGTCTCTTGTGGAGGACCCCGTCGTCGACCAGGCGGTGCAGGCCCTTGGCCGCGGTGGCGGGGTTGATGCGGTGGAAGGCGGCCAGCTCGTTGGTCGAGGGGGCCTGGCTGTCCTCGGGGAGGGAGCCGTCGACGATCGCGTTCTCCACCTGGGCCGCGATCTGCAGGAAGATCGGGCCGGCGTCGTCGTTCACGCCGGCCGGGGGCGGTCGCGGGAGGTGCCGAGGCTCCCTGGTTCATTACTCATGTAATGAACCATAGAACTCACCGCGGCTGGTGGGCAAGACCCGTGGCAACACGACCGTCACACCCACGGGTTAGCGTCCGGGGGACCCGAGACGGAGGACGTGTGCACCTCACCCCGCACGAGCAGGAACGGTTGCTGCTCAGCTACGCCGCCGAGCTCGCCCGCCGCCGGCGCGCCCGAGGCCTGAGGCTGAACCTCCCCGAGGCCACCGCGCTCGTCGCCGACCACGTCCTCGAGGGGGCCCGCGACGGCGTCCTGGTCACCGACCTCATGCAGACCGGTCGCACCGTGCTCACCCGTGACGACGTGATGGACGGCGTCCCCGAGCTGCTGGAGGAGGTGCAGGTGGAGGCGACGTTCCCCGACGGCACCAAGCTCGTGACCGTCCACCACCCGATCCCGTGAGCGTGGTCCCTGGCGAGGTGATCCCGGCCGACGGCGTCATCGAGACGCTGCCCGGTGCACCCCGCGTCGAGCTCGAGGTCGTCAACAGCGGTGACCGGCCGGTCCAGGTCGGCTCGCACTTCCACTTCGCGCAGACCAACGCGGCGCTGCTCTTCGACCGCGTCGCGGCCCACGGTCACCGCCTCGACATCGCCGCCGGCACCGCCGTGCGGTTCGAGCCCGGCATCGAGCAGACCGTCCTGCTCGTACCCCTGGCCGGCGCCCGGGTCGTCCCCGGGCTCACCGCCGAAGGAGGTCTGGGCTGATGGTCCAGCTGTCCCGCGAGCGCTACGCCCAGCTGTACGGCCCCACCACCGGGGACCGCATCCGGCTGGCCGACACCGACCTGCTCCTCGAGGTCACCGAGGACCGCTCCGGTGGCCCCGGCCTGGCCGGCGAGGAAGCGGTGTTCGGCGGGGGCAAGGTAATCCGTGAGTCCATGGGCCAGGGGCGCGCCACCCGCGCCGAGGGCGCCCCCGACCTGGTCATCACCGGGGCCGTGGTGCTCGACCACTGGGGCGTCGTGAAAGCCGACGTCGGCATCCGCGACGGTCGCATCGTGGCCCTGGGCAAGGCCGGCAACCCCGACACCATGGACGGCGTGCACCCCGACCTGGTCATCGGGCCGGCGACCGAGGTGCTCGCCGGCAACGGCAAGGTCCTCACCGCCGGCGGCATCGACTGCCACGTGCACTTCATCTGCCCGCAGATCGTGCCCACGGCGCTGGGGTCCGGCGTGACCACCCTCATCGGGGGCGGCACCGGTCCGGCCGAGGGCTCGAAGGCCACGACGATCACCCCGGGCGACTGGTACCTGGCCCGCATGCTCGAGTCGATGGACGTGTGGCCGGTCAACGTGGCGCTCCTGGGGAAGGGCAACACCGTCTCGCACGCCTCCCTGGAGGAGCAGCTCCGGGCCGGCGCCAGCGGCTTCAAGCTGCACGAGGACTGGGGCTCCACGCCCGCGGCCATCGATGCCGCGCTCACCGTCGCCGGTCGGTACGGCGTCCCGGTGGCGTTGCACTCCGACACCCTGAACGAGGCCGGGTTCGTCGAGGACACCCTCGCCGCCATCGCCGGGCGGAGCATCCACGCCTACCACACCGAAGGCGCCGGGGGCGGGCACGCGCCCGACATCATCACGGTCGCGGGTGCGGCGAACGTGCTGCCCAGCAGCACCAACCCGACCCGGCCGCACACCGTCAACACCCTCGACGAGCACCTCGACATGCTCATGGTCTGCCACCACCTGGACAGCTCCGTGCCCGAGGACCTCGCCTTCGCCGAGAGCCGCATCCGGCCGACCACCATCGCCGCGGAGGACCTGCTGCACGACATCGGCGCCATCTCCATGATCGGCTCCGACGCCCAGGCGATGGGCCGGGTCGGAGAGGTGGTCATGCGCACCTGGCAGACCGCCCACGTCATGAAGCGGCGCCGCGGGGCGCTGCCCGGCGACGGCGCGGCCGACAACGCCCGGGCCCGCCGCTACGTCGCCAAGTACACGATCTGCCCGGCCGTGGCGCACGGCATCGACGGCGAGGTCGGCTCGGTGGAACCGGGCAAGCTCGCCGACCTGGTGCTCTGGGACCCCAAGCTGTTCGGCGTGCGGCCGCACGTGGTGCTCAAGGGGGGCATGATCGCCTGGGGCCAGATGGGCGACGCCAACGCCTCGATCCCCACCCCCCAGCCGGTGTACCCCCGGCCGATGTTCGGCGCGTACGGCGCGGTGCCGGCGCAGACGTCGCTGCACTTCGTCGCGCAGGCCGCCCTCGACGCGGGCCTGGCCGACCGGCTCGCGGTCGGCCGACGGCTGGCCGCGGTCACCGACACCAGCCGACTCGCCAAGGCCGACATGCCCGAGAACACCGCGCTGCCCGACATCCGGGTCGACCCGCACACCTTCACCGTGTCCGTCGACGGCGAGGTCTGGGAGCCCGAGCCGGTCGCCGAGCTGCCCATGGCTCAGCGCTACTTCCTGTTCTGACCGTGACCGCTGCGCTGCTGACCCTCGCCGACTCCCGGCTGCCCGCCGGGGGGCACACGCACTCCGGGGGCGTCGAGCAGGCCATCGCTGCGGGGGTCGTGCACGACCCCCGCAGCCTGGAGGTGTTCCTCCGCCGCCGCCTGACGACGGCCGGAGCCACGGCCGCGGGTCTGGCGGCCGCCGCGTGCCGGGCAGCCGGCGGGGCCACCGGCGGGGTCACCGGCAGGGCCACCGGCCTGGCGGACGCGCTGGCCCGGCTCGACGCCGAGGCCGACGCGCGCACCCCGTCGCCGGCGCTGCGGCAGGCGTCCCGCCAGCAGGGCCGTGGCCTGGTCCGGGTGGGCCGGCGAGCCTGGCCGGGCCCGCTCTGGGACGAACTGCCCGCCCACCCCCACCACCCGCTCGCGCTGGGCGTGGCCGCCGCGGCCGGCGGGCTGGATCCCGCCGACGCCGCGCAGGCCGCCGCCTACCTGTCGATCACCGGCTCGGCCACCGCCGCGCAGCGGTTGCTGGCCATGGACCCGATCACCGTCGCCACCGTCACCGCCCGGCTGACCGCGGAGGTCGACGACGTCGCGGCCCGGGTCGCCGACGGGGCCGACCCGGACCCGAGCTGGCTGCCGGCCGACACCGACCCCCTGCTCGACCTGCTCGCCGAGGTGCATGCCGACCGCGGCGACCGCTACTTCGCCTCCTGACCCGCCCACCCCCTGACCCCCGGGAGCGACCATGCCGCCGGACCACCTGCTCGACGACTACGTCGACCCCTACGACGACCCCGCCGCGCGCGGCCACCGGCACGGCCCGCTGCGGGTGGGCCTGGGCGGCCCCGTCGGCTCGGGCAAGACCGCGCTGGCCGCAGCCCTGTGCCGCACCCTGGGCGCCGAGCTCGACCTCGCCGTCGTCACCAACGACATCTACACGACCGAGGACGCCGACTTCCTGCGCCGCCACGCCGTCCTGCTCGACGACCGCATCGAGGCGGTGCAGACCGGCTGCTGCCCGCACACCGCCATCCGCGACGACATCACCGCCAACCTCGACGCGGTCGAGCTGCTGGAGTCCCGGCACCCGGGGTTGGAGCTGGTGCTGGTGGAGTCCGGCGGGGACAACCTCACCGCGTCGTTCAGCTACGGCCTGGTCGACGTCCAGATCTTCGTGGTCGACGTCGCCGGCGGGGACAAGGTGCCCCGCAAGGGCGGGCCGGGGGTCACCGCCTCGGACCTGCTCGTGGTGAACAAGACCGACCTGGCCCCGCTGGTGGGGGCCGACCTCGACGTCATGCGGCGCGACTCGGCCGCGGTGCGGGCCGACAAGCCGACCCTGCTCATCTCGCTGCGCGAGGACCCGGCCGCCACCGAGGTGGCCGCCTGGGTGCGCCAGCAGCTGCGCAGCCGGGCCGCCCAGCACGCGTGAGGACGCTGGTCGAGGTGGTCGCCCGGGCCGGTCCGGGCGGGCGCACCGTGCTGCCGGTCGTGCGGTCCTCGGGCCAGCTGGCGGTCCGCCGCACCGGTCCGACCACCGTGCACCTCGTCGCCACGGCGTTCGGGCCGCTCGGCGGCGACGACGCCGAGCTCCGTCTCGTGGTCGAGCCCGGCGCCCGGCTCGCCGTCCGCACGGTCGCGGCCGCCGTCGTGCTCCCCGCCCGGGGCGACTCACCGCCCTCGGCGCAGCGGGTGCACGCGGAGGTGGGCGGTGCCCTCGACCTGCGGTTCGAGCCGACCGTCGTCACCCGCGGTGCCCGGCACCGCGCCCTGCTGCACGCCCAGCTCGACGACGGCGCCGAGCTCACCGCCACCGAGCAGGTGCAGCTCGGCCGGGTCGGGGAGGAGCCCGGCCGCTGGACCGGCACCACCCGGGTCGAGCGGGGCGGGGTCCCCGTCCTGCACACCACGGTCGGCCTCGGCCCCGGGGCGGCGGCCTGGTCGCCGCCGGTGGCGCCGCGCGCGTACGCCAGCACCGTCCACCTGGGCCGGTCACGGGACCGGGCCACCGACACCGACGCCGTCCGGCTGCCGCTGGACCGTGGTTGGGTGGCCACCGCCTGGGGCGAGCGGCTCGCGCCCACCCTGCGCCGGCTCGCCCTGCTCGAGGGCGCCGCACCCGCCGAGGAGGCCCTGTGATCGTCCGAGCCCGCCGCGTGGTGCTGCCCGACGGGGAGCGGCCCGCTGCCGTGCACGTCGCCGACGGGCGGGTCGTGGCCGTCACCGGGTTCGACGACCTCGGCGGCGGAGGGGACGCTGAGGTCACCACGCTGGACGACGACGAGGTGCTGCTGCCCGGGCTGGTCGACAGCCACGTGCACGTCAACGAACCCGGCCGCACCGAGTGGGAGGGGTTCGCCAGCGCCACCCGCGCCGCCGCGGCCGGCGGCATCACCACCGTCGTGGACATGCCGCTCAACTCGATCCCGCCCACCACGACGGTCGAGGGGCTGGCGGTCAAGCGCGCGGCCGCGCTGGGCCAGGTGTCGGTCGACGTCGCCTTCTGGGGCGGCGCGGTGCCCGGCAACGTCGGCCAGCTGCGGCCGATGCTGGACGCCGGGGTGGTCGGCTTCAAGTGCTTCCTGCTCGACAGCGGCGTCCCCGAGTTCCCGCCGCTGGACGACGCCGGCCTGCTGGCTGCGCTCACCGAGCTCGCCGCCGTCGACGGCCTGCTCATCGCGCACTGCGAGGACGAGGACACCATCGCGGCCGCACCCGACCCCGCGGGCCGCAGGTACGCGGGCTTCCTCGCCTCCCGGCCGCCGGCCGCCGAGGAGACCGCCATCGCCCGGCTGGTCGCCGCCGCGGCGGTCACCGGAGCGCGGGTGCACGTCGTCCACCTGGCCGACGCCGGCGCGCTGCCGCTGCTGCGCCGGGCCCGTGCCGACGGCGTCCGCATCACCGTCGAGACCTGCCCGCACTACCTCACCTTCGCCGCCGACGAGGTGCCCGACGGCGACACCGCCTTCAAGTGCTGCCCGCCGATCCGGGAGGCCGCGCACCGGGAGGAGCTGTGGACCGCCCTGGCCGACGGCGCGGTCGACCCGGTCATCGACATGGTGGTCAGCGACCACTCGCCGTGCACCCCCGAGCTCAAGCGGCTCGACGTCGGCGACTTCGGGCTGGCCTGGGGCGGCATCGCGGGCCTGCAGGTCACCCTGCCCGCGGTCTGGACCGGCGCCCGGGCGCGCGGGGTGCCCCTGACCCGGGTGGTGGAGCTGATGTCGGCTGCGCCGGCCGCGCTCGCCGGCCTGCCGACCAAGGGCGGCATCGCCGTCGGGAAGGACGCCGACCTCGTCGCCTTCGCCCCCGACGCACGGTCGACCGTCGGCGAGCTGCACCACCGCAACCCGGTCACGCCCTACGCCGGCCGCGAGCTCGTGGGCGTCGTGCGGCGGGTCTGGCTGCGCGGCACCTACCTCGACGGCGGCCCCCCGCGGGGCCGGCTCCTGGACCGCGGTGGCTCTGCCAGAGTGACGCCGTGACCGCACCTGCCTGGACCGCGCTGCCCGACCTCGCCGACCGCGCCCAGGGCGGCGCGGTGGTCGCCGCCAACGACGAGTTCTTCGCTGCGCGGGAGAACCTCGTGCTGCCCGGGCCGGCCGTGGCCCGGCCCGACTTCGGGCACAAGGGCAAGGAGTACGACGGCTGGGAGACCCGCCGCCGCCGGGAGCCCGGGGAGGACTGGGCGATCGTGCGCCTGGGCACCCCGGGCGTGGTGGCCGGCGTGGTCGTGGACACCGCGTTCTTCCTGGGCAACTACCCGCCGCAGGCCTCGGTGCAGGCCCTCGCCGTCGAGGGTCACCCGTCGGTCGAGGAGCTGGTCGCCGCCGACTGGCAGCCGCTGCTGCCCCGCGTCGACCTCGCCGGCGGCACCGCCAACGCCTTCGACGTCGCCCCTGGCCCCCGGGTGACCCACGTGCGGTTGACCATCCACCCCGACGGCGGGGTGGCCCGCTTCCGGGTGCACGGCACCGCCGTCCCCGACCCCCGGTACCTCGACGCCGGCCCCTTCGACCTGGCGGCGCTGGAGAACGGTGGCCGGGTGACGGCGGTGAGCAACGCCTTCTACGGCAGCCCGCACCAGCTGCTGGGCCGGGGCGACGCCGCGAACATGGGCGGCGGCTGGGAGAACGCGCGCCGGCGGGGTGGCGGCAACGACTGGGTCGACGTGCAGCTGGCCTGCGAGGGTGTCGTGGCCCTCGCCGAGCTGGACACCTCGTACTTCCTGGGCAACGCCCCGGGCGCGGCCGCGCTGACCGGCCGCACCGCCGACGGTGCCGAGGTGGAGCTGCTGCCCCGCACCGGCCTGCAGCCCGACACCCGGCACCGCTTCCTGCTGACCGACGCCCCGGGCGTGGTCGCGGTGCGGCTCGACGTCTTCCCCGACGGCGGCATGGCGCGGCTGCGGCTGTGGGGCCGGGCCACCGAGGCCGGCCGAGCGCAGCTGCAGGCGGCCTTCGACGGCCGGGCCGAACCCGGTCGACCCGGGTAGCGAGTACGACCCGCCGGCCGCGGAGCGCGTCGACACCGCGCGCCGACCGGGGTCAGCGCAGCGGCAGGGCCGCGGCGAGGGTCTCCACCTCGGCCTCGGTGACGTCGAGGTGCGGCGAGACCCGCAGGACCGGCTCGGTCAGCTCGCCCGGTGCCCGGGACGGCAGGCACAGCGTGGTCACGATGCCGTGCTCGGCGCGCAGCCGGGCGTGCGCGGTCACGACGTCGGGCCCGGTCAGGGTGGTGGCCGCGGTCGGCTCGTCGACCGGCTCCACGACCTGCCACTCCGGGACCTCGGCCAGCGCCTCCCGCACGGCCCGCCCGATGCCGGCCAGCCGCTCGCGGACCGCGACCGGTCCGGCGGCCAGGTGCTCGCCGACGGCCAGGGTGAGCCCGACCCGGCCGGCCAGGTGCGCGTCGTGGGTCTCGTAGGACAGCGCGTCGGCCGGGTCGCCCTGCACCGGGCTCAGGCCGGCCCGGACGCCGGGTCGGGTGACCAGGAAGCCGACCCCGCGCGGCCCGGCCAGCCACTTGCGCGAGGTCCCGTAGACGACGTCGGCGGGGACGTCGCAGTCCACCTGGCCGAGCGCCTGCGCGACGTCCACCACCAGCGGCACCCCGGTCGCCCGGCACAGCCGGGACACCTCGACCCAGGGCTGGACGACGGCGCGGTGGCTGGCCACGACGGTCAGGTGCACCGCCGCCGGCGGCTGCGAGCGCAGCAGCCGGGCCAGCGCGTCGACGTCGACCCGCCCCAGGTCGTCGGCGGCGAGCACCTGGGGCTGCAGGCCGTGGTGGGTCAGCGCGGCCAGGTTGCCGTGGTACTCACCGGGCAGGACGGCGACCCGCGACCCGGCCGGCAACCGCCAGGCGTCGAGCAGGATCCGGATGGAGGACGACGCGCTCTCGGTGAACGAGACGTCGGCCGCGGCCATCCCGACCAGGCCGGCCAGCACCGAGCGGCCCTGCTGCAGCAGCATCTCCGCCGACTCCTGGGCCACGTACCCGCCGACCTCGGCCTCGTGCCGGGCGTGGTGGGCGACCGCGTCGAGCACCTTCGCCGACTGCCGGCTGCAGGCCGCGGAGTCCAGGTGCACCCCGGCCGGTCGGGGACGGGCGGCGCGCCAGGCGGCCCCGAGGTCGGGGTGGGGGATCGTCACCGGGTCATCGTGCCCTGCACGTTCAGCGGAGCGTGCCCCGGGCGACCGAGTCGCTGGAGTGCTCCGGGTCGCCGTCGTAGGGCTCCAGCGACACGTCGACGGTGTCGTAGTCGGCCAGGTCGACGCCCTCGGGCACGACGTAGCTGCCGGAGGCGCCCTCCAGGTTCCCCAGCGACAGCGCTCCGCGGTCGGCGGACAGCAGCCACACCTCGTAGAACCCGTCCGTGGCCGGCGGCGGTGCGGTCAGCTGCACCTGCAGGTCCCACCGGCCGTCGGTCTCGGTCAGGGTGGCCTCGCCGGAGCTGTCCCAGTCGCCGAACGGGTCGAGCTGGGCGGAGGCGACGGCGGTCCCCGGGATGGGGACCGGGGTGCCGGCGTCGCGGGTGAGGGCGGCGCCGACGGCCACCCCGACGAGCAGACCGGCCGCGACCGCGCTCGTCACCACCCAGCGCCGGCGGGTCGACCGGCGGGCCGGCCCGACCGAAGTGCCGGCCTCCTCCGCACCGGCCGGGGACGCCGGCACCGCCCGCAGCGCCGGTGCGGCCGCGGTCGTGTCGTCCGCCGGTGCCGGGGTGGAGGCGTCGACGGGGCTGGGGAGGCCGACGAGGGCGGGGCCGGCCGACCGCGGGGTGGCGGTGACCCCGGTCTGCGCGGCGACCGCGGCCCAGACGCGGTCGGACACGGGGATCGGCGGGCCGTCCTCGGGCACGTCGGCGGGGGCGACGGCCTCGACCGCCCGGCGCAGCGAACGGACCTCGGCGGTGCAGGTCGGGCAGGTGGTGAGGTGGCGGGCGTCGGCCGCCGGCAGCTGTTCGCCGAGCGCGGCGACGGCGAGGTCCTCAGGCGCGCAGTGGGTCACCGGGCACCTCCAACCTGGTCCGTAACCGCTCCAACGTCCGCCGGATGTGGCTCTTCACCGTGCCCAGCGGCAGGCCCGTGCGGTCGGCAATCTCGCCGTGGGTCAGGTCGGCGAAGAACGCGAGCTCGATGATGCCGCGCTGGGGCTGGCCGAGCTGCTCCAGCGCGCCGAGGACGAGCACCCGGTCGGTGACCGCGCGGTCCAGCGGCTCGTCGGACGGCGGCGCGCCGGCGGCGCCGGCAGCGGTCGTGGCGCGGCGGTCCCGCTCGCGGCGGGCCCAGGCGTCGGCGATGCGGTGCCGGCAGATCCCGGTCAACCAGGCCGGCAGCGGACCGGTGTCGGGGCGGTACCGGTGCCGGCCGGTCCAGGCGGAGACGAAGGTCTGCTGCACGACGTCCTCGGCCTCGGGGCCCGGGCCCACCGCCCGCACCGCCATGCCGTGCAGGCGGGCTGCCCACCGCTCGTAGGCCCACGCGAGGGCCTGCTCGTCGCCGGCGGCGAACCGGCGTCCGACCTCGTCGTCCGAGGGGTCGTCGGTGGCCGGCGGGGGCGACGCGTCCATGGCGACCATGCCGTCGACCCTAGGGTTGAGCAGCGGAAACGGCATCTCAGACCGGTTCTGCGACCACGACGACGTTGTCCTCGTAGGAGCGGATGTCAGCGAGGAACGGGCCGCCGCAGGTGATCAGCACCAGCCGCGGCGGACCGCTGCGGGCGAACAGGTCAGCCAGCGGCACCGACTGCTTGCTGAACTCTTCGCGGGCCACCACCTGCCAGGTGGTCGAGCCGCCGGCGGCGTCGGTGACCTGCACCTGGTCCCCGACCGACGTCCTGGCCAGCGGGGACATCGCGCCCAGGCCCTGCTCGGCGTCGTCGACGTGCCCGGCCAGGACCGCCGAGCCCTCCGGCGCGCCGGGGGCGGGGCCGAACCGGTACCAGCCGACCCGGGACACGTCCTCGGGGATCGTCATGTTCCCGTCCGGCTCGACCCCGACGGCGTCGACCGGGGCGTCGATGCCCAGCGCGGGCACCACCAGCCGGGTGGGTGCGGGTAGGGCCGGGGCGACCTGAGGGGTGGCCGGGCGGGCGGTCACCGGGGGCAGGGGAACCCCCGACGACCCACCCGACCCGGCCGGGTCCGGTCCGGCTGCACCCAACCCCGGGGAGGGGGACGCCGCCGGACCGGACGCGCTGGCGACCACCTCGGCGACCGGCGGGCCGTCCGACGTCCCCGGCCGGGTGAGCAGCCAGGCGGTCGGCACGCCGACCGCGAGCAGCACGCCCAGCACGACCAGCAGGACGGGGACGCGCACCCCCGGGCGCACGGGTGGCCCCGGGTCAGCCGCGCTCGGCGGTGAGCCGCCGGGCACCGAGGCCGAGGGCAACCATGCCGAGCAGTGCGGCACCGACGACCGGCAGCGGCACGCTGCTGTCCAGCAGCCCCGCCGAGCCGCCGGGGACGCCGGACGGGCTGGAGTGCGTGCCCTCGATGGTCTGGACGGCGAGCTGGTAGCCCGCGTCCTCCGAGCCCCAGGCGTAGACGACGGTCGAGGTGCCCTCGGCCAGGGTCAGGTCGGCCGGGCCGATGGCGACGGTGTCGGTGCCGGCCAGCACGACGTCGGCGGAGACGGTGCCCGCCGCGGTCACCAGGCTGGCCTCGTCCGGGTTGGACAGGTCGGGCACGATCACCTGGCCGCCGGCGCGGACGTCGACGGCGGGGGCCGCGGCGTTGTGGCGGACGGTC
Organism: Klenkia sesuvii; assembly: GCF_037083825.1. Classification (NCBI taxonomy): domain Bacteria; kingdom Bacillati; phylum Actinomycetota; class Actinomycetes; order Geodermatophilales; family Geodermatophilaceae; genus Klenkia; species Klenkia sesuvii. The sequence goes on from NZ_JBAPLU010000015.1 coordinate 12,897, forward strand.
ACCCGGGCCTGGCCGGCCGGGACCGCCGAGGTGTCGTTGACGTAGGGGGTCAGCACCGGGGTGCCGTCGGCGGTCAGGTGCGCGGAGATCGTGGCGTTTGCGCCAGCCGGGACGCTGACGTCGTCCGCGGAGGCGGCCGGCTGGGTGCTCGCCGGGTCGGAGCCGGCCGGGTAGATGGCCAGGTCGTAGGTGCCGGCGGGCAGCTGCAGCGGGTCGGTCAGGGTGCCGGGCTGGAAGTCCGGGATCAGCTCCTCGCCGTTGGCGTAGACGTCGACCGGGACGCCGGGGACGGCGTGCAGGACGGAGACGGTTGCGGTGTCCTCCGCGGCGAAGGCCGGGGCGGCGAAGGCGCCGAGGGCGAGGGCGCCGGTGGCGCCGACGACGAGGGTCCTGCGGAGCGGGGTCATCGAGTGTCCTTCCGTGGAGTGGGTGGTGCTCTCACCCCCACTTCCGCCGAACCCCCCGCCCCGGATGCAGCGCGCGCGAAGAAAATCAGGAAGGCGTCGCGAGGGTCAGCGCGAAGTCCCCGTCCGGGTCGGTCCAGCACTCGGCGACCCGCAGCCCGGCGGCCGCCAGCTCGGCCTCGACGCCCTCGACGGTGAACTTGGTGGACACCTCGGTGCGCAGGTCCTCGCCCGCGGCGAACGGGACGTCGAGGTCCAGCGCGCCGATGTGCACCACCTGGTCGCGCACCGAGCGCAGCCGCATCTCGATCCAGGAGTTCTCCGGGTCCCACAGCGCCACGTGCTCGAAGGCGTCCAGGTCGGCGTCGGCGTCGAGCTCCCGGTCGACCACCGCGAGCACGTTCTTGTTGAACGTCGCGGTCACCCCGGCCGCGTCGTCGTAGGCGGTGACCAGCCGGCCGGTGTCCTTGACCAGGTCGGTGCCCAGCAGGAACCAGTCGCCGGGGTCGAGCATCGCGCCCACGTCGGCCAGGAACGCCGCTCTCGGCCCGGGCTCGAGGTTGCCGATGGTCGAGCCGAGGAAGGCCACCAACCGGGTGCCCTCGTGGGGGAGCTTGCCCAAGTGCTCGGTGAAGTCACCGACGACGGCGTCCACCGCGAGGTCGGGGAACCGCTCGCCGATCACCTGGCCGGCGTGCCGCAGCACCGACGCGTCGACGTCGAAGGGCACGAACCGGCGCAGGGTGCCGGCGGTGGTCAGCGACTCGAGCAGCAGCTGGGTCTTCTCCGACGTCCCGCTGCCCAGCTCGACCAGGGTGTCGGCCCCGGAGAGCACCGCGACCTCGTCGGCGTGCGCGGCCAGGATCGAACGCTCGGCCCGGGTCGGGTAGTACTCGGGCAGCCGGGTGATCTCGTCGAACAGCTCGCTGCCGCGGGCGTCGTAGAACCAGGTGGGCGGCAGGGTCTTCGGCGTCGCGGTCAGGCCGGCCCGCACGTCGGCGCGCAGCGCGGCGCCGGCGTCGACCGGGCCGAGGTGGTCGGTCAGGGTGAAGCTCACTGCAGGGCCTCCAGGGTGGTGCCGTCGGGGGTGACCGTGACCAGGTGCCGGTCGGGGACGTCGGTCCAGCGCGGGTCGTCGTCGTAGGGCTCGCTGGCCAGCACGGTGCCCTCGTCGAGCTCGAGCACCGACAGGGTGTCGCCCCAGGTGGTGGCCAGCAGCCGGGTGCCGTCGGCGGCCAGCAGGTTCAGCCGCGCCGCGGGGTCCGCCGTCCCGACCTCGACGACGACGTCGCCGAGCGCGTCGACGCCGCGGTCGAGCACGAGCGCCGCGAGCTGCGCGCTGTCGCACACCGACTCCGCGCCCGGCGCGGGCGTGAGGACGGCGCGGTCGACGCGGCCGTTGTGCGAGATCAGCCAGCGGCCGTCGGTGAACGGCGCCGCGGCGGTCTCGTCGACCGGCATGCCGACGGTGGCCGACCGCACGGCGGCCAGCACGCACGACGACGTCACCGCCGGTGCCACCGACGCGAACGAAGCCGAGCCCCACAGCGGGGTGGCCGCGCGCCAGCGGGCGGGCTCGGCGCGGTCGGGTGCCCACCAGCCCACGCCCCAGCCGTCGGCGTTGACCGTGCCGTGCCGCTGCCGCCGGGGGGCGTAGGACTGCACCAGCAGCGCGGACGGCGGTTCCAGCACCAGCGACGCGAGGCTGCGGGGCCTCCCCAGGTACGCGATGTGCCTACACACGGTGCCTACACATCCCAGGCCAGCCGCACCCCGCTGAACACCTGCCGGCGCTGCGGGTGGTCCCAGTTGCGGAAGCTCGGCCGCAGGATCGACGCGCCCACCGACCAGGCGCCGCCGCGCAGCACCTTGTAGTCGCCGCCGAAGAACGGGGCGGAGTAGTCGGCGTAGAGCATCGGGGTGAAACCGGGCCACGCGGTGAAGTCCGACGACGTCCACTCCCAGACGTCGCCCATGAGCTGCTCGACGCCGTAGGCCGAGGCGCCGGCGGGGTAGGCGCCGACCGGGGCCGGGCGCAGCGCCGTGCCGCCGAGGTTGGCCAGCTCCGGGGTCGGCTCGGTGGATCCCCAGGGGAACCGGGGGCGCCGGCCGGCGCCGGGGTCCCAGGCAGCGGCCTTCTCCCACTCGACCTCGGTGGGCAGCCGGCCGCCGGCCCAGCGGGCGCAGGCGTCGGCCTCGAACCAGGTGATGTGCTGGACCGGTTCGTCACCGGGTACCTCCTCCCGGGTGCCGAAGCGGGTGCGGGTGCCGTCGCCGTGCCAGGTCATCGGGTGCTGCAGGCCCATGTCGGTGCGCACTTGCCAGCCGCGGTCGGTCCACAGCTCGGGGCGGGCGTAGCCGCCGTCCCCGATGAACTGCTCGTACTCAGCGTTGGTGACCGGCACCCGGCCGATCTCGAACGCCGGGACGTCGACGGTGTGCGCACCCCGCTCGTTGTCCAGGCTGAACGGCTCGCTCGTGCCGTCGACGCCGATCTGCACGGGGCCGCCGGGCACCAGGACACGGGTGCCGACCACGCCGGTGCGCCCGGGCGGCAGGGGGGTGCCCGTGCCCAGCAGCGCCGGGCCCGAGCGCAGCTGCAGGGTCTGCAGCATCGTCTCGTCGTGCTGCTGCTCGTGGCTGACGACCATCGCGACCTCGAAGGCGTCGGCGTCGGCGATGCGGTCCAGCACCCGGCCGCGGACCTCGGCGACGTAGCCGCGGGCCTCGACCGGGGGCAGCAGGGGGAGCTGGGCGCGGACCGCGCGGGGGTGGGTGAACGCGTCGTAGAGCTGCTCGACGTCGGGGCGCAGGATGCCGCAGCGCCCGGCCTCGCCGCCGCGCAGCAGCCACAGGTCCTCCTGCTGGCCGATGTGCGCGAGGTCCCAGACCAGCGGGCTCATCAGCGGGTCGTGCTGGCGCAGCAGCTCGGGCTCGTCGAGGTCGGTGAGGTGCAGGGTGCGCTCCCGCGCCGCGGCGAGGTCGCGCACCACCGTGTCGATGTCGGTCACTGGTCCTCCTCGGTGGCCGCCAGCAACGCGGCCTCGGGTCCCGCGGTGCGGGCGGTGGTCAGGACGGCGTCCCCCGGGCTGCGGCCGGCCTCGACCAGCTCGGCCAGGGCGTGCAGGTCGGGGCGCAGGCCGGCGGGGACCCGGTCGGCCGCGGCCGCCAGGCAGGCCCGGGCGGCGGCGTGCAGGGCGGGGTCGGCCAGGCTGTGGTGGGCGGCGTCGGTCCAGCGACCGACGACGGGCAGGCAGGCCTCGGCGGCCCGGTCGGCGGCCACCGGGTCGTCGAGCAGGGTGGCGACCAGGGCGGCCAGCGCCGGCCAGGCCGGGCCGGCGTCGAGGTAGCGGACCTCCAGGAACCCGCGCAACCGGATCGGCGGGAACAGCGTGGTCAGGTGGTAGTCGAGGTCGCCGGCCGAGGGACGGCGGCCGCCCAGCAGGACCCGCCCGGCCGCCCAGTCGGCGAACGGCACCCTGCTGGTCACCGGTTCGGCGCCGCCGTCGTCGGTCCAGCGCACCAGCATCACCGGGGCGGCCAGGGCGTAGTCGGCCCACTCGTCGGCCGGCTCGCGACGGCCCAGGAGCGGCCCGCAGCGGGCCTGGTCGAGGTCGCCCCACACCTGCTGCCGGGTCGAGGCCCAGCCGGTCTCGCGGCCGGCCAGCAGGGGTGAGCTCGCGGAGACGGCCACCAGCACCGGGCCCAGGGCGTGCGCCAGGGCCACCCGGTCGCGCTGCTCGGCACCCACCCCGGCCTCGAGGTTGAGCTGCAGCGACGCCGTCGACGTCATCATGGCCGCGCCCGCCCGCGGGCAGCCGACGGCGGCGAAGTGCCGCTCCATGGCCCGGTACCGCGGGCCGGGGCTGACCCGGCCCGTGGGCCGCAGCGGGTCGGTGCCCAGCGGGGCCAGGCCCAGCCCGTCGGCGCGCAGCGCCCCGCGGACCACCGCGACGTCGGCCCGCAACCCGGCCACGGCCGCGACGACGTCCGGCTCCGGCGGGCCGGAGAGCTCGACCTGGCCGCCGGGCTCCAGGGTCACCCGGCTGCGGCCGGTCAGCGGCGGCAGCGCGGCGACGGCTGCGGTGATCCGGGACCACGGCACGCGCGCGCCCGGGTCGGCGAGGTCCACCAGGTGCGCCTCGAGCTCCAGCCCCACGGGGCCGGGTGGGGCCGGGGTCAGGGCGGTCGCGTGCACGTGCTCGCGGGCGGCCGCGACGTCGGCCAGCGGGACCAGGTGCTGATCGGTGCCGTGCACGGGCGTGGCCACCCCCTCCAGGTCCGGACCGGTCGACGACGACCGCGGGTCGGTGCGGGGGCGGTCTGCGCGGGGCGGACCGTCCTCGCTCCCCAGGGTGCCCCCCGTGCTCGCGCCGGGGCAACCCAGGGGGTGCCCGTCCACCTGGTGGACACCTGGTGGTGGGGTGGGGGCATGGTGCGCGACCGCGACGAGGAGGGCCGGGCCCGCAACGCCCGCCCACGCGACGGGCTCGGCCGGCCGCTGCCCTACGGGGTGCCGGGGGAGCCGCGGGCGCCGGAAGGCGTCGTCCGCTCGGCGGCGCAGACCCTCGCCGAGGCGCAGGAGCTGCTCGACGCCGGGCGCCCCTTCCACGCCCACGAGGTGCTGGAGGACGCCTGGAAGACCGGGCCGCCCGAGCAGCGCGAGCTCTGGCGCGGGCTGGCCCAGCTGGCCGTCGGGCTGACCCACGCGGCGCGCGGCAACGCCACCGGGGCGCGCACCCTCCTCGACCGCGGCGCCGGGCACGTGGCCGCGGCCGCCGAGGCGGCCGCGGCCCTGGGCGTGGACGGGCCCGGGCTCGCGGCGTGGGCGCGGGCGCTGGACGTCGCCGCCGTGGGTGACCCGCCCCGGTTGCGGACCTGACCGGCGGTCCGGCCGGGGTCAGGCCCCGGCGGCCACGGGGGCGGGCGTGGCGAGGGCGGCCCGGCGGCGGCGGACCAGCTTGACGGCGAGCACGGCGGCCACCAGCAGGCCGACGACCAGTGGTACGACGGCGTAGAGGTCGGGGTCCAGCGGCGGCACCAGCGAGGCGGCGGTGGTACCGCTCACCACCATCACCGAGGCCCAGGCGGTGGCGCCGGCCAGCTGGGCGACGGTGAACCGGCGGTAGGACACCCCGGCCGCGGCCGCCGCGCGCGGGGTGAGGGTGCGGGTGCCGGCGACGCACTGCGCGACGGCGACCACGACGAGGGGGTGCTGCCGCAGGCCGGCGAAGACCCGGCCGAGCAGGCGGCGCAGCCGTCCCTTCACCTTCGCCGGGGCCGCGGTGTGCCGACCCCGCCACCACGACAGGTGGGCCCCGACGACGGTGGACGCGGTGACGACGGCGATGACCAGGGCGAGGGGCAACCCCCGGTTGACAGACAGCCACCCGGCCGCGAGCGCGGCGGTGCTGCCGGGCAGCAGCATGCCGGCCAGGAAACCGGCCTCGACGACCAGGACGGCGGCGATCACCACGAGCCCCGTGCCGCGCGGGGTGTGCAGGAGGGAGCGCAGCAGGTCGTCCACCGTCGGGTGGTGCCCCGCCGGGCCGGCCGCCGAACATGCCTCAGTCGCGCACCGGGGGGCGCAGTGCCTCGACCGCGCGGTGCAGGAACGCGCCCACCACCTGCACCTCGTCGTCGGTCATGTCCGCCAGGACCGCGCCGACCCGGTCGGCCATGGGGGTGAAGAACTCCCGGGCGAGCTCGCGGGCGGTGTCCTGCACCCGCAGCACCACCTGACGGCGGTCGGTGCTGCTGCGCTCGCGCACGAGGTGGCCGCTGCGCTCGAGCCGGTCGACGAGCGCCGTGGTGGCCGGTGAGGACAGCCGGAGCTCGGTGGCCAGCCGTCCCGGGGTCATGGCGCGCCCCGCCACCGCGGCGCCGACCACCACGGCGAGGGCGTCGAGGTCGGTGCGGTGCAGGTCGTGCGCGTCGCCGAAGACGGCGGCCGTGCGGTTGCTCTCGACCGCGACCTGGCGGAGGAGGAGGACCACCTCGCGGTGGGCGGGGTCCATCGTCACCTCCGGTTTGGGCCAGGTCTCTCCACGGTAGAGACATCTCGTCGTCGAGCAGCGTGCGAGGAGCGAACCATGAAGGACACCACCAGGGTCGCGGCGGTCGTGGTGGCCGCCGTCGCCCAGATCGTCGGCAGCCCGCTGGGCACCCTGATCTCGGGCCGCAGCGTCGGCGACGTCAGCGACGGTGCCCGCTCGCTGGTGACCCCGGCCGGCTACGCGTTCTCCATCTGGGGGGTGGTCTTCCTCGGGTCGCTGGCCTGGGCGGTCTACCAGGCGCTGCCCGCGCAGCGCAGCCGGCTGGTGCACCGGGTGACCGGGTGGCCGCTGGCGCTGGCGTTCCTCGGCAACACGGTCTGGGAGGTCGTCTACCCCCTCGGCGGGGCCTGGCAGTACGTCGCCCAGGTGCTGATCTTCGGGATCACCGCCGCCGCAGCCGTGGGCTTCGCCCGGTTGCAGCGCAGCGAGGTGCAGCACGACCTCACCGGCGCCGCCCGGGTGCTCCCGGCCGCCACGGCGGGCCTGCTGCTGGGCTGGGTGACCGTCGCGCCGGTGGCCAACGTGGGCAACACCGGCGTCGCGCTGGGGGCCGACCCGGCGGCGACGTACTCGACGGTCGCCGCGGTGGCCGCGCTGGTGGCGGTGGCGCTGATCGGGGCCTTCGTCGTCCTGAACGCCCAGGTGGCGGCCGGCCCGTTCGCCGCGGCCGTCGTCTGGGGCGTGCTCGCGATCGCGGCGACCGGCGGTCCGCTGCCGGTGACCGTGGCCGCCGTCGGGGCGGCCGCCGTGGTGGTGGTCGCCCTCGGCGTGCGGGCCGCGGCGCCGCGGGTCAGCGCCCGCGCCCTGCTCGTCGGCTGACTCCTCCGGCGGCGGCCCGCGCCAGACCTCAGGTGAGGGCGACGGCCAGCCCGGCGACCAGCGCGGCGAACAGGAGCAGGACGCCGACCACGGTGAGGACGGCGGTCCGCGCGGTGGGGGTCAGGGCCCGGCCGTCGCGGGGGTCGCGCACCTGCCGCGCCCGGGCCGCGACGCGCCGCCCACCGGGCACCCCGAGCAGCAGCCCGACCAGCACGGACCCCCACCACGGCAGGCCGAGGTGGCTGCCGCCCTCGAACAGGTCGACCGCGCCCACCGCCAGGAACCAGCCGGCCAGGGCGCCGCTGACCAGTTCGAGGGCAGTGCCCGCCCGGCTGTCGCGCCGGTGCTCGTGGGTGAGCGACGCGGCGTAGGCCCGGGGCGTGCCGAACACCTCGGCGGGGTCCTCGCCGGTCTCGGCGACGTGGCTGTCGACCTCGGCGACGACCTCGCCGATGCGCTCGGCCGGGACCCGGCGCAGCCGCAGGGCGGCCACGAGGCGCTGCTGGTAGTCGGTGGTGGCGGGGCCGGTCATCGGGTGCTCCTCGGGTCGGGGAGCAGGCCGTGCGCCTGCTCGGTGAAGGTGTGCCAGGCGGCGCTGCGGCGGGCCAGGTGCTCGCGGCCCGCCGGGGTGACGGCGAAGAACTTGCGGCCGGGACCACCGACCCCCTCGCGCCAGGAGGACGTGAGCAGCCCGTCGGCCTCCAGCCGGTTGAGCACCGGGTAGAGCGTGCCGCCCTTCACCGTGCCCAAGCCGCCGGCCTGCAGCCGCTGGGCCACCGCGTAGCCGTAGGTCTCGTGCTCGGCGACCGCGGCGAGCACGGCCAGGGGCAGCACCGCCCGCAGCCACTCGGTCGGGATGTCGCCGTCCACGAGTAGACCGTAGCGACCACTAGTCAGGCTCGTCAACTAGTCGGGACGTCCGGGCGATCAAGGTGGGTGGTTAAGGTTAGGCTCACCTAATCCAGAGGAGGTCCTTCGTGCTCCGTCGCTGCGCGCTGCCCGCTCGCGTCCCTGCCGTCGTTCCCGCCGTCGTCCCTGCCGTCGTCCTCGCCCTCGGGCTGACCGCGTGCGGGACGGAGGTCGGGGAGTCCCCCGGCGCGGCGACCGCGCAGACCCGCTCGGTGGTGCACGCGCTGGGCACCACCGAGGTCACCGGCACCCCCGAGCGTGTGGTCGTGCTGGACTCCGGGGAGCTCGACGCGGTCGCCTCGCTGGGCGTCGTCCCGGTCGGCACGGTCGAGACCGAGGGGCTGCTCGAGGAGCTGGCCGGCGCGCACGGCTTCGACGCCGACGACGTGGCGGTGGTGGGCAGCATCACCGAGCCCGACCTCGAGGCCGTCGCCGCCCTGCAGCCGGACCTGATCCTCACCAACGCCGTCCGGCACGCTGCGCTGTACGAGCAGCTGTCCGGGCTGGCCCCCACCGTGATGTCGGCCGACCTGGGCGCGGTCTGGCAGGGGAACTTCCGGCTGTCGGCCGAGGCGATGGGCATGACCGACGAGGCCGGGCGGATCCTGGCCGACTACGAGCAGCGGGTGGGCGAGATCGCGGCGGCCTGGGGGGACCCGGCGACCACCGAGGTGTCGGTGCTGCGGTTCATGGGCGGCGGGCAGATCCGCGCCTACGCCCGGGGGTCGTTCATCGGCAGCGTGCTGGAGGACGTCGGGTTCACCTGGCCGGCGGCGCTGGACACCACCGAGAACCGCGTCGAGCTGGGACCCGAGACCCTCGACCAGGTCACCGCCGACGTCGTCTTCTGGTCACCGGGCTTCACCGACGAGGGCAGCGGCGAGGCGGCCTCGCTGCAGACCGGCGGGCTGTGGAGCTCCCTGCCGGCCGTCGCCTCCGGTGACGTGCACGAGGTGGACGACGCCCGCTGGTTCCTCGGCCTGGGCCCGTCGGGTGCCGACCTCGTGCTGGACGACCTGACCGGGATCGCCGCCGCCCGCTGACCCCATCGAGGGCGGTGGGTGGTGGCACTCGCCGGCGCGGGTCACGATGAACCCATGCCGGAACTGCCCGAGGTGGAGGCCCTGGCCGCGTTCCTGCGGGAGAACGCGGTGGGCAAGGTCGTCACGCGGGTGGACCTGGCCGGGATCCAGACGCTGAAGACGTTCGACCCGCCGCTGTCGTCGCTGGCCGGGCTGGAGGTCACCGGAGCCTCGCGCACCGGCAAGTTCCTCGACCTCGACGTGTCGGGCATCCACCTCGTCGTCCACCTGGCCCGGGCGGGCTGGCTGCACTGGCGGGCCGAGCTGCCCACCGCGCCGCCCAAGCCGGGCAAGGGGCCGCTGGCCGTGCGGGTGCACCTCGACGACGGCGCCGGCTTCGACCTCACCGAGCAGGGCACCCGCAAGGGCTTGGCGGTGTACGTCGTCCGGTCGCCGTCCTCGGAGGTGCCGGGCATCGCCCGGCTGGGCCCCGACGCGCTGGCCGTCGACGCCGAGGCCTTCGCGTCGCTCATGCGGGGCCGCAAGGGCCAGCTCAAGGGCGCCCTGACCGACCAGACGCTGGTGTCGGGCATCGGCAACGCCTACTCCGACGAGATCCTGCACGTGGCCAAGCTGTCGCCGTTCAAGGGCGCCGACAAGCTCACCGACGACGAGACCCTGCGGCTCTACGACGCCGTGCGGACGACGCTCACCGATGCCCTGGAGCGACAGGTGGGGCAGCAGGCCGCGAAGCTCAAGGGCGAGAAGCGGGCCAACCTGCGGGTGCACGCCCGCACCGGCCTGCCCTGCCCGGTGTGCGGCGACACGGTCCGGGAGGTGTCGTTCGCCGACACCTCGCTGCAGTACTGCCCCACCTGCCAGACCGGCGGCAAGCCCCTGGCCGACCGCCGGATGTCCAAGCTTCTCCGCTGACCGCGCGGCGCCGCGCGCCCGAGTCACGCCCCGGCGCCCGCGCAACCCGCAACCCGCAACCCGAGGCTCCAGGCATGGGAGCCCACGCACCCACCTCCGGGGTCCGGGGGCGGGTGCATGGGCTCCCATGCCGGGGGCGTCAGAGCGCGACGGCCTCGAAGCCGGCGCGGTCGACCTTGCGGTGGTAGCGCGAGCCGAGCTTGCCGCCGAGCATCGCGCCCAGCAGCGTCACGACGAGCACCGCCCCGAGGGCGATGAACCCGGCCGTGGTGGCGGTGCCCGACTCCACGGGCAGCGCCGGCAGGTTGAGCTGGTCGAACACGTTGTACTGCGTGCCCAGCACCAGCCCGGCGAGGGCGGCCAGCACGGTGACGATGACCCCCCACAGCCACACGCCCAGCCCCTGCTTGGTGCCGTTGAACCGGGCCATCCGCCCGGCCACGTAGCCGCCGGCGAGGTAGGCGATGAACAGCACCACGAGCAGCGCGATGGCCGCGCCCAGACCGATGCCCGTGTTCGCCTGGTCGGCGGCGTCCTGGGCGCTGCCGAGGGTGGAGTAGAGACCGAAGGCCAGGCCTGCGGCGGACAGCACCGCCAGCAGGATGACCGCGATGCCGACGGCGCTCATCCAGCCGAAGAACGCCGACCCCATGTGCAGGCCGCCGTAGCGGGCGCGCTGGACGGCGGCCATCTCCTTGGCGGTCGCGGGGACGGCCGCCCCGGTGCGGTCGTCGATGCCGTCCCCGTCGCGGTCGACCGGGTGCGCGACCGGCGCGGCCGCGGGCACCTGCTGCGTGCGGTGGCGGTCGTGGTCGTAGCCGTGGTCGTGGTCGGGGTCGTAGCCGGGGTCGTGGGTGACCGGCGGGGCGACGACGGTGTCCTGTCGGCCGTGGTCGTCGACCCGGTCGCGGTCGTGGTCGTGGTGGGTCCGGTCGAGGCGGTCGGGGTCGTGCCGGCCCGCGGCGGGGTCCAGCGGGGCCGCGCTCGAACCGGTGGCGGGGGGCGTGGTGCCTCGGGTGTCGTCGGCCATCGTGCGACCTCCAGGTGGGCGTCGCCGGGACCACGTCGGCCCCGGATCGTCGCTGCGGGATGCCCCGAGGAGGGCGCGGCCAACCGTCCGGACGCGGGTGGGGACCCGCGCCCGGACGCCCCGGTCAGGCGACGGCCGACCACCAGTCCGGCGTCGCCGGGACGCCGGCGGTGAGGTCGACCCGCTCGCCGGGCCGGGGGACGACGACCGGGACGTCGCCGGCCGCGGTCAGCAGCCGCTCGACCGGCTCGGCCCAGGCGTGGAACGCCAGGTTGAAGGTGGCCCAGTGGATCGGCAGGAACACGTGGCCACCGAGGTCGCCGTGCGCCCGCACCGCCTCCTCCGGGTTCATGTGGATGGCCGCCCACTGCGCGTTGTAGGCGCCGACCGGCAGCAGGGTGAGGTCGAACGGGCCGTGCTGGGCGCCGATCGCGGCGAAGGCCGGGTGGTAGCCGGTGTCGCCGCCGAAGAACACCCGGTGCCGGGGGCCGGCGACCACCCACGACGACCACAGCGTGTCGTCGCGGGTCAGGCCCCGGCCGGAGAAGTGCCGGGCCTCGGCGCAGACCAGGGTCAGCTCGCCGATCCGGTGCACGCCGTCCCAGTCGAGCTCGACGACCCGGTCGGCCGGGACGCCCCAGCCGCGCAGGTGGGCGCCGATGCCGAGCGGCACGACGAAGGGCGCGGTCTGCTCGCGCACCAGCCGCCGCACGGTGGGCAGGTCGAGGTGGTCGTAGTGGTCGTGGCTGATGAGCACCGCGTCGACCTGCGGGAGCTCCTCCAGCGGGCCGGGTACGGGGTGCAACCGCTTGGGGCCGACGACGGCCGAGGGTGAGACGCGCTCGCCCCACACCGGGTCGACGAGCACGCGGTGGCCGTCGACCTCCAGCAGCGCGCTGGCGTGGCCGAACCAGGTGACCGCCAGCTCGGCGGCCGCGGCGGGCAGCTCGGGTCGCACCAGGGGCACCGCCCGCGACGGCACACCGGCCTTGCGGCCCTTGCGCGCCTCGCGCAGCAGCTCGCCGCGGCTGCCGGGGGCGATCGAGGTGGTGGGCACGGTGTTGCGGAAGCGGCCCTCGGAGAAGTGCTCGGACCCCGCGACCAGGGGCTGCAGGGCTCGGCGGCCGGCGCCCATGGCGACGGGTACCCCCCAGGCGGCGCGGGCCAGCGCGGCGGCGGGGACGGCGAGGACGGCGGTCAGGACGGCGGAGCGCAGGGACGGCACCCCTCCAGCATCCCCGGAGTGGCCGGACGCCGCCCGGGTCAGCCCTCGGCCGCGGTGCTGGTCGACCCGGCGGGCGCCCCGTCCGTGGTGGTCCGGGGCGCGGAGGTCGCCGGTGCTGCGTCGTCGGTGGTGGAGGCCGCAGGCGGCTCGCCGGCCGGATCGGCGGGCGGCGGTGTGCTGGTGGGCGGTGTGCTGGTGTACCCGGTGGTGGTCGGTGCCGAGCTGGCCGGGGCGGTGGGCTCGGTGGTGGTGGTCGGTCTCGTGGACGGCGGGGAGGTCGACGGCGAGGAAGTCGACGGCTGTGAGCTCGACGGCTGTGAGGTGGCCGGGGCGGTGGTCGGCGGCGGGGCGGGGCTGCCGGCGTCCACGGGGGTCGGTCCGGCGGTGCGGGCGGTCGACGTGCCGGGGACGACGCCGGGCGCGCCGGTGCCCGGTGGTCGGGTGACGGGCACGGCGCTGCCCGTCGGCAGGGGCGTCGCGGGGTCGACCGCGCCGGGCCGCGGGGGCTCGGCGGTCGTGGCCGGGGCCGTCGTGGGGGCCGTCGTCGGGGTGGTCGTCATGGCGGTCGCCGTCGAGACGTCGAGGGACAGCGTGGTGGGGGCGGGGCTCGTCGTCGGTGCGGCCACCGAGCTGGGTGCCTGGCCGGCGGCGTCGTCCCGCTGGGCCGGCGAGGCGGCGGCCAGCAGGGTCAACCCGCCGACGGCGACCGCACCCAGGCCGACGGCGGCGACCGGGGCCGCGCGCCGGCGCAGGCGGCGGGTCCGCGGGCGGCGCACGACGCGCACCGGCGGCGCGGGCGGGATCTCGGTGGCCGGGGTGATCAGCGGCAGGGGGTTGGTGTCGGCATGCCGGCCGTAGACGTCGGCGTCGGGGTCGAGCCAGGGCTGCCGGTCGGCGTCGTCGTGCGCACCCATTGTCTGTGACCCCCCGTCGCGGACACCCCCACCATGGGACCACAGGTGGCCGCTCCGCGCACCTCTGACCAGCAGGTTCATGGCTCCCCGTCCCGACGCGGTCACGCTCCGGTCCGCGCGGCGCTCCCCTGACCGCGGCCCGCGGTGGGCGATGATCACCCCCACCACCCGCGAGCGAGAGGGCACCCGTGGACGACGTCTCGGCCATCCTGCTGGCCGTCCTGCTCGGCGGGGTGGCCGCCGGCCTGCTGCGGCTCCCCCCGCTGCTGGGCTTCCTGGCCGCCGGGTTCGTGCTCCACCCCCTCGGCGTGCAGGCCCCACCGGAGCTCGGCACCGTCGCCGACCTCGGCGTCACCATCCTGCTGTTCGGCGTCGGCCTGAAGATCGACCTCCGCTCCCTGGTGCGCAAGGAGGTCTGGCTGACCTCCAGCCTGCACGCGCTCATCAGCACGGCGGTCACCGCCGGGCTGCTGAGTCTGCTCGCCGTCCTCGGGGTGGGGCTGGCCGTCGACGGCGGGCCCCGGGCCTGGCTGCTCATCGGGTTCGCGCTCTCGTTCTCCAGCACCGTCTTCGTGGTCAAGGTGCTCGAGGAGCGCGGGGCGACCCAGACGCTCACCGGCCGGCTGGCGATCGGCGTCCTCGTCGTCCAGGACCTGCTCGCCGTGGTCTTCCTCGCCGTCGCCGAGGGCACGGTGCCCAGCCCCTGGGCCGTCCTGCTCGTGCTGCTGGTCCCCGCCGCCCCGCTGCTGCGGCGGCTGCTGGGCCGGCTGGGCCACGACGAGCTGTTGCCGCTCTACGGCATCGTGCTGGCCCTGGTGCCCGGCTACGCGCTCTTCTCCGCCCTGGACGTGAAGGGCGACCTGGGGGCGCTCCTGCTGGGCATGCTGCTGGCCGGGCACCCGCGCTCGGCCGAGCTGGCCAAGTCGCTGTTCAGCATCAAGGACCTGCTGCTCGTCGGGTTCTTCGTCTCGATCGGCCTGGCCGGGCTGCCCACGGGCGGGGAGCTGCTCATCGCCGCGGCGCTCCTGCTGCTGCTCCCGGTGCAGGCGTTCGCGTTCGTCGTCCTGTTCTACCTGGCCCGGCTGCGGCGGCGCACCGCCGTGTTCACCGCGACGGTGCTCACCAACTTCTCCGAGTTCGGGCTGATCGTGGTCGTGGCCCTGCCCGAAGACCTGCTCGACCCCGGCTGGGCGGCGCCGCTGGCCGCGGCGGTGGCGGCGTCCTTCGTGCTGCCCTCGCTGGTCGGCGACCGGCCCGACCGCCTGGTGGACGTGCTGCGGCGCTGGCTGCCCGACCGGCCCGACGACCGGCTGCACCCCGACGACCGCCCGCTGGACCTCGGCGACGCGCAGGCCGTCGTCCTGGGCATGGGGCGGGTGGGGTCGGCGGCGCACCGTCGGCTGACCGAGGAGTACGGCCTGCCGACCATCGGCATCGAGGCCGACGCCGACCGGGTGGCGGCGTTGCGGGCCGAGGGCGTGCACCTCATCGAGGGCGACGCCACCGACCCGCGGCTGTGGGGGGAGCTCGAGCTGCACCGCGTCGAGCTCGTGCTGCTGGCCATGCCCGCCCACGACAACAACCTGGCCACGCTCACCCGGCTGCGCGCCCACGGGTTCACCGGCACCGTCGCTGCGGTCACCCAGTTCGACGACGACCTGGCCGAGGTGCTCGCCGAGGGGGCCGACCTCGGGCTGCAGCTGTACGAGGGCGCCGGGGCCGAGCTGGCCGACCGCGCCGTCCGCCGCCGTCCGGCCGGGTAGCCCGTCCGCCGTCCGTCACCCCCCGGGGGGCATGGGAGCCCATGCACCCGGTGACGGGGCTCGTCTCCGGGTGCATGGGCTCCCATGCCGGGGCCGGGGCCGGGGCCGGGCCGGGGCCGGGCCGGGGCCGGGGGGCGCGGCCGGGGCAGGGCCGGGGCCGCGGCCGGGGCCGGGGCCGGGGGCCGGGGTGGGGTCACCCCGCGATGGCGGCCACCGGGGGTGTGCGGGCGGCCCGGCGGGCGGGCAGCACGCTGGCCAGCAGTCCGGCTGCCGTGGCGACGACCACGATGGCGCCCACCTGCAGCCACGGGATCGACACCACGGTGCCGTCGGCCGACAGCGAACCGAGCACCGACGCGGCCCCCACCAGGCCGTAGCCGCCGCCGAGCAGCACCCCGATGACCGCGGCCACCCCGGCGACCAGCACCGCCTCCCAGGCCAGCAGCCCGCGCAGCTGCCCGCGGGTCAGGCCCAGCGCCCGCAGCAGGCCGCTCTCCTGGCGCCGCTCGACCACCGACAGGGCCAACGTGTTGCCCACCCCGATCAGCGCGATGAGGACGGCGACGCCCAGCAGGCCGGTCACCACGAGCAGCAGGGTGTCCACCACGTCGTCCAGGGCGGCCCGCTCGCTGGCGATGCCGCTGACGTACGCCGTCGGGACGGCGGTGCCGGCGACCTCGGTGATCTCCTCGACGACGGTGGTGGGTTCGGCGGTGTCGGCCAGCCGCAACCAGATGGAGCCGACGACGGCCTCGGGGTCCAGGGCGGTCAGCTCGACGCCGGTCAGCCGTGGGGTGTCGACGTCGTCACTGCCCAGCACGGCGGTCAGCGTCAGTGCCCGGTCGCCGGCGGTCAGCTCCACCCGGTCCCCGGCGGCCAGGCCGAACTGGTCGGCCAGGAACGGCGGCAGCACGACCTCGCCCAGGGCGGGCAGCGGCTGGTCGGTGGCCGAGCGCAGCACCGGCAGGGTGGCGGGGACGTCGTAGCCCTCGGCCTGCCACGCCTCACCGCCGGGGAAGGTCACCTGACCGGCCGTGATCTCGACACCCTGCTGCACGCCGTCGACGGCTTCCAGCTGGGCCAGCAGCGAGGCCGGCAGCCCCGCGTTCGCCTCCTGCACGACGACGTCGGTGGGGTAGGCGGCGTCCAGGCCGGCGGCGGCGGTGGCCCGGGTGGATGCGGCGCCGACCACCATGGCCGTCGTCAGCGTCACGCCGATGACCAGGGCGGTCGCGGTGGCCGCCGTCCGGCGCGGGTTGCGGGTGGCGTTGCCGGCCGCCAGGCGGCCGGGCACACCGCCCACCCGACCGAGCAACCGGCCGGCGGCGGCGACCACCGGGGGGACGGCGCGCTGGGCGAGCAGCACCGCGCCCAGGAAGCTCAGCGCGCCACCGGGCAGCGCCGCGAGCACCTCCCCGGCCGAGGCCCCCCACAGCAGCAGCGCGACACCGGGGCCGAACATGAGCAGCCCGACGACGAGGCGCACCACACCCGGTCGCGAGCGCAGCGGCGCGGGGTCGGTGGGCCGCAGCGCGGCGAGCGGGGCGACCCGGGTGGCCGCCCGGGCCGGGGCCAGCGCGGCGACCACCGTGGTCACCAGGCCGACGACGACGCCGGCGGCGACGGCGACCCAGGGCACCGAGACCCCCGAGAGCGGGATGGGCGAGTCCAGGCTGGCGGCCAGCGCGGAGACCCCGGCGGCCAACCCGATGCCGCCGAGCACGCCGAGCACCGAGGCCGCCAGCCCGGTGAGCGCGGCCTCCCCGAGCACGCTGCGCCGGAGCTGGGCGGACGTGGCGCCGACGCAGCGCAGCAGCGCGAGCTCGCGGGTCCGCTGGGCCAGCAGGACGGCGAAGGTGTTGGCGATGACCAGCCCGGCGACCAGGACGGCGACGGTGGCGAAGACCAGCAGGACGACGGTCAGGGCGTCGGAACCCCCGGTGAGGGCGGCGGCCTCCTCCTCGGCCCGCTCGGTGCCGGTGGTCAACCGGGTCATGCGGGTCTCGTACGCCATCTGGAGGGCGGTCGGGTCCGGGTCGCCGGCGATCAGCAGCTCGGTGGAGGTCGCGCCCCACTGCTCGGCCTGGTCGGGGGTGACGAAGCCCTGCGAGAACAGCCCGCCGGTGATCGACCCCGAGAGGTCGACCAGGCCGGTGACGGTCAGGTCGCCGGTGATCTCGGTGCCCGCGGCGTCGTAGGTGGTGAACGGCAGGACGTCGCCCACCGCGACGTCCGAGCCCGTGGACAGCGCGATCTGGCCGGGTCCGGTCGGGAAGGTGCCGGCGGTCAGCTGCTGCCAGCGGAGCGCGGGCGCCTCGGCCACGGCGCCGATCGACACGTAGCGGGCGCCGGTCGCACCGGGCAGGACGGTCTGCAACGAGGTGTCCCACTGCGGGGCGACGGCGGTGACGCCGGGGACGGCGGCGACGGCGTCGGCCAGGCCGGCCAGGGGCTCGCCGTCGGTGGAGGACAGCACGTAGTCGGTGCCGGTGTACTCGGCGCCGACGGCGTCGAGCACGGTGGACTTGGCGGTCTGGTTGAGCACCAGGGTGGCGACGACGAACGCGACGGCGATGACGATCGCGGTCATGGAGGCGACCAGCCGGCCGGCGTTGGCCCGCACCTGGGCCAGGAGCACGTGGTTCACCGTCAGCCGCCCAGGCCGCGCAGTGCGTCGATGACGGCGTCGGCGGTCGGGTGGTGGACCTCGCCGGCCAGCCGGCCGTCGGCCAGCAGCACCACGCGGTCGGCGTAGGCGGCGGCGACCGGGTCGTGCGTGACCATGACGACGGTCTGGCCGGTCTCGCGGACGCTGGAGCGCAGCAGCCCCAGCACCTCGGCGCCGGCGCGGCTGTCCAGGTTGCCGGTCGGCTCGTCGGCGAACACGACGTCGGGGCGGGGGAGGAGGGCGCGGGCCACGGCGACGCGCTGCTGCTGGCCGCCGGAGAGCTCGTGGGGCCGGTGGCCCAGCCGGTCGCGCAGCCCGAGCCGGGCCACGACGTCGTCCATCCAGGCCCGGTCGGGGCGCTGGCCGGCCAGCTGCAGGGGCAGGGTCATGTTCTCGGCGGCCGTGAGCACCGGCAGCAGGTTGAACGCCTGGAAGACGAACCCGATCCGCTCGCGGCGCAGCTTCGTCAGCTGGTCGTCGCGCAGCCGGGTGAGCTCGGTGTCACCCAGCCAGACCTGCCCGGTGGTGGCGGTGTCCAGGCCGGCGAGGCAGTGCATCAGCGTCGACTTGCCCGAGCCCGACGGGCCCATGATCGCGGTGAAGCGGCCGCGGTCGAAGGCGACGTCGACCCCGGCGAGGGCGTGCACGGCGGTCTCGCCCGTGCCGTAGGTCTTGCGCAGGTCGGCGGCGCGGACGGCGGCCGTGGTCGGCGGCGCCTCCCCGGGGACGGTCATCACGGGTACGGACATGGCAACTCCTCGGACGGGGTTCTCGGACCGCACCCAGCCTCGCGGTGGGCGGGGTCCGCCCGCGTCGGAGCTGGGTCCCGACTGTCGGGACCCTGTGCTGCACCCCAGGGCGGACCGCCCTCATCCCTGGGGTGGACTCGGCCAGCCGGACGGCGGGGTGGGGGTGGCCGGACATCCCTGACGGTGGCCGGCTGATGGAGCGATCGGCGACCGTGCGAGATGTGCGGCCACCCCGGCCCGGGACCTGTAACGATCACGACGAGCCGGCCGTGAGGACGCCCTGGACGCGGTGGCCGAGACCTTCACGGTCGCGTGGCGCCGGCGGTCGGACACCCCAGGCGACCCCGACGAGGTGCGGCCCTGGCTCTTGGGCATCGCACGCCGGTGCCTCGCCGACATCGGGCGCAGCTCGGCACGGGCCGAGCGGTTGGGCGCCCGGCTGGCCGCGGCCTACGCCCACGTGCCGCTGCCCGACCCCGCTGCCGCGGTGGCTGGACCTGGAACCTGCAGTACCTCCTCCCGGACGGCGTGCTGGCCTTCTTCCAGGCTCCCGACCTGCTGATACGGGAGCAGGTGCTGCAGATCGCTGCCCAGGTCGTGTACCAGCCCTAGGGACCGGGGTGGCCGGATGTCCGGCGCCGGATCAGTCGGCGAAGAGGTCGTCCGGGCCCGCGGCGGTGACCGGGACGCCATCGACCTGCCCCAGCGTGCGGGTGTCGTCGGGGACCAGGGCGCTGCCGCCCGGGCCCGTCACGACGACGGTGACCCGGGCGGTGCCGGTGCCGCGGTCGGCCACCACGCAGCGGGCCGCGGAGGCGAGGTCGGCCGGGCCGGTGCCGGCGGGGAACGCCCGCGAGCCGCACCCGCCCGTCCGGAGGGAGCCGTCGGGACGCCGGTCGGCCCAGGCGGTGCTCACCACCACCGCGCCCCCGGGCAGCGGGACGGCCAGCACCACCGCGTCGACCGGCCCGCCGACCGGAGCCGGCAGCTGCCCGGCCCACAGCAGCACGGGTGCGAGGGTCCGCGGGTCCAGCCCGGTGGGGACGGCGACCGCGGCCAGGGCGTCGTCGACGGCGGCCTGCCGGTCGCCGAGGTCGGGGGTCGACCCCCGCAGCGGCGTCAGGGCCGGTGCCCGGGCCTGCGCGTCGGCCGACCCCGCGGTGGTCACCGGGACGTCGGCGAGAGTCCGGCCCGAGAACTCCCCGACCCGCACGACCCGCACCCGCAGGGCGGCCAGCCCGGGGTCGGGGGCGGCCAGCGACATGGCGGTGACGCCGTCGCGCGCATCGAGGGTCCGGTACACCCGCTGCACCCCGCCCGAGGGGCCGACGACCAACCCGCTGGACACCTCGACCCCCTCGCCCGGGCCGGCCATGACGACCAGTGCGGTGTCCAGCAGGAGCGCGGGCGGGACGTCCGGGCGCAGGACCACCGGTCGTCCCGCGGGGACGAGGTCCGCGGCGGGGGCGCCCTGCGGGGCGGTGGACCACTGGCCCTCGGTGCCCCGGTCGGTCGGACCGGTGACGAGGACCCAGCGCCGGTCCAGCAGGTCCCCGGCGAGGAGCACGTGCCGGTCGGGCACGGCGGGGGCGTCGTCGTCGTCCCAGTCGGCTGCGCGCGCCGCCTCGACGAACGCGGTGTCGGCGGCCAGGGACCCCCGGGTCGGTGCGTCCAAGCGCCCGGCAGCCGGGGCGGGTGCGTTCGGGGTCCGCAGGGAGACCACGGCCAGCGCCACGAGCACGGCCACCGCGGCCACCACCGCGGCCGGCCGTCGCCAGCGCCACGCGCGGAGGGTCCGCACCCGGGCCACTGCGGCGTCGTGGTCGAGCACCGGGGGTCGGCGGACCGCGGCGAGGGCGCCGAGGTCTGCCTCGGGCGCCCCGATCCGCGCCCGGGCCAACGCCACCGGGTCGGCGGGCAGACCTTCGTGGTCGAGCACCAGTGCCGCCCGGGCGTCGGCGTCCAGCTCGGCCAGGGCGGCAGCGGTGCGGTCGGCCGCGGCGAGGTCGGCGGGCGAGAGCCACCACGGGTCCCCGTCCTGGTCGGCCAGCCCACCTCGGGCCAGCCGGGTGCTCAGCAGTGCACGCACGGCGGTGCCGTGGTCGGCGGCGGGGGAGAGGTGGGCGAGGGCCCGGTCGACGCGGTCCTCGGCGGTCCGCCCGGCGGGCTCGAGCAGGTGCGCCACGGCGAGCAGGGGGTCGCGGTGCCGGCGCACGACCGCCCCGACGTCCACCCCACGATGGTGCGCCGGTGGCCGCCGGGCGGCGAGGGCACCGGGGGTGGCCGGACATCGCCGACGGTGGCCGGCGGATGAACCGGCCGGCGACCGTCATGGACGTCGGGCCACCTCCGGCGAGCGGTCCCACCGGCGGGTGCTCGGCGCGCGCGAGGGGGGCCGGGGTGGTGGACTGTGGTCAGGAAATGGCCTGTTCGGCCGGTGTTCACCGCCCCAGCCTGCGTAAAGGTTGCTTACGGAGTTAGAGTCCTCGCACCGCCGTGGCCAGCAGCGCGCCGCGGCCCCAGAAGCGAGGTCACTGCGTGTCCGCTCTCCTCTTCGGGTCCATCAGCACGATCGCCGACACCTCCGAGCTCCAGCGCGAGGCCTTCAACGAGGCGTTCGCCCACCACGGTCTCGACTGGCGGTGGGAGGCCGAGGAGTACCGCGACCTGCTCCGCAGCAACGGCGGTGCCGACCGCATCGCCGCCTACGCGAGCGAGCGCGGGCAGGACGTCGACGCCGCCGCCGTCCACGCCACCAAGTCCGAGCTGTTCCAGCAGAAGGCCCTCGCCGGGGGCCTCAGCGCGCGCCCGGGGGTGCTCGACGCCCTGCGCAGCGCCAAGCAGGCCGGCGGCAAGGTCGCCCTGGTCACCACCACGTCGCCGGCCAACGTCGCCGCCGTCCTGCAGGCCACCGAGGGCCTCGAGCCCGCCGACTTCGACCTGCTGGTCGACAGCGAGCAGGTCGGCGAGCCCAAGCCCGACCCGGCGTCCTACGAGTACGCGCTGCGCACCCTCGGTGAGCAGGCCGGCGACGCGGTCGCCGTCGAGGACAACGTCGGCGGCGTGCAGGCCGCGCAGGCCGCCGGCGTCGAGGTGCTGGCGTTCCCGAACACGAACACCGCCGGGCACGACTTCGGCTCGGCCCGGGTGGTCGACCAGCTCGCCACCTCCGACCTGCCCGCCGGGCTCCAGGGCTGAGGGGGACGGCGATGACCACGGTCAGCTCCAGCGTCACCCGCACCGACGGCGGCTTCGCCGTCGAGGCCGTGCACCGCACCGAGTACCGCCTGGTGCCGGTCGACGGCGTGTTCGCCCCGCACAACCCCCAGCTCGCCGACTGCTACCGCGAGGCCGGGCGCTGCCTGGCCGTCGTCGACGAGAACGTGCTCGCCCTGCACCGCGAGGCCATGGAGGCCTACTTCGCCGCGGCCGGCGTCGAGCTCACCGTCATCCCGGTGGCCATCGCCGAGACCGACAAGACGATGTCCACCCTCGAGCGGCTGGTCGACGCCTTCGGCGCCTACGGCCTGCTGCGCACCGAGGCCCCGCTGGTGGTCGGCGGCGGGCTGGTCACCGACGTCGCCGGGTTCGCCTGCGCGGCCTACAAGCGGTCGACCCCCTACATCCGCATCCCCACCACGCTGATCGGGCTCATCGACGCCAGCGTCTCGATCAAGGTGGCGGTCAACCACGGCAAGGCGAAGAACCGGCTGGGCGCCT
This sequence comes from Klenkia sesuvii, assembly GCF_037083825.1. Lineage (NCBI taxonomy): Bacteria > Bacillati > Actinomycetota > Actinomycetes > Geodermatophilales > Geodermatophilaceae > Klenkia > Klenkia sesuvii. Next base: position 35,109 of record NZ_JBAPLU010000015.1, read on the forward strand.
ACCACGCGTCCTCGACCGTGTTCCTGGACTTCTCGTTCCTGGCCTCGCTCGCCGAGGACCAGGTGCGCAACGGCATGGCCGAGCTGATCAAGATCGCCGTGGTCGCCAACCGCACCGTGTTCGACCTGCTCGACGAGCACGGCGAGGAGCTGCTGCGCACCCGCTTCGGCCACCTCGACGGCACCCCCGAGATCCGCAAGGTGGCCGACCAGGTCACCGACGAGGCCATCGAGACCATGCTGCAGCTCGAGGTGCCCAACCTGGCCGAGCTCGACCTCGACCGGGTGATCGCCTACGGCCACACCTGGAGCCCCACGCTCGAGCTCACCCCGGAGATCCCCTACTTCCACGGGCACGCGATCTCGGTGGACATGGCCTACTCGGCGACCCTGGCCGCCGAGCGGGGGTACATCACCACCGACGACCGCGACCGCATCCTCGCGCTGATGAGCCGGCTGGGCCTCACGGTCGACAGCCCGTACCTCACCGCCGACCTGCTGCGCGACTCCACGAGGTCGATCCTGCAGACCCGGGACGGACTGCTGCGGGCCGCCGCGCCCAAGCCGATCGGCGAGTGCACGTTCATGAACGACGTCTCCGACGACGAGCTGGTGCGCACGCTCGACCTGCACCGCGAGGTCGCCGCGGGGCTGCCGCGCGGCGGCGAGGGCGTCGACGCCTTCATGGTGCCGCGCACCAGCCCCGTCGTCAGCGAGGTCGTGTCGGCCCCGTGACGTCGGACGTCGGACTGCGTCCGGTCACGCCGCTGGGCATCCTGGCGGCGCGGCTGGACGCGGTCTGCGCCCGGGCCGACCTGCCCCCGGACGTCGCCGCGGAGCTGGCCGCCGTCCGGGACCTGGCGGTCGGGTTCCAGCCCTACCTGGAGGAGCACACCTCGCCGGAGTCCCCGGCGCTGGCGGCGCTGGCCGAGCGCACCCGCACCGCGCCCTGGTCGGGGACGCTGGAGGCCGAGATGCTCAGCGGCCACGTCGAGGGCCGCTTCCTGGCCTTCCTGGTGCACCTGACCCGGGCCCGCCGGGTGCTCGAGATCGGCATGTTCACCGGCTACGGCGCGCTGGCGATGGCCGAGGCGCTGCCCGCGGACGGCGAGCTGGTGGCCTGCGAGCTCGACCCCGAGGTGGCCGCCTTCGCGCAGGGGTGCTTCCCGGCCGGCGCGCCGATCGACGTCCGGGTGGGCCCGGCGGCCGACACCCTGGCCGGGCTGGCCGCCGAGGGGCGGGTGTTCGACCTGGTCTTCGTGGACGCCGACAAGGCCGGGTACACCGGCTACCTCGACGCCCTGCTCGACACCGGTCTGCTCGCCGAGGGCGCCCTGGTCGCGGTGGACAACACCCTGATGCAGGGCCAGCCCTGGGCCGGAGAGCGCACCCCCAACGGCGAGGCGATCGCCGCGTTCAACGCCCGCCTGACCGCCGACGCGCGGGTCGAGCAGGTGCTCGTCCCGCTGCGCGACGGCATCACCCTGGTCCGCCGCACCCCCACCCCACCCCCTCCCCGATGATCACGGAGCTGCGTGCGCGCCACGCCGGTCCGCGACGACCTGGGGTCCGTGATCGACTCTGAAGAGGTCGCACTGATGCAGATCCAGCCGCTCGAACCGCTCGGCGCGGTGGTGTCCGGGGTCGACGTCGGTCCGCTGCCGCCGGACCTCGTGGAGGGCCTGCGGGCCGCGCTGGCCGAGCACGGCGTCGTGGTGCTGCGCGACCAGCACGTCGACGACACCGCCTTCCTCGGTTTCCTGCAGTCGTTCGGCCCGCTCACCTTCACCGCGGGCGAGACCCCGGTCGACGGGTTCCCCGACCTCAACGTGATCAGCAACGTGGGTCGCGCCGAGCCGCCGCGCAGCACCTTCCACGTCGACAGCTCGTACCTGTCGACCCCACCGGCCTACACGGCGCTGCGGGCGGTGGAGATCCCCTCGCAGGGCGGCGAGACGGTGTTCACCGACCAGTACTGGGCGCTCGCGACCCTGCCCGCCGAGCTGGCCGACCGGGTGCGCGACCGCCGCATCCGCCACGTGGTCACCGGCATCGACCCCGCCCTGCTCAGCCCGGACGACGAGACCGAGGCCCAGCACCCGGTCGTCCGGCCGCACCCGCTCACCGAGCGGCCGGCCCTGTTCCTGACCACCCCGAAGCGGTGCGCCTCGGTCAGCGGGCTGGACGACGCCGCGTCGGCCGAGCTGGTCGCCGAGCTCTACGCGCACTCGACCACGGAGGAGAACAGCCTGGCCCACGCCTGGACGCCCGGCGACGTCGTGATGTGGGACAACGCGTGCGTGCTGCACCGGGGTGACCACTCGGTGGTGGTCGGCGACCGGGTGATGCACCGCGGCATGGTGCGCGACCACGGCCCGCACGCCACCGACGGGGTGCCCCGCTGACCGCCGGCTCCGCCGTCCGTGGGCGGTCGCGTCGGCAGCGCACCGACGTCGTCCCCGGTCCGCGGCCCACGCCGTGGCGGTCGGTGGCCGTGCTGGCCGGGCTGGCCGCGACCCTGCCGGTCGACCTCGCGGTCACCGTCGTCGCGCTGGCCACCACGCGACGCCGTCGTCCGACGCCGGCCGCGGCACCCCGCACCGTGCTCATCAGCGGCGGCAAGATGACCAAGGCGCTGCAGCTGGCCCGCTCGTTCCACGCGGCCGGGCACCGCGTCGTCCTGGTGGAGAAGGCCACCTACCGGTTCACCGGGCACCGGTTCTCCCGGGCGGTCGACGCGTTCCACGTGGCGCCCGACCCCCGCGACCCCGGGTACGCCCAGGCCCTGCTCGACGTCGTGCGGGCCGAGGGTGTCGACCTCTACGTGCCGGTCTGCTCGCCGGTGGCGTCGGAGTTCGACGCCGCGGCCGCCGACGTGCTCGCCGGGCACTGCGAGGTGCTGAGCCTGGAGCCGGAGATGGTGCGCACCCTCGACGACAAGCACCGGTTCACCCAGCTGGCCGCCTCGCTGGGTCTCCCCGTGCCCGACACCCACCTGGTCACCGACCCCCAGCAGGTGCTCGACCACGACTTCACCGGCGCCACCCGTCCCTACGTGCTCAAGTCGATCGCCTACGACCCGGTGCACCGCCTCGACCTGACGCACCTGCCGCTGCCCACCCGCGCGGCCACCGAGGCGTTCCTGGCCGGCAAGCCGATCAGCCCCGCGAACCCGTGGATCCTGCAGGAGTTCGTCACCGGCGAGGAGATCTGCACGCACTCCACGGCCCGCGACGGCGTCGTCACCGTCTGGTGCTGCTGCCCGTCGTCGGCGTTCCAGGTCAACTACGCCCAGGTCGAGCGGCCGCGGGTGCGCGAGTGGGTGACCACGTTCGTGCGCGAGCTGGGGCTCTCCGGCCAGGTCTCGTTCGACTTCCTGGTCGACGACGACGGGACCCCGTTCGCCATCGAGTGCAACCCGCGCACGCACTCGGCCATCACCATGTTCCACGACCACCCGGCCCACCCCGGGTTGGCCGACGCCTACCTGCACGCCCGGGACACCCCGCTGGAGCCGCTGCCCACCAGCCGGCCGACCTACTGGCTGTACCACGAGCTGTGGCGCGCGCTCAGCCGGCCGGGCACGGCGCGGGAACGCTGGCGGGTGGTCCGCGAGGGCACGGACGCCGTGTTCGACCGGGCCGACCCGCTGCCCTACCTGGTGCTGCACCACGTGCAGATCCCGCTGCTGCTGCTGGCGAACCTGCGGACCCGGGGCGCCTGGAACCGCATCGACTTCAACATCGGCAAGCTCGTGCAACCGGCGGGGGACTGATGAGCCGGGTGCTGCACCTGGTCGGCTCGCCGACCAGCGCGTTCATGGACGACCTGTCGCGGCTCTACGCCGCCGACTGCCTGGCCCACGTGGGCGGGGAGCACGAGCACGTCGTCGCCCACGTCTCCCCGGACGGGTCGTGGCGGTTCCCGGCGTCGCTCGGGGAGCTGGACGCCGCCCTGCCGGTGCCGCTGGGGGAGGCGCTCACGAGGCTCGCCGCCCTGGACGTCGACGTCGCGCTGCCGCAGATGTTCTGCATCCCGGGCATGACCTCCTACCGCGCGCTGCTCGACGTCCTGGGCATCCCGTTCGTCGGCAACACCGCCGACGTCATGGCGCTGGGCGCGCACAAGGCCCGGGCCCGCGCGGTGGTCGCCGTCGCCGGGGTGCGGGTGCCGGCCGGTGAGGTGCTCGCGCCGGGCGAGCGCCCGACGCTCGCCCCGCCGTTGGTCGTCAAGCCGGTGGACGCCGACAACTCCCACGGCATCACGCTCGTCACCGACGCCGCCGACCTGCCCGCTGCGCTGGCCGCCGCGTGGGCGGAGTCGACGCACGCGAGGGGCGGGGTCCGGGGGCAGGGCGGGGTGCTGGTCGAGGAGTTCGTGCCGCTGGGCCGCGAGGTGCGCTGCGGGGTCGTCGTCCGGGACGGCGCGCTGGTCGCGCTGCCGCTGGAGGAGTACGGCCTGTCGGTCGACCACCCGGTCCGGACGGCGGAGGACAAGATCGTGCGGGCCGACGACGGCACCCTGGGCCTGATGGCCAAGGACACCCCCACCGTGTGGACCGTGGACCCGGCGGACCCGGTGACGGCACCGGTCCACGAGTCCGCGCTGGCCTGCCACACGGCGCTGGGGTGCCGGGACTACTCGCTGTTCGACTTCCGGGTCGACCCCGACGGCGTGCCGTGGTTCCTGGAGGCCGGGCTGTACAACTCGTTCGCCCGGCAGAGCGTCATCCCCACGATGGCCCGGGCGGCCGGCACCGAGCTGCCCGAGCTGTTCGCCGACGCGGTGGCGGCTGCGCTCGCGCGCGGACGGGGGCGCTCGTAGGGTCTGCGGATGATCGTCGCGTGCTCGGCGAGTCGCCGGTGAGGCCGTCGCTGCTCGGTGTCTGGACCGCCGACGAGCTCGAGGTCGCCCTCATCCGCACGGCGTGCGGCGACCCCGACCTCGAGCCGGCTCTGCAGCTGGTGATCGACGAGGGTCCGGGCATGTTCGCACTGCTCAGCGCCGGTCTGCTGCGCGTGCAGCCCGACGTCGACGACCTGGGTGGCGGTCTGTGGGCCGAGATCGAGTGGTCCGACATCGACGACGCGGTGATCACCCGGGGGCTGCGGGCCACCCCGCCGCAGCTGGCGGCCCTGCGCACCGCGGCCGCGCGCACGGGCCTGCTGCCCGGCGCCTGACGCGCTCCGTCGGCCCCGCCCCGCGCTGCTTCGCCCAGCGCCCAGGCCGCTTCGTTCCGCGCGGTTGACCGAACCGCTCAGGCGCGAAAGGGTCGGTACCCGGCCGGGACGACCGGCCGGGGAGCACCACCACCGCCCTGTGTCCGCGGTGACCTGATGGTCGACGACGGATGGAGCGCGCTGTGTTGTCCACGTACCCGAACACGGCACGTCCGCCGAGCGCGCGCGGCCGGCACGCCGCCGACGAACCCGACCCGGCCGCCGCGCCGCCGCCCCCGCGGTGGTGGCGGCGGTTGCTGCCGCGGACCGGGGACGACGTCGTCGTGGAGGACGGCCAGCTCGTCGTCCGCGTCCGGGGCGCACTGGACGACCTGGGTGCTGCCCAGCTGACCGAGCACGTGCACGGCGGGCGCGGGCTGCGGCTGCACCAGGTGGTGGTGGTGCACCTGGGCGGGTGCGACTTCGTCAACGCCCGCGGGTTCCGCGCCCTGCTGCTGGTGCAGGACCAGGTCGTGCTGCACGCGGGCCGGTTGCTGGTGCTCGACCCGCCGCGCACGCTGCGCGTCCTCTGCGCCACGCTGCCGGGCCGGTTGACCCTGGTGCCCGACGGCGGCGCCGGCGACGGCGGGGCGCCGGAGGTGCCGGCATGACGCCGGACTCGATCACGCAGGTCGCGGCCCGGCTCGACGACCTGGTGGTGTCGGTGGCGGAGCTGCTGGCCGTGGAGTGCGCGGGGCTGCTGCTGCGCGACTCGGCCGACCGGCTGCGCACCGTCAGCAGCAGCGGGTCGGCTGCCGACCAGCTGGAACGGGCCCAGGAGACCACCGGCGCGGGTCCCGGCCCCGACGTCCACCGGGCGGGCATCCCGATCGCGGTCGCCGACGTGCTCGCGGTGCCCGACTACGCCGACCTGGCCCCGCTGCTGCGGGGCAGCGGGGTGCGCGCGGTCATGTCGGCGCCGGTGCTGGCCGGTGACGTCGTGGTCGGCAACCTGAACGGCGTCGACCCGGCCCCGCACCCGTGGACCGACCGCCAGCAGGCCGCCCTGCAGACCTTCGCCGCCCTGGTCGCCGACGTGCTCGTCCTGTCGGCCGCCAGTCGCGGCGAGGACGTCGCCCACCTCACCGACGACCTGGCCGACCTCGACGACCTCGACGACCTCGACGGAGCGATGCCGTGAACAGCGACGCCGTGAACACCGTGCACCCGGTCGACGCGCACACCCTGGCCCGCACCCTGCGCGACCTGGGGACCGCCGAGCCCCCCGCGGGCGAGGACCTGCTCAACGCGGCCCTGCAGCGGGTGGTCGAGGCCTGCGCCGGACTGTTCGACATCGCCGGCTGCGGGTTGATGCTCGCCGACGAGCACGGGCACCTGCGCTACGTGGTGGCCACCGACACCACCAGCTGGGCCCTCGAGGACGCCCAGTTGGAGGCCGGCGAGGGCCCGTGCGTCGACGCCTACCTGCAGGGGGCGACGACCACCACCGAGGACGCCTGCGCCGACCCCCGCTGGCCGGGCTTCTCCGCCGCCCTCGGGCGGGCCGGGGAGGCCGCGGAGGTGCAGGTGGTCGGGGCGGTGCTGGGCACCCCGCTCAGCCTGCAGGGGACCGTCGTGGGCAGCCTGGACGTGCACCACTCCTCGCCCGTGCGGTGGTCGGCCGACCAGGTGCGGGCGCTGGTCCGCTTCGGGCGGGTGGCCGAGACCATGCTCACCGTCGGCGTGCAGGCCCACGAGACGGGCCGGTTGGCCGCGCAGCTGGAGTACGCCATCAGCCACCGGGCGCCGATCGAGCGCGGCGTGGGCTACCTGATGGCCCGTGACGGCCTGGCCCAGCACGAGGCGTTCGCCCGGCTGCGGTCGGCCGCGCGCACCGCCCGCCGCCCGATCGGCGACGTGGCCCGCGCCCTGACCACCTCCGGGCTGCTGCCCGGTGAGCAGTGATGAGCGCCCCGGCCCGGGCGGCGGGCACCCCGGAGCGGACGGCCACCCGCGCCGCGGTGTGCTCGCCGGAGGAGCTCGCGCAGGTGGCCCACGCCGCGCTCGTCGACCTCGTCGACGCGCTGCCGGCGGCGGTCTCGGCGACCGTGGTGACGGTGACCCAGGGCTCGCGGCTGCGGCCGTGGGCGAGCAGCGGGCCGGCCGGCCTGGACCTCGACACGGTCCAGGCCGCGGCGGGCGGTGGACCCGCGGTGACCGCCGCGGCCGACCCCGACCAGCTCGTGGTGACCGGCGACGTCTGGGCCGACCCGCGGTGGGACCTCGCCGCTGACGGCCCCACGCCCCCGGTCCGGTCGGTCGTCGCGACCGCGCTGCCCGGGACGGCCCGGGCGCGGGCGGTGCTCGTGGTGCACGGCACGGGGCCGGACCTGGCGGACCCGTCGGTCGTCGAGCAGGTCGAGGTGGCCCTGCCCGACCTCGCCGCCGGGGTGGCCGTCGTCCAGGCGCGGTTGGAGGTGGTGGACCTGCAGCGGGCCCTGGCCAGCAACCGGGTCATCGGCGCCGCCATCGGGGTGGCCATGTCCGCGCACAAGCTCCCCTACGACACGGCCGCCGAGCTGCTGCGCACGGTGAGCAACCACACCAACACCCGGCTGGCCGACCTCGCCGAGCAGATCCTGCTCACCGGGGAGGTGCCGCAGGTCCTCCCGCGGCCACGCGCCCGGCGTCCGGTGCCCCGCCTCTGACCGGCCCGCTCAGGTGTGCAGGGTGTGGCTGGGCAGGCGCCCGTAGGCCTGCTTGTACTGGGCGGTGAACCGGCTGGGATCGGCGAACCCCCAGTCGCCGGCGATGCGTGCGATGGTGGCGCGCTCGGGGTCGGCGGCCAGCAGGTCGGCGTGCACCCCCTCCAGCCGGACCCGGCGCAGGTGGGCCAGGGGTGTGGTGCCCAGGTGCTTGCGGAAGGCCAGCTGCAGGGCCCGGACCCCGACGCCGGCGACCCGGGCGAGGTCGTCGAGGTCGACGTCGGGGTGGGCCTCGATGTGGGCGACCGCGCGGCGCAGGGAGGCCGGCTGCGGGTCGGGCCGGGTTGCCGGCGGCGGGTCGAACAGCTCCAGGAGCGTGGCGGCCACGAGCCGGCCGTGGGCGTGCAGCAGCAGTGCGCCGGGGTCCGGCCCGGTGCCGCCGTCGAGGGTCGAGCGCACGTAGGCCGTGGTGTGCCGCCAGACGGCGGCCGACCGGTGGTCCAGCGTGTGCGGTCGGAGGCGCGCGGTGCGCCGCGCGCCGTCCTGGGGGTCGAGGTCGACCAGCAGGGGGAGGTGCACGGTCGTCACGTCGACGGTGGTGCCGGCGGGCACGGCGACGGTCAGCTCGGCGTCGGGCCGGGCGGCCAGCGCGACGTCACCGGGCCCCAGCCGTCGTCGGACCCCGGCGTCGGTGGTCTGCACGTGCCCGGCGCGCACGTGCAGGACGACGAGGTCGGTGGTCGGGGTCAGCGCGTACCCGGCGGGCGCGTCGTGGTGGACGCGGTGCAGCCGGACCGGGCCCAGGTCGATGCCGTCCTGCGGGGGACCCGGAGGGCGCCCGGTGGAGGTGACGGCGGAGGGGACGGGGGAGCGCATGCTCATCACCTGCTGGGCGGCGTCGGTGCCCCGCCACGGACGCCTCGGTGTCGGAACTGGGAGTCCCCACCCTCCTCGTGCCGGCCGAGGAGGGCAAACCGACGCGCGGTCAGGTGCCGCCGCGCAGGGCCTCCACCGGCTCGATGCGGGCGGCCCGGCGGGCGGGCACCCCACCGGCGACCAACCCCAGGACGGCGCCCAGCAGCGTGCCGCCCAGCGCCACCCACGGGTCCACGACGGGCGCCCAGCCGCGGGCCGCCGAGATGCCGACGACGGCCAGCACGCCCACCGCGGCCCCGATCAGCCCGCCCAGCAGGCCGATGACCACCGACTCGGCCACGAACTGGCCGGCGATCTGCCGGGACGTGGCACCCACCGCCCGGCGCAGCCCGATCTCCCCGGTGCGCTCCACCACCGACAGCATGGTCACGCTGGCGATGCCCACGCCGCCGGCCAGCAGCACGATGACCGACAGGATGACGAACACGCCGTTGACGTCGGCCTGCACCGACTGGCCCAGCTGCGACCGCGCCGACGGCGCCTGGACGTCGAGGGTGCCGGGCTCGTCGGGCGCCAGCGCCAGCGGGGCCTGCTCGGCCAGCTGCGGCCCGGTGCCCACGGCGATGCGGGCCTGCAGGTCCCCGGGGGTGCGCAGCCCGACGTCGCCGCGGGCGGTGCCGGTCGGCATGATCACTGCGTCCAGCAGCTCGCCGCGCACGTCGGTGCGGTCGACGATGCCCAGCACTGCGTAGGCGATGCCGTCGACGAAGATCGAGGGCTGGTTGTCCACCCGCTCGACGCCCAGCCGCGTGGCCGCCCGGCTGCCGAGCACCACCACCCGGTCACCGCGGGCGTCGTGCCCGGTGTCGAAGAACCGGCCGGTGGCGACGTGCCCGCCGACGGTGTCCAGCAGCTCGGCCGAGGCGGCGTAGAGCGCGGGGGGCGCGACCGGCGCCTGGGAGGGGTCGTTGACCGCGACGGCGGTGACGGTCGCCTCGGGCAGCGACAGCTCGGCCAGCAGGGCCGCGGACTGCACCCCGGCCAGCCGTTCCATGCGGTCGACGGCGTCCCACGGGAGCACCCCGGTGGCCACGGTCGACCCACCCGAGCCGCCGGTCTCCGCGGTCCCCGGCGTGACCACCAGCGAGGTGGCCGCCGCGGCGTCGAACTGCCGGGCGATCTGGCCGGCGGCGGTCTGCGCGAAGCCGATGGTGGCGATGAGCGCGGCCACCCCCAGCACGGTGCCGACGACGGTGGTGACGAGCCGGCCGGGGCGGGAGCCGATGTCGGCGGTGGCCTCGCCGAGCAGGTCGGCGAGGGTGAACCGGTCGGCGGCGGGCACCTTCCCGACCACCTCGGGGCACGGCGCCGCGGGGGTACGGCCAGCCCGCACAGGCAGCCTCACACCTCCTCCGCGCGGCCGTCGGTGAGCCGGATGCGGCGGTGGGCGCGCCGGGCCACCCCGCCGTCGTGGGTGATGAGCACCAGGGTGAGGCCGTCGGCGTGCAGCTCCTCGAACAGCGCCATGATCTCGCCGGTGGTGGTCTGGTCGAGGTTGCCGGTGGGCTCGTCGGCCAGCAGCACCCGCGGCCGGGTGGCCACGGCCCGCGCGACGGCGACCCGCTGGCGCTCGCCGCCGGACAACCGCCCGGGCAGGAAGTCCATGCGGTGCCCCAGGCCGACCCGCTCGAGGGCCGCGCGGGCCCGGGGCTCCCGCTCGGCCCTGGGGGTGCCGGCGTAGAGCATCGGGAGCATCACGTTGTCCAGCACCGAGCGCCGGGACATGAGGTGGAAGGCCTGGAAGACGAACCCCAGCTGACGGGCCCGCAGCGCCGCCCGCTCGTCCTCGGTGAGCGTGCTGGTCAGCACCCCACCCAGCCGGTACTCCCCGACGGTGGGCCGGTCGAGCAGGCCCAGCAGGTTGAGCATCGTGGACTTGCCCGACCCGCTGGGGCCGATGATCGACAGGTAGTCGCCGTCGGGCACCGTCAGGTTGACGCCCTTGAGCGCCTGCACCTCGGGCGGTCCCGGGAACGAGCGGGTCACGTCGCGCAGCTCGATGGCCGGGCAGGCCTCCTCGCTGCCCACCGGGTCGACCGCCGGTGCGGGCGCGGTCATCCGCCGACCACGACCAGGTCGCCCTCGTCGAGGTCGCCCCCGCTCGGCCGGACCTCCACCGCGCCGTCGGCGGCCAGCCCGGTCTCGACGGTGACCAGGTGGGTCCGCGCCCGGTCGCCGTCGCGGGGGTCGCCGTCGACGACCTCGACCCGGGACTCACCGCCCGGGCCGGCGGTCAGCGCCGCCAGCGGCACCGACAGGACGTCGCCCTCGGTCGCGCCCACCGGGATGACCACCCGCACGTTGCTGCCCTGCAGCGCGGTGACCTGCTCGGGGGTCAGGTCGCCCGGCGTCAGCTCGACGGTGGCCCGGGCCTCGGCGTCGTCACCGGGGGTGACGGCCGCGATCGTGGCGGTGGACTCGCCGCCGTCGGGCAGGTCGAAGGCCGCGGCCATGCCGGGGGTCAGCAGCCGCGCGTCGGCGGCGGCCACGGTGCCCGACAGGCCCAGGGTGGCGCCCGAGACGGTCATCGCGGTCCCCTCGAGCACCGTGCCCCGCTTGAGCTCGGTCGCGTCGACGCGGCGCGGCAGCTGGGTCAGGTAGAGGATCTCGCCGGCCGGCAGCGCGGGCAGCGCCTGCTGCTGGGCGACGGCCAGGGCGTCCTGGGCGCCGGCGACCGCGTCCTGCGCGTTGCTGACCGCGGCCTGCTCGGCCGAGGTGTTCGGTGCGGCGCCCAGCTGTTGGCGCTGCAGCTGGGCCAGGGCGAGGGCGTCGCGCAGGTCGCCGATGGTGGCGCCGTCGTCGGGGGTGGTGGCCAACGCCTGGTCCAGGGCCCGCTGGGCGCTGGCGACGGCGTTGTCCGCCGTCCGGACGTCGACGGCCGAGGGGCCGGCGCGCTTGGCCGTCAGCTCGGCCTGCGCGGCGGCGAGCGCCTGCTGGGCCGACCGGACGCCGTCCTGCGCGGCGGTCACGGCCTCGGCGGCGCCCTCCTCGGCGGCGGGCGCGGGGTAGCCGGCCTGGGCGTACAGCGAGGACACGGCGTCGGCCGCGGTGCGGTCGAACACGTCGTTCGCCGGGTCGCCGGCGTCGAGCCCGACGGCCCGCATGGCCTCCTTGAACTGGACGACGTCGGGACCGGACACCCCGAAGCGCAGCGTGCGGTAGGCCGGCAGCTCACCGGGCAGGACGACGACCGGGCGCCCGGCCAGCTCCAGGGCCACCGACAGCGGGCCCAGCTCGGCGCCCACCTCGGGCACCTGCCCGGTGACCACCGCGGGGCCGGGCAGCCCGGAGGTGTCGATGGTGACCTCGACCGGGTCGGCGTAGCCCACCTCGCCGCGGATGGTGACGTCGTTGCTGAGCTGCCCCAGCTCGACGGGGGCGGTGACCAGACCGGGTTCGGGGGTCTGCGCCGCGGCGTCGTCCGGGGCCAGCACGTACCGGCCCAGCACGAGCCCGGCGACCAGGGCGACCACCGCGACCGCGGCGGTGGTCCACAGCGCCCGGTTGCGCCGGGCCAGGCTGGTCCAGGCGGCGAACCGGCCCGGGGCGGCCGAGCCGTCCGCTGAGGGCTCCTCGGGGTCGGCCGCGTGCAGGGGGGCGGTGCCGGGGTCGTCGGGTCGGGTCATGCTCAGTCCTGCTCGGACGCGGCCTTGAGGGCCTCCAGCTCGGTCTTGTGGTCGGCGATGAACTGCTCCTCCAGCTCGAACTGGATGTCCTGCGCCGTCTGCCGGTAGTCGGTCTCCTCGCGGCAGTCGAGGTCGGCCAGCGCCAGCTCGACCTCCTCCTCGCCGAGGGCGTCCATGGCGGCCTGGTCGGGCCCGACGTACTCCTCGCCCTCGGCGGGGGCCGCGGCGTCGTAGAGCTCGTTCTGCTTCTCGTAGACGGAGTTCTGGGCATCGGCCTGGGTGGCGAACCCGCCGTGGCCGGCGGCGTCCATGCAGGCCGACCAGGCGGCGTCCAGCTCGGCCGTCCGCGGGTCGCGCTGGGTGGTCTCCCACAGCTCGTCCATCGCGTCCATGAGGGGCGCGAACTCCTCGGACTGCGTCGGGTCCTGGGTCTCGTACACCTCGTGCTGGGCCGCGCCGTAGCAGCCGGCCGTCGTCCAGTCGTACTCGTACTCGCCGTCCTCCATCGCCGCCATCTCCTCCTCGGTCGGCGACGGACCGTTGAGGGCCTCGTAGAAGGCGGTCTGCTCGGACTCCGACAGGCTCGCGACGTAGTCCTCGTTGGGGTCGACGTACTCCTGGGAGTCGTCGACGGGCTGGTCGTTCCACGGGGAGTTCACCGCGCCGTAGCCCCACTGCTGGACCCACTCGCGGTCGTCGGGCTCCCAGACCACGTCGTCGCCGCTGGAGACCACGGTCCCGTTCGAGGTGTTCGGGATGTACTCGAACCCCTGCTCGACCATGCAGTCGGCGACCATCTCCTCGATCTGCCGGTTCTGCTCGTCGTACTGGGCCTGCTGCTCCTCGGGGGAGAGGTCGCCGCCGTAGACCGCGCTCATGTACTCGCTGAGCGGGGAGGTCTGCTCGGCGGCGTCACCGCTCCCCTCCGGGGACGAGGAGCACCCGGCGAGAACGACGGCGGAGGCGCCGAACGCGGCCAGGCAGGCGGTCAGACGTCGAGTGCGCATTGGGGTGTCCCCTCCGAGTGGCGGTCGTGGGAGGACAGTAGGACAATCCCGGGCACTTCGGAGTCATCCCGGGGTCGGATCCACGGATCCACCCCAGGGCTCAGTGGGCGGCGTCGCGCAGCAGGTCTCCCGGGTGCACGAGACCCGAGCGGAAGGCCAGCACCACCGCCTGCACCCGGTCGCGGCTGCCGGTCTTGGCCAGCACCCGGCCGACGTGCGTCTTCACGGTCGCCTCGCTGACGAACAGGCCCCGGGCGATCTCGGTGTTGGAGGCCCCGTAGGCCATCTGCACCAGCACCTCGGTCTCGCGCGGGGTCAGCTCGGCCAGCGCCGGCTCGGGCCGCCCGGGCGCGGCCGCGGCGCCGCCGCGCAGCATGGGCGCCACGTGCTGCAGCAGCCGCCGGGTGGAGCTGGCCGCGATCACCGAGTCACCGGCGTGCACCGTGCGCACCGCGGCGAGCATCTCCTCGGGGGCGGCGTCCTTGAGCAGGAACCCGCTGGCGCCGGCCCCGATCGCGGCCACGACGTACTCGTCGAGGTCGAACGTCGTGAGGACGACGACCCGCGGTGGCTCGGGCAGCGCCGTGACCTGCCGGGTGGCCTCGATGCCGTCGGTGCCGGGCATGCGGATGTCCATCAGGACGACGTCCGCGGCCGTGCGCCGCAGCAGCTCGACCGCCGCGCCGCCGTCCCCGGCCTCGCCGACGACCTCCAGGTCGGGCTGGGAGTCGATCACCATGCGGAACCCGGCGCGCACCATCTGCTGGTCGTCCACCAGCACCACGCGGGTCGTCGGGCGGGGGCTCGTCATCGGCGTCGACGGTAGGGGAGGACGGCGTGGACGCCGTAGCCGCCGCCGTGCCGTGGCCCGGTCTCCAGCCGGCCGCCGTGCAGCACGGCCCGCTCCCGCATGCCGATCAGCCCCTGGCCGTCGCCGTCGGGGGCCAGCATCGCCGCGGCGCCGCGGCCGTCGTCGAGCACCGAGACCTCCAACGCGTCGGGGCGCCACTGCAGCCGCACCCACGCGCGGCTGGCCGGGCCGGCGTGCTTGAGCACGTTGGTGAGCGACTCCTGCACGATGCGGTAGGCGGCCAGCTGGGCGCCGCCGGCCATCTCCATCGGTTCGCCCTCGGTGAGCAGGTCGACGTCCAGCCCGCTGCGCCGCACGTCCTCGACCAGGGCGGGGATGGTGGCGACGTCGGGCTGGGGGGCGAACTCCTGAGCATCGCCCTCCCGCAGCACCCCCAGCAGCGAGCGCATGTCGGCCAGTGCCTGCCGGCCGGTCGCCGAGATCTGCTCCAGCGCCCCGACAGCGACCTCGGGGTCGGTGCGTCCGGCGTACCGGCCGCCGTCGGCCTGCGCGATGACGACCGAGAGGGAGTGGGCGACGACGTCGTGCATCTCGCGGGCGATGCGGGCCCGCTCGGTGGAGGCGGCCAGCCGCAGCTCCTGGTCGCGCTCGAGCTCCAGCAGCTGCGTCCGCTCGCGCGCGGCGGCCTCGCGCTGCAGCCGGCCGCGCTTGACCAGCCCCATCGCCCAGCAGGCCACCACGAGCACGCCGATCGCCCCGGCGGTGACGGCGAACTCGAACAGGCCGCCGTAGGACGGCGGGCCGCCGGAGTAGGAGTAGCCGCCGAAGTAGCGCAGCGCGGCCAGCAACGCCCCGACGAGTCCGAGCACCAGGCCGGCCCGCTCGGCCCACCGCGGCCCGTAGGCGGCCAGGGCGTAGACCATCATCGGGACGGCGATGTTCGCCGGCAGGAACTGGCTGGTCAGCGCGACCTGTGCCAGTCCGACGACGACCACCACCGCCGCGGCCGGCACGGTGGCCACCCGGCGCCACGCCAGCGGGGCGACCAGGCCGATGCCCAGGGCCACGTCGACCGGGGTGGCGGTGCCGCTGCCGGTGAAGGCGACGCCGACCAGCAGCACGGCCAGCGCGAGGACGACGTCGACCGCGAACGGGTGCCCGCGCACCCGGTCGGCGAAGGTCATCGGTTCCACCACCGCGACGCTAGGCAGTGCACCGCCCGGTGTCGTCGTCCTGGGGGATGAGACCGGCGTCCGCCCCGGGGCTCACGCCAGCGAGACGGTGATCCCGGCCGGTCCAGCGGCGAACCGCACGTGCGACAGGTCGGGGGCGTAGCCGTCGGCCTCCAGCTCGCTGTGGTGGTGGGTGTCGCCGACCGCCAGCGTGGCGCAGCCGGCGGCCCGACCGGCGGCCAGGCCGGCCGGGGCGTCCTCGACCACCAGGCAGCGGTGCGGGTCGACCCCGAGCCGGTGCGCGGCGAGCAGGAACGGGTCGGGGGAGGGCTTGCCGTTGACGATGTCGTCCACGCAGACCACCTCGCGCGGCGGGCGCAGGCCCGAGCCGTCGAGCCGGGCCCGCAGCAGCGGGCGGGTGCACGAGGTGACGACCGCGACCCGGTTGGCCGGCAGGGCGGTCAGCGCGGCGACCACCCCGGGCAACACGTCGATGCCGTGGCCGGCGACCTCGACCTCGAGGGTGTGGATGCGCTCCAGCGCCGCGGCGCGGCGGTCCTCGGGGAGGAGCTCGGCCACGATGCGGCGGGCGGGCAGGCCACCGAGCGCACCGAGGGCCGCCGGGTCCACGCCGCACTCGTCGGCCCAGGTGTGCCAGGCGGCGAGCGAGCCGCGCATCGAGTCGATGAGCGTGCCGTCCATGTCGAACAGCACGCCGTCGAACGCCCGACCGGTCAGGGCGTCGAGGTCGAGGAAGGCGCCCGTCGGCGCGGAGGTCCGTTGCACGCCACCCAGGGTGCCACCACCAGTGTGCAGGGGAACGGCCCGAGGGCGGCGTGGGGGTGACCAATGGTCGACGAAACGGGGCAGTCCGTTTCGTCGTCGGCGACGTCGTGCGCCGAGCGCTGGCTGCCGACCCCGAGGACCGCTACGGCCTCCTCGACGACCCCGTGGAGGCAGCCCGCGTCCCCCAGGGGGCCGGGCGTGGCTGGGCCTGCTCCCGCTGCTCGTCGCAGCCGTGGTCCAGGGCCAGGCGGACCATCACCGGCGGGTCCCACCGCTCGGCGTCCGCGGGGCGGGTGGGTTCAGGCAGCGGCCACATCGTCGTCCTCCTCCTGGTCGGTCCTGCGGGCGGCGACCACGAGGTCGGCCAGGGTGGTGCGCAGGGCCGCGCCGAGGGCGTCGGTGGCCACGTGCACCTCGTCGCGCGGGGTCAGCGGCAGGCCCCGGCCGCGGTCGGCCGGGTCCAGGCGGCTGACCGCGGCCTGCAGGCGCAGTGCCGCGGCGGTCAGGTCGGGGCGGGTGACCCGGCCCTCGACCGACACCCGGGCGTGGACGCGGGTGCAATCGCCGTCCTCGGGCTGCAGCAGGACCAGCTCCCACCGCACGGGCCCGCCGGCCGGCTCGACCCGGCGCAGCAGCTGGAAGGGGGCGGCGACCTCGGTGCGCACCCGGAGGTCGTCGGTCTCCCAGGTGCCGGTGAAGCCACCGGACAGCGTGTGCACCTGCCGACCCGGGCCGAGGAGGGCGTCGAGCAGCACCGCCGCCGGGGTGGCGGTGCGCAGCGGGGGCAACCACTGGGCCCGCCCGACGCCGGTGGCACCCAGGTCGGTGGCCACCGGCCGCCCCGGGGCGACCCACACCATCCCCTCGCGCTCGCGCACCCCCCACGCCGCCGGTGCGACCGCGATCCCGTCGTCGCGGCGCTCGAGGGTCCAGGTGCGGCCGAGCAGCCGGACCGACAGCCACCCCCCGGGGGCGAGCTGGTCGGCCGCGGCGACCGGGTGCCAGGCGTGCGCCAACGCGGGCGCCAGGTTGTCCAGGACCGGGCCGCCGGGGGGCGGCAGCGCGGGCACGGGTTCGGCGACGGTGTCCGCACCGGCGCGCGGGGGACGCTGCTGCGCGGTGCGGTCGGGGGCCAGCCAGACCCAGCCGTCGCGCTCCTCGACGGCCCACGGGGTGGTGAGGTCGGCCCGCGGCGGCGGGACGGCGTGCGGGCCGAGGGCGGGGACCTCGGTGCACCGGCCGTCGGCGGCGAACCGCCAGCCGTGCCCGGCGCACCGCAGCTGCCCGCCCACCACCGTGGCGGCGGTCAGGGTGGTCAGGCGGTGCGGGCAGCGCGGCGAGAAGGCCGTGACCTCGCCGCCGGGCCGCAGCCGGAGGACGACCCAGGCCTGACCGCCGGCGCCCACCGGGACGGGGGTCGTGCCGACGTCGGCCGCGCGGGCCACGGGGAACCAACCGGGGGCGGGGACGGACCGCGAGGAGGCCATGCACCAGTGCACCGCCCGCGCGTTCCCACCACGTTGCCCGCGTGTGACGTGTTGTGCTCGGTGGGCCGCGTGGGGCGACCGAACCGGAGCGGAACGGGCGGCGTCGGACGCGATGTCGAGGTGGACGTCTAGTGTCAGCGGTCACACAGCGGACCCACAGTGAGGTGCCTGACCGTGACCGACCCCGAACGCCGGCTGCTCACCCCCGAGGAGTACCGGCAGGCCCAGGACTCCCCGGAGTTCACCGAGCTCAGGCGCCGCTTCCGGCGCTTCGCCGTCCCCATGACCGTGGCCTTCCTGGCCTGGTACCTGCTCTACGTGCTGCTCTCCACCTACGCCGTCGACCTGATGAGCACCCGCGTGTTCGGCGACGTCAACCTCGGCGTGCTGCTCGGGCTGGGCCAGTTCGTCACCACGTTCCTCATCACGCAGCTCTACGTCGCCTACTCGGCGCGCAACACCGACCCCATCGCCGACGAGATGCGCGGCCGCCTCGAGGCCCACGAGTACCGCACGGAGGGCCAGCAGTGACCATCGGCAACCCCGCCGTCAACATCTCCATCTTCGGCGTCTTCGTCCTCATCACGCTGGTCATCACGTTCCGCGCCAGCCGCAACAACAAGAGCGCCGCCGACTACTACGCCGCCGGCCGCAACATCTCCGGCACCCAGAACGGCCTGGCCATCGCCGGGGACTACCTGTCGGCCGCGTCGTTCCTGGGCATCGCCGGCGCCATCGCCGTCTACGGCTACGACGGCTTCCTCTACTCGATCGGGTTCCTGGTCGCCTGGCTGGTCGCGCTGCTGCTGGTGGCCGAGCTGCTGCGCAACACCGCCCGGTTCACCATGGCCGACGTCCTGGCCTTCCGCATGCGGCAGGGCCCGGTGCGCACGGCGGCGGCGCTGTCCACCCTGGCGGTCTCGCTGTTCTACCTGCTGGCCCAGATGGCCGGTGCCGGTGGGCTGGTCACCCTCCTGCTGGGCATCGAGGGCGCCGGGGCGCAGGCGGCCACGGTCGTCGTCGTCGGGGCGCTGATGATCTTCTACGTGCTGGTCGGCGGCATGCGCGGCACCACCTACGTGCAGCTGATCAAGGCGACCCTGCTCATCGCCGGGGCCCTGGTCATGACCGTCTGGGTGCTCGGGAAGTACGGGTTCAACCTGTCCTCGCTGCTGGGCGGTGCGGCCGACACCGCGGCGCAGCAGAGCACCGCCCGCGACGTGCTCTCGCCGATGGGCCAGTACGGCGCCACCGGCACCTCCAAGCTCGACTTCGTCTCCCTCGGCCTGGCGCTCGTGCTCGGGACGGCGGGCCTCCCGCACGTGCTCATGCGCTTCTACACGGTGCCCACCGCCAAGGACGCCCGGAAGTCCGTCGTCTGGGCGATCTGGCTGATCGGCTTCTTCTACCTGTTCAGCCTGGTCATCGGCTACGGCGCCGGCGCCCTCGTCGGGGCCGACCGCATCCTGGCCGCCCCGGGGGCGGTGAACTCCGCGGCACCGCTGCTGGCCTTCGAGCTCGGCGGCACCGTGCTGCTGGGCATCATCGCCGGCGTCGCCTTCGCCACCATCCTCGCGGTGGTCGCCGGGCTCACCATCACCGCGTCGGCGTCCTTCGCGCACGACATCTACAACTCGGTGATCAAGAAGGGGTCGGCCACGGGCACCCAGGAGGTGCGGGTCGCCCGCACCACCTCCTGCGTCATCGGCGCGGTGGCCATCGGGCTGGGCATCCTGGCCCTGCAGGCCGGACTGAACATCGCCTTCCTGGTGGCGCTGGCGTTCGCCGTGGCCGCCTCGGCGAACCTGCCCACGATCCTCTACACGCTGTTCTGGAAGCGTTTCACCACCCAGGGTGCGCTGTGGTCGATCTACGGCGGGCTCATCTCCTGCCTGGTGCTCATCGTGTTCTCCCCGGTGGTCTCCGGGGCGCCGGTGAACGCGACCACAGGCAAGTCCACGTCGCTCATCCAGGACGTCGACTTCTCCTGGTTCCCGCTCAACAACCCGGGTCTGGTCTCGATCCCGCTGGCCTTCTTCCTGGGCTGGCTGGGCACGGTGCTCGACCGCACGAAGGCCGACGCCGCCAAGTACGCCGAGCTGGAGGTCCGCTCGCTGACCGGCATCGGCGCGGAGAAGGCCGTCCAGCACTAGGGGCGGGCACGGCTGGCTACCGTGCCGGGGTGGACCTGGTCGCCTGCGTGGACATCGGCTCGACGTTCACGAAGGCGGCCCTGGTCTCGGTGCCCGCAGGCGAGCTGCTGGCCACCGCGCAGGCGCCCACCACCCTCGACGACGTCGTCCGCGGGGTGCTCGAGGCGACCGCCGGGTTCGGCGACGACGTCCCGGTACTGGCCTGCTCCTCGGCCGGCGGCGGGCTGCGGCTGGCCGTCGTCGGCTACGAGCAGCTGATCAGCGCCGAGGCCGGGCACCGCGCCGCGCTGTCGGCCGGCGCGCGGGTGGTGCACGTGGCGGCCGGGCGACTGGACGCGGCCGGGCTGGCTGCGCTGGCCGGTGCCCGGCCCGACGTCGTCCTGCTGGTCGGCGGTACCGACGGGGGCGACGCCGCGGTGCTGCGGCACAACGCCGCCGCGCTGGCGGGGTGGGACCGGTCCGTCCCGGTCGTGCTCGCCGGCAACGCCCAGGTCGCCGACGAGGTCGCCGGCGTGCTGCGGGACGGCGGCCTGCCGGTCACCGCCTGCGCCAACGTGCTGCCCGACATCGGCGAGCTGGCCCCCGAGCCCGCCCGTGCGGCGATCCGGGCGGTGTTCCTCGAGCACGTGATCGGCGGCGACACGCTCTCCACCGACCCCCGGCTGCGGCAGTGGGTGCGCGCGGTCACCCCCGACGCGGTGCTCGACGGGGTCGTCGTGCTGGCCGGGTTGCGGGCCGCGGGCGACGTCCCCGGGGTGGTCGTGCTCGACGTGGGCGGGGCGACCACCGACGTCTACTGCGTCCCCGACCTCGACGCCGAGCAGGCCGCGCTGCGCCGGGAGGCGGTCGGCGTCCCCGCGCACCGGCGCACCGTCGAGGGCGACCTGGGGGTCCACCACGCGGTCGAGGACCTGCGGGCCGCCGCGGCCGCGGAGAACCTGCCCCCGCTCGCCGACGACCCGCTGGCCCCCGGCGAGGCCGCGGCCACCGTGGCGCTGCGCCGGCACCTGCGCGCCGAGGCGGCCTACGGCCCGGGTGGCTCGTCGGCCCGCGGAGTGGGTCTCGTGGTGCTGTCCGGCGGGGTGTTCCGGCACGCCGCAGCGGCCGACCGCGACGCCGTGGTGGCCCGGCTGGCCGGCGACCGTGGCGGGGCCGGCGGGGTGCTCACCGGCGCCGAGGTCGTGGTGGACGCCGCCTACGTGCTCGCCGCGGTGGGCCTGCTCGCCCGCGACCACCCCGACGCCGCCTGCGCCCTCGCCGCCACCCTGCTGCCCTGACGCCCGTCGGCTCTGGCATGGATCAGCCCGGCTGATCGAACTCCGTCCTGGCTCACCGACGCCGGTGAGCCAGGACGGCCGCTCGTGCACCCAGCTGATCCACGCCGGGGGGCCGCGGGGTCAGCGGGCGACGCGGATGCCCAGCTCGGCGGCCAGCGCCCCCGCCCAGCCGGCCAGCTGGGCCGCGCTGATCGTCGCCCCGCGCAGGCCGGTCACGCCGTCGAGGTCGGGCAGGCCGGCGCCGGTCAGGTCGACGTCACGGCAGCGGGCACCGCTCACGTGCAGCGTGCCCACCTCGCCGCCGGTCACGGTCACCCGGCGCAGGTCGGCGCCGCCGAGGTCGAGCTCGCCCAGGACGCAGTCGACCAGCTCGACCTCCACCAGCGTCGCCCCCCGGAGGTTGACGTAGTCGGCCCGCACCCCGGTCAGGGTGACCCGGGTCCAGCTCGCTCCGTGCGCGGTGAGCGCCCCGTAGCGACCGCCCTCGACGACCGCGTCGAGCCACGTGCCGTCGTGCGCGACCAGCTCGGTGGCCCGGCAGCGCAGCAGGCCCGTCGTCGACAGCCGCGCCCGGGAGAGCGCCAGGCCGTCCAGCGCGCAGTCCTCGAGCAGGCACTCCAGCAGCTGGGCGGCCCCGGCGTCCCCGGTCAGCTCCAGCTCGGCGAACCGCAGGCCGTCCGCCGTCCCGCCGGCGAGGTCGTGCGGGCCGGCGTCGGTCAGCGGGGGCAGGGGTGCGAGCAGCGCGGCGACGTCCACCCGCCCACCCTCGCAGCCGGGTCAGGGTGCCAGCCGGGTCAGGGTGCCAGCCGGGTCAGGGGGCCAGGGTCTCGGCCCACCGTCCGGAGGCGGCCACCGCGAACGGGACGGCGTCCTCGGCCGCCACGTCGAGGGCCTGGTAGCCGCCCGCCCCCGCCCCGACCGCGGCCAGCACCGTCGCGAGGCCCTGGCGGCGCTGGACGAACGTCTGCTGCACCTGCCAGCCGACCACGGCCCGGCGCTGCAGCACCGCCTGCTCGCGCACCAGCCACCCCGACCGCACCGAGAACGTGCGGGCGCCGGCGACGTGCCCGAGCGCGGCGTAGCGGCCCAGCCCCAGCGGCACGCCGAGCGCGGTCAGCACCGCGCCGGTCAGCAGCACCCACCACAGCCCGAGGCCCGCGGTGAGCACCACCCCGACCACCAGGACGACGCCCCCGGGTGCCACCGCCCGCACCAACCGGCGCCGCCGGGCCGCCGGGGGGTGGGCGCGCAGCGGACCGGGGTCCTCGACCAACCGTCGAGTGACCGCCCAGGCCTCGGCGCGCGGCCCCAGCGGCAGCAGCTGGCCGCGCCGCGCGGCGTCGCCCAGGCCGGTGACCAGCGCCGTCGCCCGGGCCGCGCGGACCCACCGCATGCCCAGGCCCTCGGACACGGTGCACCCGCGGATCCGGTCGACCTCCAGCTCCGTGTGCCGCCGGGTGAGCAACCCGCGGACGGCGACCAGCGACCCGCCGCGCCGCACCAGCCGGAACCGCCAGTTGACCAGCGCGCTGCCCACGATCGACCCGACCACCAGCAGCACGGCCACCGCGAGCAGCACCAGCCCGACGACGGCGGTGTCGGTCAGGTCGGGCCGGTCCAGGTCGGGGCGCCATCGCCGGGGCAGCTCGTCGACCAGCCGGAACAGGGCGCCGACGGCGGCCAGCGGCACGGCCAGGTAGCTGCCGACCAGCGGGGCGTAGAGCAACCACCGGTCGTCGAGCCGGGCGAACTCCTCCTCCGGCGGGTCGGCCGCGAAGGCCTCGGCGGGCACGTCGGGGGCTCGCCGGGCGAGCAGGTGCGTGCGCAGCCGGTCGGCCTCTGCCGGCGGCAGGCCGTCGACGACCAGCTCCTCCTCGTCGGCCTGCACCGCCCCGGCCGCGGCGTCGATGCGCACCCGCACCAGCCCGAGCGCGCGGTGCAGCAGCGGTGCCTCGACCTCCACCCCGCGCACCCGGTCCAGCGGCACGGTGCGCACCGAGCGGGACAGCAGTCCCCGGGTCACCACCACCGCGGCCTCGCCGGGGGAGTAGCGGAACCGCCACCAGACCAGGACGGCGCTGACCAGCGAGACCGCCGTGACCGCTCCGACGAGCGCGACCACCGCCCACGGGCCGTCGCTCAACCCGCGCACGGCCCCGATGGCCAGCACCACCGGCACCCATTGCCGGGCCTGCTTGAACGTGATCGTGTGCACCAGCACGATCCGCCAGGAGGTGCGCACGTCAGGTCGCCTCGTCCCGCACCAGCTCGGCCCGCCGGGCCAGGTCGTCGGCCACCCGGGCGGCGACCTCGGCGTCCAGGTGGGGGATGCGCACGGTGCCCTGCGACGACGCGGTCAGCACCGCGACGCTGGCCAGCCCGAACAGCTGCTGCACGGCGCCGCGGGTGACGTCGACGGTCTGGATGCGCGAGACCGGCACCAGGGTCCAGGTGCGCGACAGCCAGCCGGTGAGGGTGTAGACGGCGTCGGCGGTGACCTCCCAGCGGTGCACCCGGTGGCGCAGTCGCGGCCGTACCCCGATGGCCACCACGCCCTCGACCACGACCAGCACCGCCAGCAGCACGGTGACCCACGTGGGCAGGGGCAGGACCACCGAGGCGCCGACCACGAGGGCAGCCAGCACCAGCGTGCCGAGGACCCCCTCGACGGTCCACAACCCGATCGCGTTGCGGGACGGCGACCACGCGGGGGTGCGGGCGGGTTCGGGGTGCACGGGCCCCATCCTCCCGGGTAGGCCACCATGGGGTGCGTGACGATGCCGCAGCAGGTCCCCACCGTGCCCGCCGCCGACGTGCCCGAGGGTGCCGTCGTGCTCGACGTCCGCGAGGACGACGAGTGGGTGGCCGGCCACGTCGAGGGCGCCACCCACATCCCGATGGGCGAGGTGCCGGCCCGGCTCGACGACCTCCCCGAGGGCGACCCGCTCTACGTGACCTGCCGCGGCGGCGGCCGCTCGGCCCGCGTCGCCGCCTGGTTGAACGCCAACGGCTACGACGCGGTCAACGTCGGCGGCGGCATGGGCGAGTGGCAGGCCGCCGGCCGCCCGATGGTCAGCGAGACCGGCAACCCGCCCACCGTCGTCTGACGGCGGGCGGGCGGCCGCCTCAGGACCGCTGGTAGTCGGCGAAGCGGGTGCGCAGGTCCTTCTTGGAGAACTTGCCGACGCTGGTCTTGGGCACCTCGTCGATGAACTCGACCGCCTCGGGCAGCCACCACTTGGCCACCATCGGGGTGATGTGGGAGATCACCTCGTCGGCGGTGAGCTGCTCGCCCTCGGCCACCACGACGCAGGCGAGCGGCCGCTCGTCCCACTTCGGGTCGGGGATGCCGATGACCGCGGCCTCCTTGACCTTGGGGTGGCTCATGATCGCGTTCTCCAGGTCGACCGAGCTGATCCACTCACCGCCGGACTTGATGAGGTCCTTGGTGCGGTCGGCGATCCGCACCGAGCCGTGCGGGTCGATCGCGGCGACGTCGCCGGTCTTCATCCAGCCGTCGGGGGTGGCGAGCTCGACGCCGGCGTCGGGGTTGTAGTAGTCGAGCGCGGTGGTCGAGCCGCGCACCTGCAGCTCACCGGTGGCGACGTCGTCCCAGGGCAGTTCGTCGGTCGTGCCGGCCTCGACGATGCGCACCTCGACCCCCATGAACGGGACGCCGGCGCGGGCGCGGGAGCTGGCCTGGTCGTCGTCCGAGCCGTCGAACAGGCGGCGGGGCAGCCGGGCCGAGGTGGCCACCGGGTGGGTCTCGGTCATGCCCCAGGCCTGCAGGATCGGCAGCCCGACCTGCTCGCGGTAGGCCTCGCTCAGGGCCTTGGGGACGGCGGAGCCGCCGCAGCCGATGTCGCGCAGCCGGTGCTCGCGGCCGGCCAGCTCGGGCAGCACGCCCTGCCAGATGGTGGGCACGCCGGCGGTGAAGGTGACGCCCTCGTCGACGATCAGGTCGGCCAGCGCCTTGGGCTGCATCATCGGGCCGGGGAAGACCATCGACGCGCCGACCGACGGGCCGGCCTGGGCCAGGCCCCACGCGTTGGCGTGGAACATCGGCACGACCGGCATGACGACGTCGGTCTCGCCCATGCCGAACACGTTGGGCTGCACCACGGCCATGGTGTGCAGCACGGTCGAGCGGTGGCTGTAGAGCACGCCCTTGGGGTTGCCGGTGGTGCCCGACGTGTAGCACATGGAGGCGGCGAGGTTCTCGTCCTCGACCCGGAAGTCGACGGGCTCGGCGGCGGCCAGCAGCTCCTCGTAGTCGCTGATGCGCGGGTCGTCGGGGATCGGGTTGTCGCCCCCGTCGTCCATCACGACGACGTGCCGCACGGTGGTCATCGTGTCGATCAGCGGCCACAGCAGCGGGAGCACGGTGCGGTCGACGAAGACCGCCTCGTCCTCGGCGTGGTTGGCGATGTAGGTCAGCTGCTCGGGGAACAACCGGATGTTGAGCGTGTGCAGCACGCGCCCGGTGCTCGGGACGGCGAAGTACAGCTCGAGGTGGCGGGCGGAGTTCCACGCGAAGGTGCCCACCCGGCCGTCGGCGGAGATGCCGAGGGTGTCCAGGACCCCGCCCAGCTTGCGGGTGCGCACGGCCCACTCGGCGTAGGTGGTGCGCACCGGGCCGGTCGGCGAGTTGGTCACGATCGTCTTGTCGCCGTGGTGTCGCTCCACGTAGCGGAAGATCGAGTCGATCGTCAGGGGCGTCTGCTGCATGAGGCCGCGCATGGCGGCATCAAACCAGTGAGCGGTGACACCTTCTACCGATGGGTGACGATCACCGCAACGTCAGGGGCAGCTCGGCCAGGCCGCGGATGACGAACTCGGGACGACGACGCGCCTCACCGGCCAGCTCGAGCACCGACGTGCGGGCCAGCAGCGCGCCGAAGGAGGCCTGCAGCTCGACCCGGGCCAGCGGCGCACCGATGCAGAAGTGCACCCCGGCGCCGAAGGAGATGTGCGGGTTGTCGGTGCGGCCGACGTCGAGGGTGTCGGGGGCCTCGAACACCGCGGGGTCGTGGTTGCCGGCGCCCAGCAGTGCGGCGACCTTCTGCCCCTGCTCGACGGTCACCCCGCCCAGCTCGACGTCGGCGGTGGCGGTGCGCTCGAACAGCTGCAGCGGGGAGTCGAAGCGCATGAGCTCCTCGATCGCGGTCGGCAGCAGCGACGGGTCGGCGCGCAGCCGGGCCAGCTGGTCGGGGCGCTGCAGCAGTGCCAGCAGGCCGTTGCCGGTGACGTTGACGGTGGCCTCGTGGCCGGCGTTGAGCAGCAGGATGCAGGTGGTGACCAGCTCGTCCTCGGTGAGCCGGTCGCCGTCTGCGTCCCGCGCGGTGACCAGGTGGGTGAGCAGGTCCTCGCCGGGTGCCTGCCGGCGCTGCGCGGCCAGGTCGCGCAGGTAGCCGACGAACTCCGCGGCCGCGGTCTCGGCGGCGTCCTCGGTCTCCGTCGTACGGCCGTACTCGTACATCTTCACGATCGCGTTGGACCACGGCCGCAGCAGCGGCCGGTCGGCCTGCGGCACGCCCAGCAGCTCGGCGATCACCTCGACCGGCAGCTGCTCGGCCATCCCGGTGAACAGGTCGACCGGCTGGCCGGCGGTCGAGCGCTCGACCATGCCGTCGACCAGCTCACCGGCCAGTTGCTCGACCCACGGGCGCAGCCGCTCGACGTGCCCGCGCGCGAAGGCGGCGCTGATCAGCCGACGGAGCCGGGTGTGGTCCGGTGGCTCCATCTCCAGGATCGCGTTGCGGTGGATGAGGTTGAACTGCCCGAACCGCTCGGCCGGGGCGCGGTCGGTCCAGATCCGGCCCAGCGCCCGGGTGCGCAGCACCGCGTTGGCCTCGGCGTGCCCGTACGCCAGCCACATGCCCAGGCCCTCGTCCCACTGCACCGGCGCCTGGGCGCGGGCCGCGGCGAAGGCGGGGTAGGGGTTCTCGACGACGGCGGGGTCGGTCAGGTCCAGCACCGGGAGAGTGTGCACCGTGGCCCGCCGGGCGCCCGCATAGTCTCGGACGCATGGCCCGCACGCAGACCAAGCGCCGTCCCGCACCTCCCGCCGCCGCGGCGGGCGAGCAGAACCCCAAGGCGCCGTGCGCCTGCGGTTCGGGGCGCAAGTACAAGCACTGCCACGGCTCGGCGTACGCGCCGGTGGTCACCCGACCCTTCGAGGGCCTGCCCGGCGAGACCCACTGGGTGGCCCTGCGCGAACTCGTCCCGGCGGCCACCGCCACCCTGACCACGACCGACGGCCGCACCGCGACGCTGGCCAGCGTGCTGCCCGGCGGTGCCCCGGCGCTGGTGCGGGCGTCGGGGGAGATCCTGCTCGGGGTGCAGCTGGCCACCTCCTCCGACGACGTCAGCCGCGACCTGGGCACTGCCCTGGCCGCCGCGCTCGAGGCCCCGGCCGGCGCGCCCGTCGACCCGGGCCCCATCGGCGCCGAGGGCTCGGCCGGACCGCGCCTGCAGGACCTGCTGGACCCGGCCGCCGACCTCGAGGTCACGGTGCACGACGACTTCGGCTTCTGGCTCGAGGGCACCGGCGCCGGCCCGGCCGCGATGGCGGGGCTCGAGCAGGCCAACGAGGCGATCATCCCGACCGTGCGGCTCGAGGGCCTCGGCGCGGCCTACTGGTGCCGCCCGGCCACCGACCGGGCGCACGTGCGCTGGGTGCGCCCCGAGCCGGAGGAGCAGCTGCTCGACGCGCTGGCCCGGCTGGGGGCGGCCGAGCAGCTGACCCTGGGGGCGGGCACCAAGTACGCCGGCGCCTTCCGCGCGCACGGCCTCGTCGTCCCGGTGTGGGACGTCCCGGCCGACGTGCCCGCGGCCGACTGGACCGGCCCCTCGCGCGAGCTGGACCAGCGGCTCATCGCCGCGCTGGCCGTGACCGACCCGTTGACCGCCGACGAGCGCCGGGCGCGGGCGGGGCTGCTCTCGCGCCAGGTCACCCTGCGCTGACCGCGCGGTCGCGGCCGGCCTCCTTGGCCCGGTAGAGCGCCGCGTCTGCGGCGGTGTAGAGGGTCCGGACGTCGCCCGCGTGGGTGGGTGACTGGGCCACCCCCACGCTCACGGTCAGCGGCAGGCAGTCGCCGCCGGCCAGGGGCAGGGGGTGCGCCCGGACGGCGGCGACCATCTCCTGCGCGCGGCGCTCGGCCACGTCCGGCGGGCAGCCGGTCAGCAGCACGGCCAGCTCGTCGCCGCCCATCCGGCTGACGACCGCGTCGGTGCCGCGCACCGCCTGCCGCAGCACCTCCCCGAGGTGGCGGAGCGCGTCGTCGCCCACCGGGTGGCCGTGGCGGTCGTTGATCGTCTTGAACAGGTCGACGTCGACCAGCACCAGCGCGGTGCCGTGGCGCTGGCCGCCGCCGACGGCGCCGGCCAGCGCTGCGTCCAGCACGTGCCGGGTCACCAGGCCGGTCAGCGGGTCGACCGTGGCCTGCTCGCGCAGCCGGTGCACCAGCCGCTCGTGCCGGTTCCCGGCGGCGGTCAGCAGCGCGGTGGCCATGGCGAGGGTGGCGGCCACGAAGGCGGCGTCGGGGATGGCGCGTTCCCATGCCTCCAGGTGGAGCACCAGCGCGGTGTTCGAGCACGCCGAGAAGGCAGCGGTGCACCACGCGCCGACCGGCCGCAGCTGGGAGGCCGCCCACAGCGTGGGCAGGACGGCGAACACCTGCGCGGCCGCCGACGTGTCGCTGGTCAGCCAGTTCAACCCGAACAGCACGACCGCGCCGCCGAGGGGGAGCAGGGCGAGCAGGCCGTGCTCGTCGGGGCTGCGCGGGTCGGTGCGGGCCAGGAGCCCGCTGACGACCAGCAGCAGCGCCGCCGCGAGCCAGGACCCGACGTCGGCGATCAGGGACTGCGTGCCGAACAGGGCGAACGCCACCTGCACCCCGGCGGCCGACACCATCACCCAGATCGCCAGCCGGGCGGCCGAGCGCGGGTCGCGGGCGCCGAACCACCGCTGCCGACGGCGCGCCGGGCGAGGCAGGCCGTCGGGAGCGGTGGCTGTGGGGTGGGTGTTCACGTGTCCTCGGGTCCGGGCGGGTGCTGTCCCTTCGGCGCGTGGGTGTCCCGGGTACACCCGTCCCGCCCTCGTCCGCCCCCTTCGGGTGAGGTGCCGCTGACCCCGGGGACACCCGCCCGGTTCGGCCCGTGATCTCGCCCGCCGGAAGCGAGTCCGCAGGTGGAGCGGGATCGGGACGGCAGAACGGGCGCATCCGGGCCGAAGGGCAGACATGACGAGGTGTCGGCTTCGTTACGAGAACGTGACCGCCGGCTGCCGGGAACGGCTTGACGAGACCCACTTGTTAGCGTTCACAATGTGAGCGCTCGCACAGCTGCGGGCCTGAGCGCCGAGATGTGTCCGGCGGGCAGTCGTCTCGTGAAGGAGTTCCAGTGAGCAGCAAGCTCAGGTTTGGCGCCATCGGCGCGGTGGCCGCGATCGGTCTGACCGCCTGCGGCGGTAGCGGTGCCGGTGGGGGCGGCAACGACACGGCCGGTCAGGACCCCAGTGACCTCAGCATCGGCGTGGCGATGCCGACCGAGACCTCGGAGCGTTGGATCGCCGACGGCGACAACGTCAAGTCGCAGCTCGAGGACGCCGGCTACAGCGTCGAGCTCCAGTTCGCCGGCGACGACATCCCGACCCAGTCCCGCCAGGTCGACCAGATGATCAACGACGGCGTCGACGTCCTCATCATCGCCGCGATCGACGGCACCGCGCTGGCCCCGCAGCTCGAGGCCGCCGCGGAGCAGGGCATCGAGGTCATCTCCTACGACCGCCTCATCCGCGACAGCGAGAACGTCGACTTCTACGTCACGTTCGACAACTTCGAGGTCGGTGTCGCGCAGGCCAACGCCCTGCTCGTGGGCCTCGGCCTGCAGAACGAGGACGGTTCGGCCGGCTCGGCCACCGGTCCGTTCAACGTCGAGCTGTTCGCCGGCTCGCTCGACGACAACAACGCGTTCTTCTTCTTCGACGGCGCGATGTCGGTCCTGCAGCCGCTGATCGACGACGGCACGCTCGTCGTCCCCTCGGGCCAGACCGACATCACGCAGGCCGCCACGCTGCGCTGGCAGCAGGAGACCGCGCAGTCGCGCATGGAGACGCTGCTGACCTCGAACTACGGCGGCGGCACCGTGCTCAACGGCGTGCTCTCGCCCTACGACGGCATCTCGCGCGGCATCATCACCGCCCTGCAGAACGCCGGCTACGGGCCGAACCTCGACAGCACCCCGCAGCCGCTGCCCGTGGTCACCGGCCAGGACGCCGAGATCGCCTCGGTCGCCCTGATCGACCAGGGTGTCCAGAGCTCCACGATCTTCAAGGACACCCGCCTGCTGGCCGAGCAGGCCGTCGCGGCCGCCACGGCGATCCTGAACGACGAGGAGCCCGAGGCCAACGACACCGAGACCTACGACAACGGCGTGAAGGTCGTCCCGTCCTACCTGCTCCCGGTCGAGACGGTCTTCGCCGACGACATCCAGTCGGTGCTCGTGGACTCCGGTTACTACACCGAGTCCGAGGTCCAGTCCGGCCAGGCCGACTGACCCACCCCTGAACCCGGCCGGGTCCGGCAGCGCACGCTGCCGGGCCCGGCCGGCTCCACGGCACCACCCGCACGGCACCACCCGCACGGCACCACTGATCGAGACGAGACGACGGAGTCCCATGGCCGACCACATCCTCGAGATGCGCTCCATCACCAAGACCTTCCCCGGGGTCAAGGCGCTCTCCGACGTGACGCTCTCGGTCGAGCGCGGCGAGGTGCACGCGATCTGCGGGGAGAACGGCGCCGGCAAGTCCACCCTCATGAAGGTGCTGTCCGGGGTCTACCCGGCCGGTGACTACGAGGGCGAGATCCTCTTCGACGGCCAGGTCGTCTCCTTCGGCGGCATCCGGGACTCCGAGCACGCCGGCATCGTGATCATCCACCAGGAGCTCGCCCTGGTGCCCTACCTCTCGATCGCCGAGAACATCTTCCTGGGCAGCGAGAAGCGCGGCCGGTTCGGTCTCATCGACTGGAACCTGGCCAACGCCCAGGCCGCCGACCTGCTGCGGCAGGTCGGGCTGGCCGAGAACCCGACCACGCCGGTCGGCCAGCTCGGCGTCGGCAAGCAGCAGCTGGTCGAGATCGCCAAGGCGCTGTCCAAGGACGTCAAGCTGCTCATCCTCGACGAGCCGACAGCGGCGCTCAACGACACCGACTCGGCACACCTGCTCGGCCTCATTCGAGGCCTGAAGACGCAGGGGATGACCTCGATCATCATCTCGCACAAGCTGAACGAGATCGACGCCATCGCCGACCACACCACGATCATCCGGGACGGCCAGTCGGTCGAGACCCTCGACATGGCCGACGAGTCGGTGACCGTCGACCGGATCATCCGCGGCATGGTCGGCCGCACGCTGGACTCCTACTACCCCGAGCGCGAGTCGCACCCGGGCGAGGAGGTCCTGCGGGTCGAGGACTGGACCGTGCAGCACCCCACCCAGGACCGCCTCGTCGTCGACCACGCCAGCTTCGACGTCCGGGCCGGGGAGGTCGTGGGCATCGCAGGGCTCATGGGCGCCGGGCGCACCGAGCTGGCCATGAGCATCTTCGGCCGCTCCTACGGCACGTACGTCGAGGGCCGCATCTTCCTCCACGGCAAGGAGACCAGGGCGCGCAGCGTCGCCGAGGCCATCGACGCCGGCATCGCCTACGCCACCGAGGACCGCAAGAAGTACGGCCTCAACCTCATCGACGACATCTCGCGCAACGTCTCCGCAGCCGCCCTCGGCAAGCTGTCCAGCCGCGGGTTCGTGGACGCGAACGAGGAGGCGCGCGAGGCCGAGGACGCCCGCCGCTCGATGAACATCAAGGCGCCGACCGTGAAGTCCATCGTCGGCAAGCTCTCCGGTGGCAACCAGCAGAAGGTCGTGCTGAGCAAGTGGCTGCTCACCGACCCCGACGTGCTGATCCTCGACGAGCCCACCCGCGGCATCGACGTCGGCGCCAAGTACGAGATCTACACGATCATCAACAAGCTGGTCGCGGCCGGGAAGGCCGTCGTCGTGATCAGCTCCGAGCTGCCCGAGCTGCTCGGCATCTGCGACCGCGTCTACACCCTCTCGGCCGGCCGGATCACCGGTCAGGTGCCGGTCGCCGACGCCACCCAGGAACGCCTCATGACCCTCATGACCCAGGAGAAGGAGCTCGTCGGATGACGCGCAGCGTCGGCCCCACCTCGGAGCCCCAGGCGGAGGACGCCACCGCCCAGAAGGACGTCGCCCCCGCCGTGGCCAAGGGCACCGGCACCGGTGACGTCCGTGGGCTGTTCACCCGCAACCTGCGGACCAGCGGCATCTACATCGCCTTCGTGGTGATCGTGCTGCTGTTCGCCTTCCTCACCGATGGCCGGCTGCTGTCGCCGGGCAACGTCACCAGCATCGTCCTGCAGTACTCCTACATCCTCATCCTGGCCATCGGCATGGTCATCGTGATCATCGCCGGGCACATCGACCTGTCGGTGGGGTCGGTGGTGGCCATCACCGGGGCGGTGTCCGCCGTCCTCGTGATCAAGCAGGGCATGCCGTGGTGGGTCGGCGTGCTCGCCGCCCTGGTCGTCGGGCTGCTGATCGGTGCGTGGCAGGGCTTCTGGGTCGCCTACGTCGGCATCCCGGCGTTCATCGTCACCCTCGCCGGCATGCTGCTCTTCCGCGGCCTGACCCTGCAGGTGCTGAACAACGTCTCGCTCTCGCCGTTCCCCTCCGAGTACGGCCGCATCGCCTCCGGGTTCAGCAACGGACTGCTGGGCGGGGCCGGTTTCGACCTGTTCACCGTCCTCGTCTTCGCGGCCGCGGTGGTCGCCTACGCCTACGGCCAGTTCCGCACCCGGCTGACCCGGCAGAAGTACAAGCAGTCGGTCGAGTCGTTCCCCCTGTTCATCGCCAAGATCGTCGCGGTCGCACTCGTGGTCATGGCCTTCGCGTGGCAGCTGGCCACCTCGCGCGGCCTGCCCTACGTGCTGGTGATCGTCGCCGTCCTGATCATGGTCTACGGCGTGGTCACCAAGCGGACCGTCTTCGGTCGCCAGGTCTACGCCATCGGCGGCAACCTGGCCGCGGCCACGCTCTCGGGCGTCAAGGTCAAGGCGGTCAACTTCTGGATCTTCGTCAACATGGGCTTCCTCTCCGCGATCGCCGGCATCGTCTACTCCTCGCGGTCCAACGGTGCCCAGCCCAGCGCGGGCCAGATGTTCGAGCTCGACGCCATCGCTGCCGCCTTCATCGGCGGCGCGGCGGTGACCGGTGGCGTCGGCACGGTCGTGGGCGCCATGGTCGGCGGCCTGATCATGGCCGTCATGACCAACGGCATGACGATCATCGGCGTCGACCAGTCGCTCCAGTCGGTGGTCAAGGGCCTGGTGCTGCTGCTGGCCGTCGCCTTCGACGTCTACAACAAGCGGCGGGCCGGCTCCGGCCGCTGAGGCGGGGGCCGGGGAGGAGCCGACGGTGTCGACCGACACGACCGGAGTCGCCCCGGCCCGCCCGCTGGTGATGAGCGACGTCGCCGCCCGGGCGGGGGTGTCGCACCAGACGGTGTCCCGGGTGGTGAACGAGCACCCCAACGTGGCGCCCTCCACCCGCGCCCGTGTGCAGCGGGCCATCGAGGAGCTGGGCTACCGGCCCAACGCCGCGGCGCGAGCACTGGTGACCGGCTCGTCGCGCACCATCGGGCTGGTCACGGTCGACGTCAACCAGTACGGGCCGGCCCAGACGATGATCGGCCTCGAGCAGGCCGCGCGGGCGGCCGGCTACTCCTTGGTGGTCACCATCCTGGACTCGGCCGACACGGCCGCGATCCAGGAGGCCGTCGACCGGTTCGTCGCCCAGGCGGTCGACGCCGTGGTCATGCACATCGCCGACCTGCGGGCCGTCGAGGCCCTCGAGGTGCTCGAACCCCAGGTGCCCGTGGTGGCCGTGCAGATGGGTGGCGAGGGGCTGGGACCCACGGTCACCGTCGGTCAGGAGGCCGGCGCCCGCCTGGCGGTGCGGCACCTGCTCGAGCTGGGGCACACCACGGTGCACCACCTGTCGGGCCCGGTGAACTCGGTGGAGTCGGTGCGCCGGGTGAGCGGGTGGCGGCAGGCGCTGACCGAGGCCGGCGCCCCGCACGGGGACCTGTGGCACGGCGACTGGTGGCCGGCTTCCGGGTACGAGGTCGGACTGCTGCTGGCCGACCGCATCCGGTCCGGCGAGCCGGTGACGGCGGTGTTCGTGGCCAACGACCAGATGGCGCTCGGGTTGATGGTGGCGCTGCGCGAGCGGGGTCTCGCCGTGCCCGGCGACGTCAGCGTCGTCGGCTTCGACGACGTGCCCGAGGCGCCCTACTTCAGCCCGCCGCTCACCACGGTGCGGCAGGACTTCGCCGAGCTGGGTCGGCGGGGGGTGGAGCTCGTGCTGGCCCGGTTGGCCGGCGCCGACGCCTGCCCCGACCTGGTCGAGCCGCAGCTGCTCGTCCGGGCATCCACGGCGCCGCCCCGCGGCTGAGACCGCCGGGGTCCGCTGTGTTCCCAACCACTGTTGTTAGCGCTAACATGTATCGATCCCGGCCGGTCAACCGGCCGGTGCGGGACGGTCCTGGAGGATGGCATGAGCGAGCAGTACGTGGTCGGCGTCGACTACGGCACCCTGTCGGGCCGGGCGGTCGTCGTCCGGGTCTCCGACGGTGCCGAGCTGGCCAGCGCCACGCACCCGTACCCGCACGCCGTGGTCGACCGGGAGCTGCCCGGCACCGGTGAGCTCCTCCCGCCGGACTGGGCGCTGCAGGTGCCGGCCGACTACGTCGCCGTGCTGCGCACCGCGGTGCCCGCGGCGGTGCGGGCGTCGGGTGTCGACCCCGCCGACGTGGTGGGCATCGCCACCGACTTCACCGCCTGCACGATGGTGCCCACGACCGCCGACGGCACGCCGCTGTGCGAGCTCCCGGAGTTCGCCGACCGCAAGCACGCCTACGTCAAGCTGTGGAAGCACCACGCCGCCCAGCCGCACGCCGACCGGATCAACGCCCTGGCCGCCGAGCGGGGCGAGTCGTGGCTGCCGCGCTACGGCGGGCTGATCTCCAGCGAGTGGGAGTTCGCCAAGGGCCTGCAGCTGCTGGAGGAGGACCCCGAGGTCTACGCGGCCATGGACCACTGGGTCGAGGCCGCCGACTGGATCGTGTGGCAGCTGTGCGGGGAGTACGTGCGCAACGCCTGCACGGCCGGCTACAAGGGCATCCGGCAGGACGGCGCCTACCCGTCGCGGGAGTACCTGGCCGCGTTGAACCCCGACTTCGCCGGCTTCGTCGAGGACAAGCTCGACCACCGCATCGGCGAGCTGGGGGAGCGGGCCGGCGGGCTGACCCGGCAGGCGGCGCAGTGGACCGGCCTGCCCGAGGGCATCGCGGTCGCCGTCGGCAACGTCGACGCCCACGTCACCGCCCCGGCCGCGCAGGCCATCGAGCCCGGCCAGATGGTCGCGATCATGGGCACCTCGACGTGCCACGTGATGAACGGCGAGACCCTCGCCGACGTCCCCGGCATGTGCGGGGTGGTCGAGGGCGGCATCACCGCCGGGCGCTACGGCTACGAGGCCGGGCAGAGCGGCGTCGGCGACATCTTCGGCTGGTTCGTCGACACCTCCGTGCCCCCGGCCTACGTGCAGGCCGCCGGCGAGCGCGGCATCAGCGTGCACCAGCTGCTCACCGAGCTCGCAGCAGGGCAAGAGGTCGGCGAGCACGGCCTCGTGGCGCTGGACTGGCACAACGGCAACCGGTCGGTGCTGGTCGACGCCGAGCTGTCCGGCGTGGTGCTGGGCCAGACGCTCGCCACCCGCCCCGAGGACACCTACCGGGCGCTGCTGGAGGCCACCGCCTTCGGCACCCGCACGATCATCGAGGCCTTCGAGGGGTCGGGCGTGCCGGTCACCGAGCTGGTGGTGGCCGGCGGGCTGCTGAAGAACACCTTCCTCATGCAGCTCTACGCCGACGTCTGCCGCCGTCCGCTGTCGACCATCGACTCCGAGCAGGGCCCGGCGCTGGGCTCGGCCATCCACGCGGCCGTCGCCGCCGGCGCGCACCCCGACGTCCCGGCCGCCTCGCGGGCCATGGGCAAGGTGCTGCGCGGGGTCTACACCCCCGACGACGAGCGGGCCGACCGCTACGACGTGCTGTTCGCCGAGTACCGGCGGTTGCACGACTTCTTCGGCCGCGGCGAGGACCAGCCGGGCGGGGGCAACGACGTCCTGCACCGGCTGCGCGCGCTGCGCCGCGACGTCGCCGCCCGCCGGGCCGGCGGCGCCCCCACCACCTCGACCCCGGTCGCCCCCGAGGTCGAGGCCCCCGCGATCGAGGAGCAGTCCGATGTGCTCGGCGTGTGACACCCCCGCCCCCACGTCCGCGCGGTTGACCGTGCGGCAGGCCGCGTCCGAGGAGCGGGGCACCCACCGCGAGCAGCGCGAGCACGTCGCCGCGCTGCACGGCCTGCTGGTCAGCAACGCCCTGGTCACCTGGACCGCCGGCAACGTCAGCGAGCGGGTGCCGGGCGAGGACCTCTTCGTCATCAAGGGCAGTGGCGTGGACTACAACGGGCTGACCTGGGAGGGCATCACGGTCTGCACCCTCGACGGCACCGCCGTCGACGGGGTCCGGGCACCCTCCAGCGACACCGACGCGCACGCCTACGTCTACCGGAACATGCCCGATGTCAACGGCCAGGTGCACACGCACAGCACCTACGCCGCCGCCTGGGCCGCCCGGGCCGAGCCCGTGCCGTGCGTGCTCACCGCGATGGCCGACGAGTTCGGCGGCCCCATCCCCATCGGGCCGTTCGCCCTGATCGGCGACGACTCGATCGGCCGCGGCATCGTCGAGACGCTGTCCGGCCACCGTTCCCCGGCGGTGTTCATGCAGAACCACGGCGTCTTCACCATCGGGAAGAGCGCCCGGGCCGCGGTCAAGGCCGCCGTCATGGCCGAGGACGTCGCCCGCACCGTGCACATCTCCCGACAGCTGGGCGAGCCCGTGCCGATCGCCCAGGCCGACATCGACGCGCTGTACGAGCGCTACCAGAACGTCTACGGACAGAAGTGAGCACCGAGATGACCAGCGAGTCCCCGTTCCCCGGCCAGGAGATCTGGTTCCTCACCGGCAGCCAGGACCTCTACGGGCCGGAGACCCTGCAGCAGGTCGCCGAGCAGTCGCAGCGGGTCGCCGAGACCCTCGACGGGGCGGCTGCGGTGCCGGTCCGGGTGGTCTGGAAGCCCGTGCTCAAGGAGCCCGCCGCGATCCGCCGGGCGATGGGCGAGGCCAACGAGACCGACGCTTGCGTCGGCGTCATCACCTGGATGCACACCTTCAGCCCGGCCAAGATGTGGATCGCCGGGCTCGACGCGCTGCGCAAGCCGCTGCTGCACCTGCACACCCAGGCCGACGCCGCCCTGCCGTGGGCGACGATCGACATGGACTTCATGAACCTCAACCAGGCCGCCCACGGCGACCGCGAGTACGGCTACGCCCTCACCCGGCTGCGGGTGCCCCGCACCACCGTGGCCGGGCACGCGAGCAACCCGGCCGTGCAGGCGCGGGTCGGCGGCTGGGCCCGGGCGGCCGTGGCCGCCGCCGAGGCGCGTTCGCTGCACCTGGCCCGGTTCGGCGACAACATGCGCAACGTCGCGGTCACCGAGGGCGACAAGGTCGAGGCGCAGCTGCGCTTCGGGGTGTCGGTCAACACCTACGGCGTGAACGACCTGGTCGCCGTGGTCGACGACGTCGCCGACGCCGAGGTCGACGCGGTGGTCGCCGAGTACCTCGACCTCTACGCCGTCGCCGACGACCTGCGCCCGGGCGGTGACCGGCACGGGTCGGTGCGCTACCAGGCCCGCCTCGAGGTCGCTCTCCGCCGGTTCCTCACCGAGGGCGGCTTCGGCGCCTTCACCACCAACTTCGAGGACCTCGGCGCCCTGCGCCAGCTGCCGGGCCTCGCCGTCCAGCGGCTCATGGCCGACGGCTACGGCTTCGGCGGCGAGGGCGACTGGAAGACCTCGGCCCTGCTGCGGGTGCTCAAGACCGCCGGCCGTGGCCTGCCGGGTGGCACCTCGTTCATGGAGGACTACACCTACGACCTCGCCAGCGAGACGCCCAAGATCCTCGGCGCCCACATGCTCGAGGTCTGCCCCACCATCGCCGGCGAGCAGCCCTCGCTCGAGGTCCACCCGCTCGGCATCGGCGGCAAGGAGGACCCGGCCCGCCTGGTCTTCTCCGCAGCCCCGGCCGAGGGCGTCGTCGTCGGCTGGGCCGACCTGGGCGAGCGGTTCCGCTGGGTGGCCAACGAGGTGGACGTCGTGCCGCCGTCGGAGCCGCTGCCCAACCTGCCCGTCGCGCGCGCGGTCTGGGAGCCCCGGCCGGACTTCGCCACCTCCACCGAGGGCTGGCTGACCGCCGGCGGGCCGCACCACACCGTGCTGACCACCCAGCTGGCCGCAGCCGAGCTGACCGACCTGGCCGACGTGTTCGGCGTCGAGCTGGTGGTCATCGACGCCGACACGACCCGGCGCAGCCTGGCCAAGGAGCTGCGCTGGTCGGCGGCCTACCACCGCCTGGCACAGGGCCTGTAGCCGCCACCCTCCGATGATCACGGACCTGTGCGCGCGACGCGCCGGGTGCTGGACGACCCAGGTCCGTGATCATCGGGACGGAGGTCAGTGCGTGGTGAGCTCCATCCAGATGCGGCGGCGGCCGGTCTTGGTGCGCTCGCCACGCATCGCCTCGACACCGGCCAGCTGAGCTGCCGTGGCGCGGTGCTCGGCCACGGCGATCTCGGCCTCCCGGATGGCGGCCTCGGCCATGCGCTCCTGCGGGGTGCGGGCGGGGAGGTCCGGCTCCTCCTGCGGCGGCTGCAGGCCCGCCTCCAGGTTGGCCCGGTAGGGGTTGTCCTCGGGCAGGTTGCCGCTCACCCGGCCGTAGAGGCCCAAGGTGAGCAGCAGCAGCCCGACGACGATGGAGAAGACGACGTTGGCCATCGCGAAGGCCAGCACGTTGAGCTGGGTGTTGAGCACGAACAGGTGCCAGAAGGCCGACAGCAGGAAGGCCGTGCCCACACCGGTCATCACGATGCCGGCGACCCGGCCGCCCTTCGCCGCACCGGCCACGAGCACGGCCGCGGTGAGCAGCGAGACGGTGGACAGCAGCCCGTTGGAGGACAACCCCGCCACCTGGCCACCGTCGGTGGAGAAGTAGTCCAACCCGCCGACGAAGCCCAGCAGGCCGAACACGGCCAGGACGGCCGCGACGGTCAGCGCACCGAGCCGGTGCACGTGCTTCACCCGGCGGGCGGTGGGGGTCTCGGCGACGTCCTCGTGCAGGCGTGGCCGCGAGTGCGCGGCGGTGCTGCTCGGGCGGGTGGGTGCCGTGGTCATGGCGTGCCTCCTGGCGCTCTGGGCTGAACGACAGCGCACGACCTACCCCCGCACCCGACCGCGTAACCACCGTTTACGCGGCGGTGCGGATCACCACCGACGGCGCCGGCTCAGCAGGTCGGCGACGGCGTCCTCCAGCGCGCCCCGGGCGCCACCGCCGCCCTCGACCAGGGCCGCCAGCGCGCTGCCGTCGGCCAGGGCGACGAGACGGGCCGCCGGCACCGCGCGGTGGCCACCCCGCTCGACCACCTCGTCGACCAGCTCGTCGAGGCGGGCCCGCGTGCGCCGCAGCACCGGGCGCAGCGCAGGGTGCCGCCCACCGGCCAGCCACCGCTCGTAGAACGCCTGCACCTGCGCATCGCTGCGGCGGTCGGCCCCGAGCAGCACGTCGGCCAGCAGGGCAGCGGTCTCCCGGGTGCTGCGCCGGCCCGGGGGCGCGGCGTCGACGGCGGCGCGGGCGGCCGCCGTCTCCTCCTCGCCGACGCGGTCGACCGCAGCCACGAGCAGCTCGGCCAGGTCGCGGAAGTAGTAGGTGGTGGCCGCCAGCGGGAGGCCGGCGGCCGCGGCCACCGCGCGGTGGGAGACGGCGTCGGGGCCGTGCGCGGCGAGCAGGGCGGCCGCGGCCGCCACGAGCGCGGCGCGGCGGGCCTCGCCCTTCGGGGTGGTCACCCGTGGGCCGACGAGGGCGCCAGGTTGAGCCCGATGACCCCGGCCACGATGAGCACGATCGAGAGGATGCGCACCGTGCCGACCGGGTCGCCGAGCAGCCACATGCCGATGATCGCGGTGCCCGCGGCCCCGATGCCGGTCCACACGGCGTAGGCGGTGCCCACCGGCAGGTCGCGCAGCGCGGTGTTCAGCAGGGTGAAGCTGACACCGGCGCAGACGAGGAAGGACGCCGTCCACCAGTGCCGGCTGAACCCCTCCGAGTTCTTCAGCGACACCGCGAACGCGGTCTCGAACAGACCGGCGACGACCACCAGCACCCAGGCCACGACGGCCCCCTCTCGTTCGAATCGGTACGACCGTACCGGAAAAACGGTACGTGCGTACCGGGAGCGGGGGATGACTACGGTGGTGGCGTGGAGCAGGACTGGGCCGGGACGTACACCTACACCGCACCCGTGGTCCGCCCCCGCGACGTTGCGCACGTGCAGAAGGTGGTGCACGACGCGCGCGCGGTGCGCGCGCTGGGTACCCGGCACACGTTCAACGGGCTGGCCGACTCGCCCGGCGTGCTGCTCGACCTCACCGCCCTGCCCGACCGGGTCGAGGTCCGGGCCGACGGCACCGTGGCGGTCACCGCGGGCACGCGGTTCGGCGAGCTGGCCCGCGAGCTGCACCGGAACGGGCGTGCGCTGCACAACCTGGGCTCGCTGCCGCACATCTCGGTCGGCGGTGCGGTGGCCACGGGTACCCACGGGTCCGGTCACCGGCTCGGCGCGCTGGCCACCGCCGTCCGGGCCGTGACGGTGGTCGGTCCCGACGGCGAGCTGCGCACGGTCTCGGGCGCCGACGTCGATGCGCAGGCGGTGTCGCTGGGCGCCGTCGGCGTGGTCACCGAGCTGGTGCTGGCGACCGAGCCGGCGTACGAGGTCCGGCAGGACGTCTACCGCGGGGTCGCCGTGGCCGACCTGCCCGCGGCGCTCGGTGCGGGCACCAGCGTGAGCGGGTTCACCCGGTGGGACGGGCGGGCCGACGTCTGGGTGAAGACGCGGCTGCCGGCCGACGTCCCCGACGAGGTGGCCGGCGTGCC
The DNA here is from genome assembly GCF_037083825.1 of Klenkia sesuvii. NCBI lineage: Bacteria > Bacillati > Actinomycetota > Actinomycetes > Geodermatophilales > Geodermatophilaceae > Klenkia > Klenkia sesuvii. The sequence goes on from NZ_JBAPLU010000015.1 coordinate 76,431, forward strand.
CCGCGACCCGGTCAGCCGGGACCGGATCACCGACGAGATCGTGGGCAACGTGACCCCGCAGGGCGGACTCCCCGGGCCGTGGCACGAGCGGCTGCCGCACTTCCGCCTCGACTCGGTCCCCAGCAACGGCGACGAGATCCAGTCGGAGTTCTTCGTGGACCTGGCCGACGCGGCGGCGGTGGTGGCGGCCGTGACCGGCATCGGCGACCGGATCCGCGACCACTTCGTGGTCGGGGAGCTGCGCACGGTGGCCGCCGACGACCTGTGGCTGTCCATGGCGCACGGCCGGGACTCCCTCGCCGTCCACACCACCTGGCGGCGCACGGCCGGGGCCCGGGCCGCCATCCCGGTGCTGGAGCAGGTGCTGGCGCCCTTCGGGGCCCGGCCGCACTGGGGCAAGGCGCACACGGTGCGCGACCTGGGCGGCGTCGTCCCCCGGCTGGCCGAGGCCCGGGCGCTGTTCGACGAGCTGGACCCCGACGGGGTGTTCAGCTCGCCCGCGCTGGTGGCCCGGGGGGTCCGCTCCGCCCGCTGAGAGCGGACCCCCGGGGTGTCAGCGGGTGAAGCGGCTGACCGCCGCGCGCATCTCGCTGGCCATGCGGGCCAGCTCGTCGACGGCCAGCCCGGTCTGCGCCAGCGCCTGGGTGGTGGAGGCTGCCGCGGCCGAGACCCCACCGATGTTGGCGGCGATCTCGGTGGTGCCACCGGCGGCCTCGGCGACCGAGCGGGACATCTCGTTGGTGGTGGCGGTCTGCTCCTCGACGGCCGAGGCGATGGTCAGCTGGTGGTCGTTGATCTCGGCGATCACGGTGCTGATCCGTCCGATGGCCTCGGTGGCGCCGCTGGTGTCGGCCTGGATGGCCTCCACCCGGCGGGCGATGTCCTCGGTGGCCCGGGCGGTCTCCTGGGCCAGCTCCTTGACCTCGTTGGCCACCACGGCGAAGCCCTTGCCGGCCTCACCCGCTCGGGCCGCCTCGATGGTCGCGTTGAGGGCGAGCAGGTTGGTCTGCTCGGCGATGCTGGTGATGACCTTGACGACGTCGCCGATCTCCTTCGAGGAGACGCCCAGCTTGGTGATCGTGGCGTTGGTGGCCTCGGCCTCGCCCACCGCCTCGGCCGCCACCCGCGCGGCCTCGGCCGAGGACTGGGCGATCTCCCGGATGGCGGCGCTCATCTCCTCGGCACCGGCGGACACCGTGGCCACCGACCGGGACACCTCGTCGGCGGCCGAGGCGACCAGGGACGTCTGGCTCGAGGTCTCGCCGGCCGCGGCCGAGATCTGCGCGCTGGACGCCGACAGCTCCTCCGAGGAGGCGGCGACCGCGTCGGCCGAGCCGGCCACCGCCGTCATCACCTCGCGGATGCTCACGACGGCGCCGTCGAGGGCCGCGCTCATCTTGCCGAGCTCGCACCGGGTGCCGAAGGCGCTCGCCCGGGTGAGGTCGCCGGCGGCCAGGGCCTCGGCCACGTCCTGCACGCAGCGGACGCCGCGGTTGAGGCCCGCGGCCACCCATGCCCCGGCGGCGAGGGCGAGCACGGCGCCCGCCGCGATCACGCCGATGACCAGCAGGCGGTCGGTGCGGTAGGCCTCCTGGGCGGTGGTCGCGGCCTGGGCGCCGGAGGCGCGCTCCAGCTCGCGCAGGGCGTCGATGTCGCCCTCGGCCCGGGTCACGAGCGGCTTGGCCACGGCGTCGTTGGCCGCGCGCCAGCCGGCGTCGTCCCCGGCGAGCGCGAGCGGGCCCAAGGTGGTCTGCACGGCCGACACGTAGGCGTCGAAGGAGTCGTGGGCGTCGGTGAGCAGGTCGGCGCGCTCGTCCGCCAGGCCGGCGCCGGTGTAGTCGGTGACCGCGGTGTCGAAGTCGGTCTGCAGGTCGGCGATGCCGTCGAGCACGGTCTGCCCGTCGGCCGGGGTGGCGGCGATGAGGGCGTCGCGGGTGGCGATGCGGACGTCGGTCAGCGCGGCGCGCATGTCCCCGGCCGCGGCCACGCGGAGCAGGTTCTCGCGGTACAGCGTCTGGGTGTCCTCGGCGCTGCGGCCGGCCGCGAGCAGCCCCAGGACGCCGACGACGACGGACACCAGGGCGCCGAGGCAGACCACCGCGAGCACCTTGACGCGGACCGGCCGGTCGTACCACCACTGCAGGGGCCGGCGGTCGCTGAGCGGCGCGGTGGGGGTCGATCCGGACATGGGTCCTCCGAGGGTCGAGAGCGGGTGGCGGCCGGGGTGTCCGGACGCGACCACGGCTTCGACCGTCACGGAGCGTCACTCCAGTCGAATGGTCGAAATGGTTCCGGAAACCAACATGACCGCTGAACCGGGCAGATTCCTCGACAGATCGACCTGTCGACCCCTACGCAGGGTCACGCACCACGGGGCAGCTCATGCACCGTGGTCCACCCCGGCCGCTGCCCAGCTGATCACCGGCGATCGCCACCACCTCGATCCCGGCTGCCTCCAGCGCCTTGTTCGTCACCGTGTTGCGCTCGTAGGCCACGGCCAGCCGGGGGCCGATGCACAGGGTGTTGTTGCCGTCGTCCCACTGCTCCCGCTCGGCGGTCACCGGGTCCAGGCCGGTGTCGATCAACCGCAGTCGGTCGATGCCCATGGCCGCCGCAGCGGCGGTGAGGAAGGGGTGCGGTCCGGTGATGCGCAGGTCGCCCTGGTCCGGGTCGTCCCCCGAGCGCACCGTCCACGCCGCCAGGCTGCCGGCCACCGCCGGGTACATGACCATCGCGTCGACGTCGACCATCGTGGCGATGGTGTCCAGGTGCATGGTCGCCCGCTCCTGCGTGATCGGCACCACGAGCACCGTGTGCGCCAGCCCGCGGGCGAACACCCGCCGGGCCAGCCGCTCGGCCCCGCCGGCCGTGGTGCGCTCGCCGACGCCGACCGCGAGCACCCCGGGCGCCAGGGCGAGCACGTCGCCGCCCTCCAGGTGCTCCAGCGTGGGGTCGTACAGGCGTTGTGGACCGCCGAACCGCGGGTGGTGGTCGTAGACCGCCCCGGTGATGGTGGACTCCCGGTGCCGGGCCGGCATCGCCAGCGAGGTGACCGCGACCTGGTCGCCCACCCACACGCTGGAGTCGCGGGTGAACAGCAGGTTCGGCAGCGGGCGCACCACGAAGTCGCCGGTGTCCATCAACTCGTAGGCCAGCCCGCGGGCCCCGGGCAGCTCGTCGTGGGCCACCCCGCCGATGAGCGCGGCCGCCAGGTCGGCCGACGCCAGGCCGCCCAGGTGGTCCACGCAGGCCCGCTGCAGGGTCTCCCCGATGCGCGGGTCGTCGACCGCGGCCGCGACCAGCTGCTCGCGGGCCGCCGGCACCTCGAGCACCTCGGTGAGCAGCCGGTCGACGTACAGCACCTCGACCCCGCGACCGGTCAGCGCCTCGGCGAAGGCGTCGTGCTCCTCCTGGGCCCGGGCGACCCAGGGCACGCCGTCGAAGAGCAGCTCGTCGTTGTTGCGCGGGGTCAACCGGCGCAGCTCGGCGCCCGGCCGGTGCAGCACCACGGTGCGCAACCGGCCGACCTCGCTGGTGACCAGGGGGGAGCTCATGGGCAGACTGTGCCCTGTGGTGGACGAGCAGCGACAGCCAGCCTGGTTCGTGGTGGTCCTCGGTCTGGGGCTGGCCGCGCTCGTCGCCGCGCTGTGCCTGTTCGCCCTAGCCGCGCTGGGCGCCGAGCAGGTCGGGGTCGGCTTCGTGGTGCTCGTCGGCGTCCTCGCGGCGGTCATCGGCGGGTTCCTGGCCCGCAGCGTGGCCGCGAGGCTGCCGCCGGTGGGCCGCCGGCCGCGCTGACCCCACCAGCACCCCGGCGACCACGAGTGCGCCCCAGGCCAGCTCCGTCGTCGAGGGGGGCTCGGCCAGCAGCACCCAGGCGGCCGCGATGCCGGCCACGGGCACGAGCATCGAGAACGGGGCCACCGACGACGAGGGGTTGCGGCTCATGAGCGCCGCCCACAGCCCGGAGCCGAGCAGGGTGCCGACCAGCACGGTGTAGGCCAGCCCGGCCAGGGCCAGCAGCCCGGTCGTCGAGCCGAGGTCGGTGAACGCCTCCCCGATCCGCGCAGGCCCCTCGACCAGCAGCGAGACCCCCAGCATCGGCAGGGGCGGCACCACCGACATCCACAGCGTGAGGCGCAACGGGTGCGGGGCACGTGCCTGCCGGGTGGCCAGGTTGCCCAGCGCCCAGCCCAGGCCGCCGCACATCGTGAGCAGCACCGGCAGCAGCAGGGCCCCGCCGTCCACGTCGGCGCGGTGCACGGCGATGCCGGCCAACCCCGTGATGGCCACCGCCGTGCCCAGGCCCTGGCGGGCGGTCAACCGCTCGCGCAGCAGCACCCCGGCCAGCAGCACCGTGAACGGCGCCGAGGACTGCAGCACCAGCGAGGCCAGCCCGGTCGGCATCCCCACGGCCATCGCCAGGTAGAGGAAGACGAACTGCAGGATGCCGAACCCCACCCCGTAGCCGAGGACCCACCGCCACGGCACGCCCGGCCGCGGCACCAGCAGGACCGTCGGGACGGCGATCACCGCGAACCGCAGCGCCACCAGGAAGAACGGCGGGAACTGCTCCAGCGCCAGGTGGATGGCGACGAAGTTGAGCCCCCAGCAGACGGCGACGAGGCAGGCCAGCAGACGGTCACGGGTGCTCACGGGCTCCACCCTGCGGCGCGCCACCGTTCAGCACCATCTCCGATTGGTGGACCATCGTTGTAGCTTCGCTTCATGGATGTGCGGGCGCTGGAGACGCTGCGGGCGGTGCGCAGCCAGGGCGGGGTGACCGCTGCCGCCGCCGTCCTGCACCTCACCCCGTCGGCGGTGTCCCAGCAGCTGGCCGCGCTCGCCCGCGACGCCGGGGTGCCGCTCACCGAGCGGGTGGGCCGCGGGCTGCGGCTCACCGCGGCCGGCCAGGCGCTGGCCGACGCCGCCGTCGACGTCGCGGTCGCCCTCGAGCGGGCCCGCGCGGCGTGCGCGGCCTGGGCCGGCTCACCCACCGGCACGGTGCGGGTCTCGGCCTTCCAGAGCGCGGCCTGGATGCTGCTGCCCGACCTGCTCACCCGGGTCGGGGCCATCGGCGGGATCACGGTGGAGTGCGCCGACGAGGACGTCGCCCAGGACGCCTTCGCCGCGCTCACCGACCGGCACGACGTGGTGGTGGCGCACCGGCCGGCCGAGGGCGGGCCGGGTTGGGGTGAGGGCGTCGCCGTCGTCCCCCTGCTGCGCGAGCCGTTGGACGTCGCGGTCCCGGCGTCCTCCCCGCTGGCCGGCCGGGCCGCGCTCGACCCCGGGGACCTGGCCGGCGCCGACTGGATCGCGGTCCGGGAGGGCTTCCCGGTGGCGCGCGTGCTCGCCGATGTCGCCGCACGGTCGGGTGCGACCCCCCGGGTGGTGCAGCGGATCAACGACTTCCACGTGGTGGAGGCCCTCGTGGCCGCGGGCCACGGCGTCGCGCTGCTGCCCCGCTACAGCTCCGGCGGTCACCCCGGCGTGCGGCTGGTGCCCCTGACCGGGGTGCGCGCCGGCCGGCAGGTGGACGCGCTCGTGCGCCCCGACGTCGCCCAGCGGCGGGTGGTCGCGGTGGTGCTCGGCGACCTGGTGGCGCTCGCGGAGGACGTCGCCCGGGGGTGACCGGTCACGGGGCCGCCGCGGCCGGCGGCCCGCCGGCGACCGCCGACACGCACGAGCGCAACCAGCGGTGCGCCGGGTCGGCGTCCTGGCGCAGGTGCCAGGCCAGGCTCACGGTGAGCGCGGGCAGGTCCACCGGCACCTCCAGCGTGCGCAGCCCGGCACGCAGCCCAGCGGTGTGCCGGTCGGGCACGGTGACGACCAGGTCGGTGCTGCGGGCCAGGGCCAGTCCGGCGCCGAAGCCCTCGACGGCGGTCACGACGCGGCGCCGGAGCCCGGCGGCGAGCAACGCGTCGTCGACCACGCCGTGCCGGGGTCCGTGGCGCGCGACGTGCACGTGCCCGGCGCCGGCGTACTGCTCGGCGGTCAGGGGGCCGGGCGCGGACGCCAGGGGGTGCTGCTCGCGGAGCGCCACGACGAAACGGTCGCCGAACAGCGGCTCGTGGCGCACCCCCGGTGGCGGCGGGCCGTCGAACACGCAGGTCTCGAGGTCCACCTCGTCCCGGAGTGCGGTGAGGTCCCGGCCGGTCCTGGCCAGGAAGCGCAGCCGCACCGCGGGCGCGTCCCGGCCGAGCAGCGCCACGAGGTCCGCCCCGAACGTCTCGACGAAGCCGTCGCCGCACCGCAGCACGAAGGTGCGCTCGAGGCTCGCCAGGTCCAGCTGCGGAGCTGGACGCAGCAGCCCCAGGACGTCGGGGAGCGCGTCGGCCACCCGGGCCCGCAGCAGGGCGGCGTGCGGGGTGAGGACCATCGTCCGCCCCTCCGGGACCAGCAGGGGGTCCCCGGTGGTCCGCCGCAGCCGCGCCAGGGCGCGACTGGTCGCGCTGGGGCTCAAGTGCAGGCGCCGCCCGGCGCGGGTCACGTTGCGCTCCTCCAGCAGGGCGTGCAGCACCGGCAGCAGGTTGAGGTCGGGGAGGGTCACGGCTCGAGCATGGCCGTGTGTGCGTCCGGTGCACAGGTCCGTTGACGACGATGCGCCTTCCGCACGTGCGCGCCACCGGCCACGGTGGCCGGCATGGAGACGGGAACCGGTCGGAGGTCGCGGCGGCGGAGCACCCGAGCCGTGGTGGGCCTGGTGCTCGCGGTCGTCACCGCATCCCTGGGCACGAGCAGCGTCACGGTGGCGGTCCCGTCGATCGGGCCCGCGCTCGGGGTGGGGACGGACCGGGCGCAGTGGGTGCTGACCGCCTACCTGGTGGCCGTCTTCGTGCTGGTGCTCCCGGCGGGGTGGGCCGGTGACCGCTGGGGCCGGCTCCGGGTCGTGCGGCTCGGGACCGTCGTCCACCTCGTCGGGACGGTGGCCTGCGTCGTGGCGCCCTCGTGGGGCGCCCTGGTCGCGGCGCGCTCCGCCCAGGGGGCCGGAGCGGCGGCGATGATGGTGCTGGCCGTGGCCCTGGGCCGGGACCTCGCAGCAGCGTCCGGGGTCGGGCGCACCATGGGTCTGCTGGGGTCGGCCTCGGCGATCGGCACCGCTGTCGGGCCCTCGCTCGGGGGGCTGGCGACGCAGGCGGCGGGGTGGCGGGCGGCCCTCGCCGTCGGCCTCCCCCTCGGGGTGCTGGTCCTCCTGCTGCTGCGCCCGGTCCGGTCGGCACCCGGCGGGGACCCGCCGAGGCGGGCACGGTCGCGGCCGGCGACCCAGCTGCCTGCCCCCGCCGTCCTCGGGGGCAGCGCCGTGGTCCTGCTGATCGGCGCGGTCATGATGACGACGCTCGTGGCGGGGCCCTACCAGCTCGGCGCACTCGGCCTGGGCAGCGCGGCCACCGGCCTGGTCATGTCCCTCGGCCCGGTGGGCTCGATGCTGTCCGGGGTGCCGGCGGGCCGGCTGGTGGACCGGGTCGGGCCGGTGCGGTCCGCATCGCTCGGGCTCGTGCTGGCCCTCGCCGGGGCGACCGGGCTCGCGGTGGTGCCGGTCGCCTGGGGCCCGGCGGGCTACGCGGGGGCGCTGCTGGTCCTCACCCCGGGGTACGCGCTGGTGCAGGCGGGGTGCACCACGGCGGTGCTGCTCGACGCGGCGGCACAGGATCGCGGGCAGCTGTCGGCGGTGCTCCTGCTGGCCCGCAACCTCGGGCTGGTGGTGGGGGCGTGGGGGGCGGGCGTGCTCCTGGCCGGCGCCGGTGCCGGGGGCGCGCAGGTGGTGTTCGCGGTGGCGGCCGCCGCCGTGGGCCTCGCGCTCGTGGTCTGGTGGGCGACCTCGCGGGTGCGCGGTGCCGCCGGGGCAGGGCTGCGTGGCTCCCGGCGGCCCTGAGACCGGTCAGGCGGGGGCCGGCACCGAGCGGAACACCCGGCTGAGCCCCGTCTGGTTGAGCAGCAGCCGCAGCGAGGTCGGCGGCTCGACCAGTTCGAGCTCGCCGCCGGCCCGCTTCTGCTTGCGGGCCAGGTGCACCATCAGCTCCAGACCGGCCGAGCTCATGAACGTCACCCCGCGGGCGTCGACCCGGGCCGGCCAGTCCGCCGGCCGCACGGTCACCCGGAAGTGCCGCACGACGTCCTTGTCGATCTCCCCGTCCAGGACGAGCAGTGCGCCGCCCTCGGCGAGGGTGATGGAGCCGTGGTCGAGCGCTGTGGGTTCAACGGCCTCGGTCATGCCTGGCTGGATGTCCCCGGTGCCGGGGCGGCAAACCCGACACGCCGGTGTTCAGGAGGGCAGCAGCACGCCCGGGTTGCAGATGCCCTCGGGGTCCAGGGTCGCCTTGACCGCGCGCAGCACGTCGACCCCCCGCGCGCCGACCTCGCGGTCCAGCCACGGCCGGTGGTCGGCCCCCACCGCGTGGTGGTGGGTCAGGGTGCCCCCGGCCGCGAGCAGGGCGTCGGTGGCCGCCCGCTTCGCGGTGAGCCACTGCTGCAGCGGCAGGTCGTCGTCCCGGTCGGCGAGCACGGTGAGGTACAGCGAGGCGCCGGTGGCGTAGCCGTGCGACACGTGCGTCATGACCAGCGGCTTCCTCCCCGGCGTCGCGAGCGCCTCGCGCAGGGCGCGACGGGTGGCGTCGTACACCGCCGGCAGCGCCGACCAGGTCGCCGCGGTCTCCAGGGTCTCCACCAGCAGGCCGTGGTCGAGCAGCCGGTCGCGCAGGTAGGGGCCGGCGAACCGGTGCCGCTCCCACGCCTCGCCCACCCGGGTGCCGGCCCGCTTGCCGCCGTCCTCCCGCAGCAGCGAGGTGGCCGCCCGCTGGCGGGCCCGCACGATCGTGGGCAGGCCCTGCCAGCCCACCACGAGCAGGCAGCCCGCCCCGTGGCCCCGGCTGCGCAGCGCACCGCGCAGCGCCCGGGCCCCCGCACCGCCGGAGAGCAGCAGGTTCGCCCGGGTCTCGTCGGGGTCGCTGAGCCGCACGACGTCGGGCAGCAGGTCGTGCCGGGCCAGCCGCTGCAGCGCGGCCAGGCCCGCCGCCCAGCTCCGGAACGACCAGCCCTCGTACTGCTCGGTGCGCGGCCGGGGTCGCACCCGGAGGGTGACCTCGGTGATGACGCCGAGGGTGCCCTCGGAACCGACCGCCAGGCCGAGCAGGTCGGGGCCGGCGGCCGACGCCGGGGCGTGCCCCAGCTGCAGCACCCCGGTCGGGGTGGCCAGGGTCAGGCCCTCGACCAGGTCGTCGAACCGCCCCACCCCGGTGGAGGCCTGCCCGGCGCTGCGGGTGGCCGCGTAGCCGCCGAGGGTGGCGAACTCCCAGCTCTGCGGCAGGTGGCCCAGCGTGAGGTCGTGCTCGGCGAGGGCGTCCTCCAGGGCCGGGCCGCGCATGCCCGGTCCGGCGGTGACCAGCGAGCTGGGGACGTCGACCGACACCAGCCCGGCCATCCGGGACAGGTCGACCACCACGACCGGGCGGTCGTCGACGTCGGTGCCCGACAGCCCGCCGACGGCGCTGGTGCCGCCGCCGAACGGGACCACGACCACCCCGTGCCGGCTGCACAGCTCCAGCAGCGCCGCGGTCTGCGCGGTGTCGGCCGGGGTCAGCACCGCGTCGGGGGCGTCGGAGGCGTCGCCCGAGCGGCGTCGCACCAGGTCCAGGTAGCTCTTGCCGCCGGTGCGCCGCAGCCGCGACTCCCGGTCGTCGCGCACGTTCTCGACCCCCAGCAGGGCGACCAGTTCCGCGCGGACCGGCCCCGGCAAGCGGCCCGGGGGCAGCTCGATCTGCTCGACCGGCACCGGCGGGGTGTGCCGCGGGGTCCAGCCCAGCTCGCGGGCCAGGTGCTTGCGGGCGGGCTTGGGCAGCGTCCGCTTGAGCGCCGCGTCGGCGGTCAGCTCGAGCGAGCCGCCCTCGGCCACGTGCGCCACGCGGGTGCCGGGGGGACCCCAGCCCTGGACGGTGAGTTCGGGTTGCTCGGCCACCGCCCCAGTCTGCCCGTGCGTCCCTCCGTCCCGGGCATGGGAGCCCGTGCACCTGGTGATGGGCGCCGTGGCCGGGTGCATGGGCTCCCATGCCTGGGGCAGGGTGGGCCCCGTGGACGGGATGCGGCTGGACGCCGCGCGACGCGACCGCGACCTCGACCGGCTCGGCGCCGCCGTCGACGTCCTCGTGGTCGGGGGCGGGGTGACCGGCGCGGGCGTGGCCCTCGACGCCGCGGCCCGCGGCTTGTCGGTGCTGCTGTGCGAGCGCGCCGACCTCGCCGCGGGCACCAGCCGGTGGTCCTCGAAGCTGGTGCACGGCGGGCTGCGCTACCTGGCCCACGGGGAGATCGGCCTGGCCCGCGAGTCGGCCCGCGAGCGCGCCGTTCTCATGGGGGTGACGGCGCCGCACCTGGTGCGCCCGCTGCCGTTCTGCGTGCCGGCGGTCGCCGGGTGGGACGTCGCCGCCGTCGCCGGCCTCGGCGGCGTGCTCGGCGACGGGGTGCGGACGTCGGTGCGCGGCGGCCGCGGGTCGCTCCCGCGGGCGCGGCGGGTGTCGGCCGCGGAGGTGGCCGCATGGCTGCCGGCGGTACCCCCCGGCGGCGGAGGGGTCGCGTTCTGGGACGGCCAGCTCGCCGACGACGCGCGGCTGGTGGTCGCCCTGGCCCGCACCGCGGCCGGGTACGGCGCCTCGGTGCTCACCGGGGCCTCGGTGGTGGGGGTCGACGGGCGCACCGTGCACGTGGACGTCGGGGGACGGCGGGTGGCGGTGGAGGCCGGGGTGGTGGTGAACGCCGCGGGTGTCTGGTCGGCCGCCCTGGACGACGGCATCCGGCTCGTGCCGTCGCGGGGCTCGCACCTGGTGGTCCGGGCCGAGCGGCTGGGCCACCCGGCCGCCGCGCTCACCGTGCCGCTGCCCGGGTCGCGGTCGCGGTACGTCTTCGCGCTGCCGCAGGACACCGGTCTGGTGTTCCTCGGCATCACGGACGAACCGGTCGGGGGCCCGGTGCCCGACGACGACCCGCAGCCCTCGCCGGCCGAGGTCGAGCAGCTGCTGACCACGGTGAACCGGGTGCTCGCCGACCCGCTGAGCAGCGCCGACGTGGTGGGCGCCTACGCCGGCCTGCGCCCGCTCGTGCTGCCGGCCGCGGCCGGGACCGGGCCGGGCGACGCCACCGCCGACCTGTCGCGCAAGCACCTGCTGCACCGGTCGGGGTCCGTGCTCACCGTGGTCGGCGGCAAGCTCACCACCTACCGGGCGATGGCCGAGGAGACCGTCGACGCCGCGGTCGGGGTGCTGGGCCGGGGCGCGCGGCGCTCGGTGACCGCCCGGCTGCCGCTGGTCGGCGCGGCCCCCCGCCGGGTGCTCGACCGCATCGACGCCCCGCCGCGGCTGGTCGCCCGCTACGGCACCGAGGCCCCGCAGGTGCACGCCCTGGGCGCCGACCCGGTGGTCGCTGGCCGGCCGGAGACCGTGGGGGAGCTGCGGTTCGCCGTCCGGGCCGAGGGCGCCCGGTCGGTCGCCGACCTGCTGGACCGCCGCACGCGGATCGGCCTGGTGCCCGCCGACCGCGCCGCCGCCGTCCCGGCCGCCGAGGCCGCGCTGACCCTGGAGGCCGCACCACGCAGGGACCCGGGGGAGGGTGCGGGTCAGAGGAACGCTCGCCCCTCGCCGCGGTAGGTGGGCACCGCGCCGACCAGGTCCTCGCCGGCCACGAGGTGCAGTTCGCCCACCCGCTCGCACAGCTCGCCGGCCTTGGCGTGCCGGAACCAGATGTGCTGGCCCAGCCGCACCTGCGCGGCCGGGCTGCCCAGCAGGGGGGTCTGGGCCTCGCCGGCGCCCTCCCACGGGCTGAACCGGAGCCCGGGCGGCCACGCCACGACCGGTTGCCGGTCGGGTCCGGGTGGCCCGGAGGCGACCCAGCCCCCGCCGAGTGCGGTCACCACCCGGGCGGCGGGCCGGCGCACCACGGGTTGCACGAAGTACGCGGCCGGGCGCGCCCGGAAGCGGCGGTAGGAGTCGAAGAGCGCCGGTGCGTAGAGCCCCGAGCCGGCGGCCACCTCGGTGACGGCGGGTTCGGCGGAGGTCTGCTCGACCGAGCCGGTGCCGCCGCCGTTGACGAACCGCAGCGGGGCGAGCGCGGACACCGCCTCGACCACGGCGGCCCGGCGCTCGGCCAGCTCCCGGGCCGAGGCCCGCTGCATCGCCCGCACGGCGGCCTGGCGCAGGCGGGGCCCGGCGGCGTCGGCGGTGCCGGCGATCTGGCCCTCGTAGGCCATCAGCCCGTCGAGGTGCAGCCACGGCCGGGCCAGCACCGCGCGGGCCAGCGCCACCGCCTGCGCGGGGGTGCGCACCGGGGAGCGCAGCGGGCCCAGGTGCACCCGCCCGCCCAGCAGCTCGAGCGCGGCGTCCAGGTCGAGGCAGACCTTCACCGGGGCGGCGGGGGAGCGGCCCGCGGCGGCCTCGACGACGTCGAGGGACTCGACCGAGTCGACCATCAGCGTCACCCGCGCGGCCAGCGCCGGGTCGGCGGCCAGGGCAGCGATCGCGGTGGTGTCGACGCTGGGGTAGCCGACGACGACGTCGTCGATGCCGGAGGAGGGGTCGGCGGCGAGCCACGTGGCCTCGGGCAGCGTGAGGGCCAGCACCCCGGCGAACCCGGGCCGGGCCAGCGCCCGGTCGGTCAGCGCCCGGCAGCGGACCGACTTGCTGGCCAGCCGGATGGTGGTGCCGGGGGCCGCGCGGGCGGTCAGCGCCGCGGCGTTGGCGTCGAAGGCGTCGAGGTCGACGACGGCGAAGGGGGGCTGCAGCCCCGCCGTGGCCGCGCGGAGGGCGGCGAGCCGGTCGGTGCCCACGACGGCCCGGGTGGCGGGCGACATGCCGGGATCGTCGCACGCGGGCGAGCCGGCGCACCACGGGTCACCTGCTCGGGGCAACTGTCCCACTGGTCGGGACACAGGTTCACATCGTGGGAACGTGAGGCGCACGATGCCGGCATGGACACCTACACGCACGGGCACGCCGACGCCGTCCTGCAGTCCCACCGCTGGCGCACGGCGGGGAACTCCGCCGGGTACCTGCTGCCGCACCTGCGGGCCGGGCTCGACGTGCTCGACGTGGGGTGCGGGCCGGGCACGATCACCGTCGACCTGGCCCGCCGGGTGGCCCCGGGGCGGGTGCTGGGCCTGGACGTGGTCGAGGCGCCGCTGGGGGAGGCCCGCGCCGTGGCCGACCGCGAGGGCGTGCCGGTCGAGTTCGCGGTCGGCGACGTCTACGCCCTGGACCTGCCCGACGACTCGTTCGACGTCGTGCACGCCCACCAGGTGCTGCAGCACCTGACCGACCCGGTCGCCGCGCTGCGCGAGATGGCCCGGGTGTGCCGGCCCGGCGGGCTGGTCGCCGTCCGGGACGTCGACTACGCCGCCACCACCTGGTTCCCCGCCGACGACGGCCTGGCCCGCTGGCTGGACCTCTACCACCGCGTGGCCCGGCACAACACCGCCGAGCCCGACGCCGGTCGCCGGCTGCGGGCCTGGGCGCACGCCGCCGGGCTGCGCGACCTGACCGCGTCGGCGTCCACCTACTGCTACGCCTCCGACGCCGAGCGCCGCTGGTGGGGCGACTCGTGGGCCGGCCGGGCCACCGCCTCGGCCTTCGCCGAGCAGGCCGTCGCGTACGGGGTGGCCACCGCGGAGGACCTCGCCGAGGTCGCGGCGGCCTGGCAGCGGTGGGCCGCGGCCGACGACGGCTGGCTGGGCATGCTGCACGGCGAGCTGCTCGCGCGGGTCCCGTCCTCAAGCTGAGCGGGGTCGGTGCCGATCACCACCTGCGACGGGCGCCCCGCACGTCTGAGCCCGGTACCGGCCGGCTCAGCTGTGCGGGGCACGGACCGTCTCGGGTCGGACCTCGGCGTCGAGGGCGCGCAGGGAGCGGCGGACGCCGACGGTGACCGCGCCCAGGGCGAAGAAGCCCTCCTCGTCGGGCACCGCGGAGCTGCGCAGCAGCTGGGTCAGCCGGTCCAGCGCACCCACCGCCGCGCCGATCGCGTCGTCGCGGGCGTCGTGCCCCGGTCCGTCGTGGTAGGGGATCCGCACCACCCCGGCCAGGCCGGTGAGCGCGTCGGCCAGCACCCACCCGGTGCCGTCGTCCACCCGGTCCAGCCCGCGCCGGTGCGGCTGGAACTCCGCGACCAGGTCGGTCAGGTCGTCGATGAGGACGGCGACGCGGTCCAGCGCTCGGGACTGCTCGCGCACCCGCAGCGCCGTCCCCTGCCAGCGGGCGGCCCGCGGGTTGGCCCGCCGGGCCCGCTCGACCTGGGTCTCGGCGGTGCGCATCCGGTCCAGCGCGGTGCCCAGCTGCTCCCCGCGCCGGGACCAGTCCTGGGGGTCGGGCACGGTGCCGCTGCGGACGGCGTCGGCCATGTCCAGCAGGTGCGCCGCGACCAGGCCGCGGGTGGCCGCGATCCGCTCGACGGCGACCGACAGCATCATCGGCGGGAACAGGACGGTGGTGACCGCGACGCCGACCGCGGCGCCCAGCAGGGTCAACCCGCCGTAGCGCAGCACGTAGGCGCCCGGGTCGTCGGTGCCGATGGTGAGCATGAGGACGGCGGCGAAGCTCACCCAGCTGGCCTGCTCGCGCAGCAACCGCCACTGCTCCACCACGATCGCCAGCGCGACGATGAGCCCGATCGTGAACGCGTTGGGCACGTCGCGGGTCAGCTCGTACACCACGACGGCCAGGCCGAAGCCCAGGAACATCGCGGCCACCGTGCGCCAGGCCGCACCCGCCGAGTCGGCGACCGTCGGGTGCACCGCGATCACGGCGCCCAGCGGCGCGTAGTAGGCGTAGTCCGAGAGCGTGGCCGGCAGCAGCAGGGCGATCTGCCAGGCCAGGGCCGCGGCCAGCGAGGCCCGGATGCCCCGTTGCACCCAGGGCCGGCGCAGGACGACGACGAGCTCCCTCACCCCTGCAGGGTGCCCCCTCACCGGCCGGCGGGCTCCCCCGGGATGGTGAACAGCGGCGCCCACGCCTCGTCGGGCCCGATCGGGAACAGCACGCCCGGTGACGTGGCCTGCACCGTCCACCGCGCCTCGTAGGGCAGGCCCTCGAAGAGCACCCGTGCCCCGCGCGTGTACAGGGTGGTCGGGTCCCAGGCGTCGGTGACGTCGGTGACGGTGGGCACCGGCTCGGGGGCGGCCTCGGCGGGGCCCACCGCGCCCAGCAGCGACCACGGCGAGGGCGAGCTGCTCGTCGCCGGTGTCGTGGGGTCGACGCCGGTGGCGTACCAGCGCGCCTCGTACACCTGGCCACGCCAGACGACCTTGTAGCCGGCGGGGTACTGGGCCTCGGCGCGCCACACGGGGTACGGGCTCGTCGCCGGGTCGTCGACCACGGGCTGGCGGGAGTCGGTGCGCACCACCTCGGTGACGGGGCGGGCCGCCCCGGCTGCGCCGATCCGGTTGAACGCCGTGGTGAAGGCCAACGGCTCCTGCGCCACGCCGCTGCAGGTGTTCGAGTGCACGGCGACGTCGGTGAAGCTGGCGCCGCAGGGCTGGTCGCGGTTGATCGACCACATCGACAGCCGGCCCAGGCCGCGGTCGCGGGCGAAGGCGGTCAGGCCGGCGGCGTCCTCGACGGTGAAGACCTCGCCGTCGACGTCGTTCTGGCCGATCATCGGCGTGGCCCCCAGCCCGGCCCACAGGGCGGCGTCCCCGAGCGGCTCGCCGCGCCGCTCGTGGAGGTCGGCCAGTTGCCCGGCGGTCGCGGTGAGCGCGTCCTCCGCAGCGGCCAGCATGCCGGTGCCGGCGGGCTTGGAGCCGCCGTAGTCCATGGTCATGACGTTGACCCCGGTGAGCTCGACCCCGCCGTCCAGTGTGGCGCCGACCAGGTCGACCGCGTCGGCGGTCAGGCCGTCGGGGGTCACCGGCAGGGTCAGCCAGACCGACAGCGGCCGGTCCTCGGCGCGCCGCTCGGCCTGCACCGTGGCCAGCGCCCGGGCGCGGCGCTCGGTGGCCGCCCGGTCGGCCACGGCGGTGCCCTCGACGTCCAGGTCGACCGAGGAGAGGTCGTAGCGCTCGACGACGTCGCGGTAGGCGTCGGTGAGGTCCTGCTCGTCGGCGCAGGCGACGGCCAGCTCGTCGTTGGTGAGCCCGCCGAAGCTGACCACGACGTCGCCGCCGGCCGACCGCAGCTGGGTGATGCGCCGGTCCAGGTCGAGGTCCTGCCCGGCCTCGTCGAGGGAGTAGTAGCCGCCCCAGCTGGGCGCGCAGTCCTCGTCGGGGTCGGCGACGACGAAGGCCAGCGCCACGGTCCGGGCCGGGTTGGCCGCGGGGTCCTGGAACTGGAAGGTCGGGGTGAGGGTGACGTCGACGTAGGGCACGTGCCAGGAGGGCGCCGGGACAGCCTCGGGGGACCGGACGTCGTCGACCTGGACGACGGCCGCGGCGGTCAGCGAGCCCACGGCCGCCACGAGCAGGGTCAGCCGGGACCACGACAGCCGGCGGGCGACGGGCTGGTCGCCGTCGAGGTCGGCGTCGAGGTCGCCGTCCTGGTCTCCGACCGGCGGGGTGCTCGGGGTCATGCGGGTGCTCCGTCTCGTCCTGCTCGGGTGTCCGCTCCCCAGGGGAGGGCCTGCTCTCCCAGGTGTGTCGGCACGACGGGGGCGTCCCTGGAGCCGGGGGACCGCACCGGTCCTCCGACCTCATCCCCCCGGGGGGTGCGGCTCAACACCGGGCCGCCCGGCGCCGATGGACGGCGCAGGACGCGGGCACGGACCCGTGCGACGGACGACGAGAGCAGACCACCGTGACCCAGCAGCACCCGGACCCCGGACCGCCGGCGGTCCGCCGCCAGTGGGGCAGTGACCGCCGCACCGCCCCGCATCCGCTCGTGCCGGCGAAGGTGTCCGAGGGCCGGATGGCCATCGGGCGCCTGGCCATCGTGCTCACCGTCTCGGCGTGGGCGGTGTACGTCGCCTACACCGTCGAGCAGCAGTTCATCGAGGGCAAGGCCGACAGCGCCCGGTTGGTCATCGAGGCCGTGGTCTACCTGCTCATGGTCACCGGTCTGGCCACCTCGGCGATGGCCTACCTGATCACCCGCATCGGCTTCTTCTACCGCGCCCGGGCCCACCAGCGTGCCTCCCGGGCGGTGCTCGACGCCTTCTTCGACACCCCGGCCGCGGCGCCGGTGACCGTGCTGGTGCCCTCCTACCAGGAGGACGAGCGGACCATCCGCACCACGCTGCTGTCGGCCGCGCTGCAGGAGTACCCCGGCCTGCAGGTCGTCCTGCTGCTGGACGACCCGCAGCGCCCGACGACGGCCCGCGCGCGCCGGCTGCTGGCCGACGCCCGGGCCCAACCCGAGGTCATCGAGACCCAGCTGGCCGTGCCGGCCAGCCGTTTCCAGGCCGCGCAGGCCCTGCTGGAGCGCGAGCTGTCCGAGGGCCGGGTGTCGGCCACCGCCGACGTGTCGGCGCTGGCCGAGCACTACACCTTCGCCGTCGACTGGCTCACCGAGCTCGGCGCCGAGCACCCCGTGCTCGACCACACCGACCAGTTCTTCGTCGACCACGTGCTCGGCGGGCTGGCCCGCGACCTGGCCACCGTCGCCGCCGCGCTCGCCGACGCCGCCGCGGAGGAGGTCGTGCTGCCGGTCGAGCGGCTGCGCCAGCTCCACCGCCGACTGGTGTCGACCTTCACCGCCCGCGTGACCAGCTTCGAGCGCAAGCGGTACCGGTCCCTGTCGCACGAGCCCAACAAGGCGATGAACCTCAACAGCTACATCGGCCTCATGGGCGGCAGCTACCAGGAGGTGGACACCCCGGTGGGGCTGGCGCTCGTGCCCTGCTCGGCCCGCGCCGCCGACCTGGTCGTCGACGAGCCCGACTTCGTGCTCACCCTGGACGCCGACAGCATGCTGCTGCCCGAGTACGCCGCGCGCATGGTGCACCTGCTCAGCCAGAACTCGCACGCGCGGGTCGCGGTGGCGCAGACGCCCTACAGCTCGTTCCCGGGGGCCGCCACCCGCCTCGAGCGCATCTCGGGGGCCTCCACCGACCTGCAGCACATCGTCCACCAGGGCATGACCCAGTACGACGCCACCTTCTGGGTCGGGGCCAACGCCGTCCTGCGGAAGAAGGCCCTCGACGCCATCGTCGAGGTCGACTTCGACGGCGACTTCGAGATCCGCCGCTACATCCAGGACCGCACGGTCATCGAGGACACCGAGTCGACCATCGACCTCGGCGTGCACGGCTGGTCGCTGGTCAACTACCCCGAGCGGCTGGCCTACTCGGCCACCCCGCCGGACTTCGGCTCGTTGTGCATCCAGCGCCAGCGGTGGGCCAACGGCGGGCTGCTCATCCTGAGCAAGCTGCGCCAGCAGGTGCGCGCCCGGCGGGCCCGCGGCGAGCGCAACCGGTTCGGCGAGCTGTTCCTGCGGGTCAACTACATGGCCTCGATCTGCTGGAGCTCGATCTGCCTGCTCGGCATGCTGCTCTACCCGTTCAACGACGAGCTGCTCAACCCGCTGCTGCTGCTGGTGTCGGTGCCCTACTTCCTGATGATGGCCGGCGACCTGCGCTCGGTCGGCTACCGGCGCACCGACGTGCTGCGCATCTACGGCTTCAACCTGATCCTGCTGCCGGTGAACCTGTCGGGCACCTTCGCCTCGCTGCTGCAGCTGATCACCGGGGAGAAGAGCGCGTTCAAGCGGACCCCGAAGGTGCGGGACCGCACGACCGCCGGGGCCGTGTACCTGCTCGCGCCGATGGCCCTCATCGCCTGGTGCGTGGCCACGATCGTGGTCGACGTCCGGCTGGGCCAGTGGGTCAACCTGGGCTTCGCGACCCTGAACGCGGTGCTGGCGACCTACGCCATGGTGGCCTTCGTCGGGCTCGGCCACACCGCCACCGACCTGTGGGTGCACCTGCGGGACTGGCTGTACCGGCCGGTCCCGACCGCCCCGGCCCGCGGGGTCGGCGCCGCCCCGGCGCCGGACCGGCGGCCGCGACCCACCCGCGCGGTCGGCGTGGTCGAGCCGACCGCCGTGCCCGACTGGGCGTCGGTGCTGCACTACGGCCTGCCGTCGGTGGCGTCCGCCGTGCCGGGCGGTGAGGAGCGGCCGCTGCCGCCGCGTCCGGTCACCGCGGCCGAGCCGGACGGCGAGGCCGCCGTCGTGGCCGCGTTCCGCGACTTCATCTTCTTCACCGTCTTCCAGCCGGTGGTCGACCTGACGACCCAGGAACCGGTGGGCTACGAGGCCCTCTGCCGGTTCGCCGACGGGCGGCCGCCCGAGGAGCGGTTGGCCGCCGCCCGCGACCGGGGGCTGGGCGTCGACCTCGACGGCGCCATGCTGCGGGCGTCGCTGGCCGCCGCCGCAGGCCTGCCGGCGGGTGCCTGGGTCTCGGTCAACGTGTCCGCCGGCATGTGGGACGCCCGCCGCGAGCTGGCCTCGATCGTCGGGCGGGCCACCAGCCCGGTCGTGCTGGAGTCCGGCGGGCTGGTCGGCGGGCGGGACCTGGACCCGGCCGACGTCCCCCTCGGCGTGCGGGTGGCGCTGGAGGACCCGCTGGTGGGCTACGACAGCTTCAGCCGGGTCGAGCAGCAGCGGCCGGCGTTCCTGAAGCTCGGCCGCGAGACCACGGCCGGCCTGGAGCACGACCCCGCGCGGCGCGCCCTGCTGGCCGCCCTCGTGCCCTTCGCGGCGGCCCGGGAGTGCGAGGTCGTCGCCAGCGGCGTGGAGACCGCAGCCGAGCTGGCCGCCCTGCAGTCGTGCGGGGTGCGGCTGGGTCAGGGCTTCTTCCTCGGCCTGCCGGCCCCGGCCCCGGCCCCGAGCGCCGCCCGCGCCGCTCTGGGCTGACTGTGCGGCTGGCCGGGTCCGCTCCCCACCGGGAGCGGGCCCGCCGTCGCCTCAGCGGGCGGCCAGGGCCGCCGTCCGGCCGGTCGCCACGTACTCCGCCACGGCCGGCACGGTCGGCAGCAGCCCCGGGTCGACGAGGACCCACCCGGCCAGCTGCCGCCCCTGCATGACCATCCGCGCGACGCCGTCGCGCGCGACGAGATCGTCGGCCACGGCGGGGTCGCAGCGCACCATCAGCCCACCGCTGCCGCTCACCGCGACCGCCATGGCGCCCCCGACGAGGAAGGCGAGCCCGCCGAACATCCGCTTCTCGGTGACGTCGGGGACGGCGGCCAGCGCCTCGCGCACGCGGTCGGCGAGGTCCACGTCGTGGGGCACGCGGGCATCGTGCCGGGCCCCCGCCGAGGGGGCAAGAGGGCGTCCCCGTGCCGGGACCGCCGAGCCGGGTCACCCCCGGCGGGCGGCGTTGGCCTGACAGGCGGTCGCCAGGAACGCCGCGAGACCGGGCGCGATGCCCTCGTAGTACGCGGTGAACCGGTCCTCCTCCACGTACATCCGGCCCAGGCAGGCGTGCATCTCCGGCGGACAGTCGTAGAACCGCCGGCTGATCTGCTGCCGGTGCTCCTCGGCCAGGTCCATCGCCCGCTCGCCGTCGGCCGGGGCTCCCTCGGCCAGCGCCGTGGCCACCCGCCGCTCCAGGTCGTCGGTCTCGGCCTTGATCGCCAGCCAGTCGGCCTTGGTGTAGCTGCCGGTACGGGCCTGCGACTGCGCCCACGCCTCGGTGTCCCCCCACCGCTGCTCGGCCTCGTCGGCGTACTCCTCGGGCAGCCAGTCGCCGAACACCTCGAGCTTCTCCTGCGGGGTCACGGGGTTGCCCATGGCCAGTGCCTCCATCTCCTTCTCGACGGCCGCCACCATCCGGTCGGTCCGGTCCCGCTGCTCGGTGAGCAGTCGGTGCTGCCGGCGCAGGTGGTCACCCGCGTCGACGTCCGGGTCGTCCAGCAGCGATCCGATCTCCTCGAGGCCGAAGCCGAGCCCGCGGTGGAGCAGCACCTGCTGCAGCCGGTCCACGTCGGGCAGCTCGTAGACGCGGTACCCGGCCGAGGTGCGGCCGGACGGGGTCAGCAACCCGATCCGGTCGTAGTGGTGCAGCGTGCGCACCGTGACCCCGGCCATCGCGGCCAGTTCCCCCACCGTGTGGCTCATCCTTCTGCCTCCTCTGACGACGTGGATGGAACTGCCTGACGTCGCGTCAGGGTCAAGCGTCTTCTGCGATCTTCTCGGTGCGGGGCCACGCTGGGGCCATGACGGTGTCGCCGGAGGACCGGTTCCCCCGCTCGCGGGTGCGCATCCGCGGGCACGAGATGGCCTACGTCGACACCGGCGAGGGTGACCCGGTCGTGCTGCTGCACGGCAACCCGACGTCGTCCTACCTGTGGCGCAACGTCATCCCGCACCTGACCGGGCTCGGCCGGTGCATCGCGCCGGACCTCATCGGCATGGGCGAGTCGGACAAGCTGCCCGACCCGCAGCGGGGCACCTACTCCTTCTCCGCGCACGCGGAATTCCTGGCCGACCTGCTCGACGAGGTGCAGGCGAAGGAGCGGGTCACGCTGGTGCTGCACGACTGGGGCGGCGCGCTCGGGTTCGACTGGGCCCGCAAGAACCCGGAGCGGATCCGGGCCATCGCGTTCACCGAGACCATCGTGACGCCGCTGCTGTGGGCCGACTGGCCGCGCGCGGCCAAGGGCGTGTTCCAGGGCATGCGCTCCGACCGCGGCGAGGAGCTGGTGCTCGAGCGCAACACGTTCGTCGAGCGGATCCTCCCCGCCTCCACCCTGCACGGGCTGACCCCCGAGGCGCACGAGCGCTCTCGGGCGCCCTACCCGACGCCCGAGAGCCGGTGGCCGACGCTGGAGTGGCCGCGCAACATCCCGATCGAGCACGTGCCGCCGGACGTGCACGACGCTGTCGACGCCTACGGCGAGTGGCTGGCCCGCTCCGACGTCCCCAAGCTGTTCGTCGACGCCGACCCCGGCTCGATCCTGGTCGGCCGGCAGCGCAACCTGGTGCGCCGCTGGCCGAACCTGACCGAGGTGCAGGTGCCCGGCAACCACTTCGTCCCCGAGGACAGCCCCGACGAGCTGGGCACCGCGATCGCCGACTGGCTCCGCACGATTCCCTGACCCGCCCCCTGCCCCCGCCCC
>NZ_JBAPLU010000016.1:0-97129 GCF_037083825.1 Klenkia sesuvii
CGCAGCTGCCGCCACGGGTGAGGGCCGCGTGGGTGGTTCGGCGCCCAGCGCACCGGGGGCGAGGGGTTCGGGTACCCAGTCGGCGGAGGCAGCGACGCCGTCCAGACCCATGACCCACGCCCCCTCACCTCGACTCGAACACGTGTTCGAAGAGTAGCGCATGGGCGGGCGCGGATCAACCCGAAACCGCAGCTCAGAGGCCCTCCGAACCCCAGTAGCCCACTCCGCTGCACCGGGTGATCGTCATCCGACGCCTGGTGACCACACGGCGGCCGACGTGGGTCCTGACCGCCGCATGACGCTCGGCGTTCACAGCGGGGAGGGCGGCGATAGCCCGATCCGGCGCGCGACGACCGGGTCCGAGCGGGCTGCGCCGTTCGGGGCTGGGGTCACCCACCATGCCCGGGCACCCGGGCGAATGGTCACGGCCTCGGCCAGCTCGGTACCCCGGTAGTGGAGCCCGACGCCGTCCTCGGTGGCGTACCCGCCTGGCAGTGCCCCGCTCGACACGAGTTCGCCGAACACGCGACGCCGCGGTTGGTCGGCGAGGTCGTCGTGCACCCCGTTGCCGTACGGGAGCAGACCCAGGCCGTCGGTGAAGGGGGCGAGGCCGTCGCCGAAGGAGTCGGTGGGGCCGCCGACGTGCCAGCACAGGCTGCCGGCACTGGAGCCGGCGAGCACCACGCCGGCCTCCCCAGCACTCCCGCAGCGCCTCCGGGAGCCCGTGTGCGCGCCAGACCGCCATCAGGTTGACGACGCTGCCGCCCTCGACCAGCAAGCACCACGTCCTGCGCCAACAGGTGGCGATGGACGTCGGGCACGCTCGGTTGCGGGAAGAGCCGCAGCACGAGGACGTCGACGTCGGGCCGGTGGCGACCGAACGCCGTCGTCGTCCGGTCGATCGCGTCCTGGGCGTCGCCGACAGCTGTGGGCACGTAGACGACCCGCCGGGTGCGGGGAGCCAGGGACAACGCGTGCGCGATCAGGTCCCACGGGTCTCCGTCGCCCTCCCGCTGGTCGAGGAGGCCGGAGAACGCGAAGACCTGGCGGTGGTCGGTGTCCACGACCTCACCCTGGCGCACGGACGGCCCACGATGCAGGCGCGTTGCGGGTGGGCTGGCGTGGGTGCCGACCCGCGGGGTTGGATGCGGGACGATGTGCCCGAGCGCCGGCGAGCGAGCCGGCCACGACGGCGGGAGTCCGGCATGGCCAAGAAGAACCCCAAGAACGCCCACCTGGTCGAGCCCACCTGGGGCCAGAGCGAGGACGGCGGCCCGCCGCTCACCGAGCTGGTCAGCGAGATGACCGGGTCGCTGTCGCCGTTCGGCGAGGACCACTCGTTCCCGCTGCCGGTGGAGTACCTGCGCTACGCGCACCCCACGGACAAGCCCAACCGGGCCGGCGTCCAGCTGCGGCCGGGCGAGCAGGCATGACCGCGCCCGCGCTGCCGTCCTACACCAGCGGCACCAGCACGGTGCCCCTGCTGGGCGACACCATCGGGGCCAACCTCGACCGCACGGCAGCGCGGGTCGGCGACCACGAGGCGCTCGTGGAGTGCGCCACCGGCCGCCGCTGGACCTACCCCCAGCTGGTGGCCGACGTCGACGCGTTCGCCCTCGGGCTGCACGCGCTCGGCATCGAGAAGGGCGAGCGGGTCGGCATCTGGGCGCCCAACTGCGCCGAGTGGGTGTTCGTGCAGTACGGCACCGCCAAGCTCGGGGTCGTCTTGGTCAACATCAACCCCGCCTACCGCACGCACGAGCTGTCCTACGTGCTGCAGCAGGCCGGCATCTCGGTCCTGGTCGCCGCCCCGGAGTTCAAGACCAGCGACTACCGCGCGATGGTCGCCGAGGTCCGGGGTGAGTGCCCGGCGCTGCGCGAGGTGCTCTTCCTCGGCGACCCCGAGTGGCAGCAGCTGATGGACACCGGCCGGGCCGCCGACCGCGGGTTCCTGGCCGAGCGCGAGACGGAGCTCTCCGCCGACGACCCGATCAACATCCAGTACACCTCCGGGACGACGGGCTTCCCGAAGGGCGCCACCCTCACCCACCACAACCTGCTCAACAACGGGTTCTTCGTCGGCGAGGGCTGCGGCTACACCGAGGCCGACCGGGTCTGCATCCCGGTGCCCTACTACCACTGCTTCGGCATGGGCATGGGCAACATCGGGGCCACCTCGCACGGCTCGACGATGGTCATCCCCGCGCCCGGTTTCGACCCCGCGCTCACGCTGCGGGCCGTGCAGGACGAGAAGTGCACGTCGCTCTACGGCGTCCCCACGATGTTCATCGCCGAGCTGGCGCTGCCCGACTTCGCCTCCTACGACCTCTCCAGCCTGCGCACCGGCATCATGGCCGGCTCGCCGTGCCCGGTCGAGGTGATGAAGCGGGTCGTCGACGAGATGGGCATGGCCGAGGTGACCATCGCCTACGGCATGACCGAGACCTCGCCGGTGTCCACCCAGACCGGCGCCGACGACGACCTCGACCGCCGCACGTCCACGGTGGGCCGCACCCACCCGCACCTGGAGAGCAAGGTCGTCGACCCCGAGACCGGGCTGACGGTGCCGCGCGGCACCGCCGGGGAGCTGTGCACCCGCGGCTACTCGGTGATGCTGGGCTACTGGGACGCCCCCGACAAGACCGCCGAGGTGCTCGACGCGGCGCGCTGGATGCACACCGGCGACCTGGCCGTGATGGACGCCGAGGGCTACCTGAACATCGTCGGCCGGATCAAGGACATGGTCATCCGTGGCGGGGAGAACGTGTACCCCCGGGAGATCGAGGAGTTCCTCTACTCCCACCCCGACATCGCCGACGTGCAGGTCATCGGGGTGCCCGACGCCAAGTACGGCGAGGAGTTGATGGCCTGGGTGCAGCTGCGCGCCGGCGCCCCCGAGCTCACCGCCGACACGCTCAGGGAGTTCTGCACCGGCAAGCTGGCCCACTACAAGGTGCCCCGCTACGTCAAGCTCGTCGACGGCTTCCCGATGACGGTCACCGGGAAGGTGCGCAAGGTCGAGATGCGCCAGGTGTCCACCGAGGAGCTCGGCCTCGCCGAGGTGGTGACGGCCTGACCGGGTGGACCTAGCTGCGCGGGGCCAGGCGGGTGATGACCTTGGAGAGCAGGTTGCCCACCACCACCCACACGATGGCGGCGACGAGCGCGTTGACCGTGCTGGCGATCTTCGGGTCCTCGGGGGTGAACAGGTCCCGGGTGAAGCCGCCGAGGTCGTCGCGCACCCCGGCGGTGAACTGCACGATCGGGTTGTCCGGGTTGGCCTCGAACAGCACGAAGACCGCGTAGAGCACGATCAGCCCGCCCACGACCGACGAGATCAGCCGGACCGCGGCGGCGATCGAGGTGACGACGCGGGACGCAGCGTTGCGGACAGCCATGCCGGGCATCGTCGCATCCGTCCCCGGGTACTGCCTACCGGCCGGTAACCGGTCGGCGCGCAACCCGACAGACGCACCCCCGGTCGCGGACTAGCCTGGGCCGGAGCGCGCCAGCACGGCGGGCGGACGACGCAGAGCGAGGGATCGACGTGCCCAGCGGCAAGGTGAAGTGGTTCAACCCGGAGAAGGGTTTCGGGTTCCTCTCCCAGGAGGAGGGGCCCGACGTGTTCGTCCACCGCGACGCGTTGCCGGCGGGCACCACCGAGCTCAAGCCGGGCCAGCGGGTCGAGTACGGCATCGTGGCCGGCCGCCGCGGTGACCAGGCGCTGCAGGTCGTCGTCCTGGACCCGCTGCCCTCCGCCGTCGCCGGCACCCGCAAGAAGCCCGACGACCTCGTGCCCATCATCGAGGACCTCATCCGGCTGCTCGACGGCGTCGGCAACGGGTTGCGGCACGGCCGGCACCCCGACCGGCAGGCCGCGGCCAAGGTGGCCGCCGTCCTGCGTGCCGTCGCCACCGACCTCGAGTAGAAGGACCTGACTGCCCCCCACGGACCGCTCCGCGCTCCGCGGGCCCCTGCAGCGAGGCCGTTCCATCACCTCACGAGCGGATGAAGCCGATCGGCCACGCCCCGGACAGGCCGCTGCAGGCGGCGTCGTCGGAGTCCTCGACGACCACCAGGTAGAACGAGGCCGGCACGACGTCGGAGCTGTTGATGCCGGTGAACACCGTCGTGCCGTCCTCGACGTCGACCTCGCCGAGCAGCTCCTCGAGCTGGTCGTCGTAGACCTGCACGCTCCACCCCTGGTCGGCCACGTCGGCGTCGACGGTGAGGGCGATGGTGCTGTCGGTGGGCACCTCGATGACCGGCGGCGTGGTCGAGTAGCGCTCCCCGGTGCCGCCCAGGCAGTACTGGGTCGGTCGGACGGCGACGTCCTGGGTGCCGGCCTGCACCCGAACCGTCGGGGCCGCCGCGTCCTGCTCACCGGCGCCGCCGCTGCCGCCGGCCCCGCACCCGGTGAGCGCCACCAGCACCGCCGCGGCGGCCACCGTCGTCCTCGCTGCGCTGCCCGCCCTGCTCACGTCGAACCCCGTCCCTCCGCCGGGTCCCGGTCGGGACCGCGGTGACCCACCCAAGCAAGCAGACCTGTGGCCACCACCAGCACCCCCGCGACGACGCCGAAGGCCAGCGCCGGGGAGCCTGCCGGGAGGGCGATGCCCAGACCGCCGCCCACCACCCACGCCAGCTGCAGCAACGTCTCGGAGCGGGCGAAGGCCGAGGCGTGCTGGGCGCCGGGCACGTCGCGCTGGATGATGGCGTCGAGGGAGACCTTGCCCAGCCCCGCCGACAGGGCGGCCACCCCCGCGGTCAGCGCGATGACCGGCAGGGACGGGAAGCCCGCCGCGACGGCGGAGGTGGCCACCGCCGCCACCGTCGACCACAGCACCAGCGAGTCGGGGGCGGCGCGGTGCAGACGCGACCCGATCGCCGTCCCGAGGAAGCTGCCGGCCCCGGCCGCGGCCGCGATGCCGCCCAGCGCGAGCGTGCGTGCCCACCCCCCGGGCACCGCGGCCTGCACGAGGAAGGCGGCGTAGATGGTCAGGAACCCGCCGAGCACGCGCAGCAGCGCCGCGTTGCGCAGCGCCTCCACCACCGACCGCGCCACGCGCGGACGACCCGACCGGCCCGGCACCGGGATCTCCATCGTGGTGGTGAGCAGGTCCGAGGCCTCCTCGCCGACCGGGACGTCGACGTGCCGTGGCAGGCGCAGGGCCAGCACGGCGGCCGCCCCGAACACCACCGCGATCGCCCACAGGAGGGGCGGGAAGCCGGCCACCGCGGCGATGCCCGCGCCGACCCCGCCGAAGACCCCCGCCGTCACCAGCCCGAACACCGACGTGCGCGCGTTCGCGCTGGTCAACGACATGGCGGGGGGCACCACGCGCGGGATGACGGCGGCCCGCAGCACGTTGAGCGCCTTGGACAGCACGAGCACGCCGAGCGCCGCCGGGTACAGCCACAGCCCGTCGAAGTTGGCCGCCATCACCAGGGCGAGCGCGGCGCGCCCGGCGAGGCTGGCCGCGATGGCCCACCGCCGGCCGCGCTGCAGACGGTCCAGCAGCGGGCCCAGCAGCGGTGCCAGCACCGCGAACGGCGCCATCGTCACCAGCAGGTAGAGGGCCACGTTCCCGCGCTGGGCGTCGGCCGGGGCGGCGAAGAACAGCGTGCCGGCCAGCGAGACGGCGATCATCGCGTCGCCGGCCGTGTGCAGCGCGTTGACCCACAGCACGTGCGCCAGGCCGCTGTCGCCGGCCCCGTCGGCCCGGCTGGCCGCGTTCACCCGCCGGACGGCGGCCACGGTGAGGTCGCGCGAGCGGCGCGCCGCCACCCGGGTGACGGTGATCCGCTGCGGTCGCGCACCGAGGACCGGGGCGACCGGGGTGACGGGGGGAGGAGCCGGCGGAGGCGCGGGGGGCGGCGTGCGCGGTGGGTCGCCCGCGGCCGGCGCGGCCACGGTGGGGGAGTCGTCGCCGGGCGGTGCGGACGCCGCCTGCGGCATCGGCCGGGTCTGCACGCGCTGCACGGGGCCGGTGCGCGCCGTGGTCGACCGGCGCGGTCGTCCCCACCTGCGCCGCATCACCGCCCCGTCCCGCCCACCGCACCATCGTGCCCCACCACCGGGGTGCCCCCGCGTGCCTGGCGTGCACGCGCACGTGCGACGTGCGGCACCATGGAGGCGTGTCCGCCCCCGAACCCGCCGCCCCCGAACCCGCCGGGCCCGCCGACGGCGACGTGCTGACCGCGGCCGTGGACCTGGCCCGCGCCGCCGCGGTCGAGGTCGCCGGCGCCCCCGACGAGGTCGGCGAGCACCTCGGCGCCTCCCGCGAGGCCGCCTCGGCCGAGCTCGGCGAGGTGCTGACGCACACCTTCGCCGCCGCCCTGCCCGGCTACACGGGGTGGCACTGGGCCGTGACCGTCGCCCGCGTGCCCGGTGACGAGCACGTCACCGTCGACGAGGTCGTGCTGCTGCCCGGCGACAGCGCCCTGCTGGCCCCCGCGTGGGTGCCCTGGCACGAGCGCATCCGGCCCGGGGACCTGTCCGTCGGCGACGTCCTCCCCGTGACCGAGGACGACCCCCGCCTCGTCCCGGCCTACCTCGCCGACGACGACGCGGCCGCCGACCCCGCCGGCATGGTCGTCGCCCAGGAGGTCGGCATCGGCCGCGAGCGCGTGCTGTCGGCCGAGGGACGCCGGGAGGCCCTGGCGCGCTGGCGCAGCGGCGACCGGGGGCCGACGGCCGCGATCGCCCGGCACGCCCCGGGCTCGTGCGGGGACTGCGCCTTCCTCATGCCGCTGGCCGGGTCGGTGCGGCTGGAGCTGGGCGTGTGCGCCAACGAGTTCGCCCCCGCCGACGGCCACGTCGTCACCACCGACCACGGGTGCGGTGCGCACAGCGAGGCCAACCTGGTCACCGCCGACACCACCGAGATCCAGCTGACGCCGCTCTACAACACCGACACCTACGACTCGATCTGAGTCAGCGCTGGCCCTGCCAGCGCATGAGGGCCAGGCCCAGGACGGCGAGGACCAGGCCGCAGACGCAGGTCCACACCCAGACGGCGTCCACGGGCAGCAGCAGGACGACGACGAGCGCCGCGGCCCACAGCACCGCGCCGACCAGCACCACCCGGCGCGTGTCGACCCGCAGCGGGGGAGGCGACGGGCGGGTCGGGGCGGGCACGGCGCGACTGTAGCCGGGCGCGGCCCCACCGGACCGGTTGCGCATGGCACCCTGTCGCCGTGCCGGACGACATCGAGACCACCTCCGCCGCCCCGAAGAAGCGCAGCGCGGGCCCGGTCATGAAGCCCAAGAACGGGCTGGACCGCTACTTCTCCATCACCCAGCGGCGGTCCACCGTCGCCCGCGAGGTGCGCGGCGGGTTCGTCACCTTCTTCACGATGGCCTACATCGTGGTGCTCAACCCGATCATCCTGTCCGGCGTCGACGTGGACGGGAACACGTTGGACTTCGGGTCGGTCGCCGCCGTCACCGCACTGGTCGCCGGTGTGCTCACCATCGCCATGGGCGTGATCGGCCGGTACCCGTTCGCGCTGGCCGCCGGCCTGGGCATCAACGCCGTGGTCGCCGCCTACGCCGCCACCCAGCTGAGCTGGCCCGAGGTCATGGGCCTGGTCGTGCTCGAGGGCCTGCTCATCACCGTCCTGGTGCTCACCGGCTTCCGCCGGGCGGTCTTCGAGGCCATCCCCGACCAGCTCAAGACCGCCATCGCGGTGGGCATCGGGTTCTTCATCGCCCTCATCGGCCTGGTCGACTCCGGCTTCGTGCGCCGCGCGCAGGACGGCACCGTGCCCATCACCTTCGGCATCGACGGCAGCCTGGCCAGCTGGCCGCAGCTGGTCTTCGTCGTCGGGCTGCTGCTCACCGCCGTCCTCGTCGTCCGCAAGACCCGCGGGGCCCTGCTCATCGGGCTGGTGATCACCACCGTGCTCGCGGTCGTCGTCGAGGCGGTCGCGAAGGTCGGCCCGACGTTCCTCGACGACGGCACCGTGAACCCGAAGGGCTGGGCGCTGCAGGTGCCCACGCTGCCCGACCAGGTCGTCGGGGTGCCGGACCTCTCCCAGTTCGGCCAGGTCTCGCTGTTCGGCGGGTTCTCCCGCATCGGCGTCGTCGCCGCGCTGCTCATCGTGTTCGCCCTGATGCTGGCCGACTTCTTCGACACCGTCGGCTCGGTGACCGCCGTCGGCGCCGAGGCGGGCCTGCTGGACGAGCACAACAACCTCCCGAGGTCGCAGCCGGTGCTGATGGTCGACTCGGTCGCCGCCGCCGCCGGCGGGTTCGCCAGCGTCTCGTCCAACACCACCTACGTCGAGTCCACCGCCGGGGTCGCCGACGGCGCCCGCACCGGCCTGGCCAGCGTGGTCACCGGTGCGCTCTTCCTGGTCGCCACGCTGTTCTCGCCGCTGGTCGACGTCGTCCCCTCCGAGGCCGCCTCGCCGATCCTGGTGATCGTGGGCGCCCTGCTCATCGCCCAGGTCAAGAACCTGCACTGGGACGACCTGACCCTGGCCATCCCGGCGTTCCTGACCATCGCGCTCATGCCGTTCACGTACTCCATCACCAACGGCATCGGTGCCGGCACGATCAGCTACGTGGTGCTCATGGCCGCCACCGGCCGGGCCCGGCGCGTGCACCCCTTGATGTGGGTCGTCGGCGTGCTGTTCGTGGTGTACTTCGCGATCGAGCCGGTCCAGCAGCTGCTTTGACGGTCGTGGGCCCCGCTCGATGTACGGTTAACGGGGCTAACGACTTGACGAGGTGACACGTGGCGCGGACGACGCTGGACACCGCCGCCCTCGCGCACGACCTGCGGTTGGCGGTCATGCGCTTCTCCCGTCGGCTGCGCAACCAACGGGTGGACACCTCGGTGACCCTCACCCACCTGGCCGCGCTGTCGACGCTCAAGCGGCACGGGGCCATGAGCCCCGGTGAGCTGGCCGGCCACGAGCGGGTCCAGCCGCCGTCCATGACCCGCGTCGTCGTCGCGCTGGAGAGCAAGGGCCTGGTCACCCGCACCCCGCACCCCACCGACCGGCGCCAGGTGGTCATCGACCTCACCCCGGCCGCCGAAGCCCTGCTGACCGAGGAGGCCCGCGCCCGCGAGGCCTGGTTGTCGGGTCGGCTGCACGCCCTCTCGCCCGAGGACCGGGCGACCCTGCGGGAGGCCGCCCGCATCATGGACGACCTCGCCGCCGGGTGAGCCGCAGGATGAGCCACCGCGAGCCGCTGGGCCTTGGGTCGACCACGGACGTGACCGCAGACGTCTGACCGCCCGAGCACCGACGCGACCACCGCCCCCCGACGCGGGGGCATGTTCCGTGCCCTGTCGGTGCACAACTTCCGGCTGTACCTCTCGGCAAACCTGGTGTCGCTCACCGGTACCTGGATGCAGCGGATCGGCCAGGACTGGCTGGTGCTCCAGCTCTCCGACGGCAGCGGCACCGCGCTGGGGGTGGTGACCGCCCTGCAGTTCGCGCCCACCCTGCTGCTGAGCTTCTACGGCGGGTTGCTCGCCGACCGGTACGACAAGCGCCGCATGCTCGTGGGCACGCAGACCGTCCTCGGCGTGCTCGCGCTGGCCCTGGCCGTGCTGGTGGCCACCGGCGGCATCGCGCTGTGGCACGTGTTCGCCCTGGCGCTGGCCCTGGGCGCGGTCAGCGCGATCGACACCCCGGCCCGGCAGTCGTTCGTCTCGGAGATGGTCGGCCCCGCCCACCTCGGCAACGCCGTCAGCCTCAACTCGACCGTGTTCAACGGGGCCCGGCTCGTCGGGCCGGCCCTGGCCGGTGGCCTCATCGCGGCCTCGGGCGGGGACACCGCCCCCGCCTTCTTCCTCAACGCCGGCAGCTTCGCGGCCACCATCGCAGCGCTGGTCCTCATGCGGAGCGACGAGCTGCAGCGCAGCGCACCGGTGGCCAAGGCGCGCGGCCAGCTGCGGGCGGCGCTGACCTACACCCGAGAGCACCCCGACCTGCAGCTGGCGATGGTGCTGGCCTTCGTCGTGGGCACCTTCGGGTTCAACTCGCAGATCACGGTGGCGCTCATGGCCCGGGAGGTGTTCGGTCTGGGTGCGGGCGCCTTCGGCCTGCTGTCGACGGCCTTCGCGGTCGGGTCGCTGACCGGCGCACTGCTGTCCACCCGGCGCGAGGCCCGGCCGCTGCAGCGGTTCCTCGTCGTGGCCGCCGGCTCGTTCGGCGCGCTGACCGCGGTCAGCGGCACCATGCCCACCGAGTGGGCCTACGCGCTGCTGCTCGTGCCGTGCGGTGCCGCGGGGCTGTTGTTCAGCGTGGCCTGCAACAGCTTCGTGCAGCTGGGCGTCGAACCCCAGCTGCGCGGCCGCATCCTGGCCCTGTACTTCATGTGCTTCATGGGCGGCACCCCGGTCGGTGCACCGCTGGTCGGCTGGGTGTCCGAGCACCTGGGGGCCCGGTGGGGCCTGGTCTCCAGCGGGCTGGTGGTCGTCGTCGCCGCGGTCGTCGTCGGGGCCGTGCTGTCGCGGGGCCGGCACGTGCGGCTGGAGGCCCACGTGGCCCCGCCCAGCCTGCGCCTGCACGTCGACCCGCTCCCGGGGACGGCCCCGACGGCGCCCCCGCTGGTGCCCCCGCCGGTGCCCCCGTCGGTGCCCCCGTCGGCTGCGCCCGCCGTGGAGGAGGTCCAGGGCGAGGCGCCCGGCTCCGCGGTGACCAGCCGACCCTGAGCCGGCTCCCGTGGCGTGGGTCACCCGTGGTCTACCGTCGTGGCGTGCCCTCGGTGTCCGCCGCCCCCTGGCCCGTGGTGCTCGTGCTCGTCGTGGTCATGGTGGTCGGCTCGTGCTGGCTGATGGAGCTGGCGCTGCGCTGGTTCACCGGCACGCTGAGCACGACGAGGCTGCTGCGACGCCGGGCGCCCCGGCGAGCCCGGCGCCGGCCTGGCCGGCGACCGGCCGTCCGCCGGCCGGCCCCCGCGCCGGTCCCGGTGCGCCGCCCGGTCGAGGCCGTGGCCGCCGACCTGCGCCGGTTGCGGGCCGAGCTGGCGCTGGTGACCACCGGCAGCGCCGCCCGCCGCGCCGGGGTGCTGGCCGCCTACGACGACGTCCTGGTCGAGGCCGCCGACGCGCTCGAGGTGCCCCACGTGCTGCGGGCGGCCGCGCCCGGCGAGGCCCGTGAGGTGGAGCGGCTGCGGCTGGCCGACGCCCTGGCGGCCGCCGGGTTGGTGACGGGCGGGCCCGGGGCCCGGGGCTGACGGCAGGTCCCGCGGTGGCACCCTGTGCCCCGTGCCGCAGAGCCCCGTGCCGCAGAGCCCCGACAGCGACTTCGACCGCGCCACCGCCCTCTCCGCCGTCGACGGCGGCTTCGTCACCCACCTCGACCCGGGGTGGGACGTCGGCGGGGGAGTGCTGAACGGCGGTTACCTGCTGTCGGTGGTCGCCCGGGCCGCCGTCGAGGTCTCCCCGCACGCCCACCCGGTCGCGCTGTCGGCCAGCTACCTGCGGGCCGCGACCCCCGGTCCGGCCACCCTCGCCGTGACCCCGGGCCCGGCCGGTCGGACGCTGCAGCACGGGGTGGTCGTGCTGACCGACGCCACCGGTCCGGCCGTGTCGGTGCAGGTGACCACGGCGACGCTGGCCGACGTCGCCCCCGAGCACGCGGTGCCCCCGCCGGCGGCGACGCCCGTCGAGGAGTGCTTCTCGGTGGCCGAGCACGCCCACCTCTCGCCCGTGCCGGTCCCGGGGATCTCGCGGCACGTGGAGACCCGGCTGGACCCGCTGACCGCCGGCTGGGCGCTCGGTGAGCCCGGCGACGAGCCGGTCATCCGCGCCTGGGTGCGCTTCGCCGACGGCCGGGAGCCCGACCCGCTGGGTCTCGTGGCGTTCACCGACGTGCTGCCGCCGACGTCGTGGGCGACCGGCCGGCTGGGCTGGGCGCCGACGGTGCAGCTGCAGACGCTGGTGCGGGCCCTGCCGGCACCGGGTTGGTGCCTGGTCGAGGCCCGGGGCGGCGAGACCTCCGACGGCTGGGTCGACGAGGACTACCGGGTCTGGGACGCCACCGGCCGGCTGGTCGCGCAGTCGCGCCAGCTGGCCCGCGTCCCCCGGTGAGGGGCGCCGACTACTCGCGGAGCACCTGACCGGGGTCGGCCCGGTCCGCGGCGCGCTGCGCGTACCCCGCCGCGGTACCCGCCACCACGAGGACGACGGCCACCGTGGCGGCCAGGGTCGGCCACGGCACGTCGAGCAGGGGCGTGGGCGGGCGCAGCCGGTCGACGTCCAGGCGCCGGAGGACCGTGGCGACTGCCCCGGCTGCCAGCACCCCACCGACCACGACGCCGACGGCGGCGACCCCGCCCAGCTCGAGCAGCAGCGACCGCAGGTGCGCGGCGCGGGTGAGCCCCACCCGGCGGGCGAGCACGTACCCGCCCACCCGGGACCGCGACCGGGCCTCCAGGTGCAGCAGCAACCCGGCCGCGCCGATGACGCCGGCGAACACCGCCAGCGCCGAGAGGTAGCCGAAGGTCCACGTGGTGGCGAGGAAGTCGGCGGTGCGCTGCACGTCGGCTGGCACGGTGTCGACCACCCGGACCGCCCCCGCGTCGCGCAGCTGCTGCGCCGCGGCGGCCACGTCCCCGCCGGTCCACCGCTCGACGGTCTGGTCCGACCCGGCCGACGGCGGCACCTCGGGCACCCGCGCGCGGTCCACCAGCAGGACCGGGTCGGCGGTGCGCCGTCCGGGCAGCACGTCGGCGGTGGCGACCACCTCGACGTCGACCGGGACCCGGCCCAGCCGCAGCTCGTAGCGCCCGGCGGGCAGCCCGGCGGCGACCACGGGCACCGCGTCGCCCCCGCCGGTCAGCCGGGCCACCAGGTCGGGCAGCGGCAGGGTGGCGAACGAGTCGACCCAGAACGCGGTGCCGGCGAACGTCGCCGGGTCGACGGCGAGGGCCTGCACGGCGGAGCCCTCCCCGCCGCCGGCCGGTTCGGCGGTGGCCTGGCCGAACCGGAGCACGGTGGTGCCGCCGGGGCCGGTCACCGTCGCGGGGTCGACCCGGGTGGCGGTCGCGGCGACGGCCGCGCCGCCCAGCTGGACGCCGACCTTGGCCTCGAGGGTGGCGCGGGAGGAGGCCGTGAGGGTGGCGGTCGTGCCCAGCACCGCGACCGGCAGGACGACGGCGACCACCAGGGTGGCGGTGGCGGCCCGGGCGGCGGCCCACCGGTTGACCGCGAGGAACACGGCCGGGCCGCGGCGGCCGGCCCACCGGCGCACCCGGGGGAGGGCAGCGGTGAGCAGCCGGGCCGCCAGCACCGCCGTGCCGGCCACGGCGAGCAGCGGCATCGCCACGAGCAGCCCCGACACCTGGGCCACGCCCTGGTCGACCACCACGCCCGGCCGGGCACGCAGCAGCAGCCAGCACGCCC
Organism: Klenkia sesuvii; assembly: GCF_037083825.1. Lineage (NCBI taxonomy): Bacteria > Bacillati > Actinomycetota > Actinomycetes > Geodermatophilales > Geodermatophilaceae > Klenkia > Klenkia sesuvii. Next base: position 13,371 of record NZ_JBAPLU010000016.1, read on the forward strand.
CGGCGGCGAGCAGCAGCAGCACCTCCCACGGCACGCGGGCCGGCCAGCGCACCCCGGCTCCCAGTGCCCGCTCCGCCGTCCCGCGGGCGCGCAACCCGGCCACGACGGCGGCCGCACCCAGTCCGGCGGCGAACGCAGCCACCCCGGTCAGCGCCGCAGCGGCGGTGGCCGACGGGTCCAGCTCGGGGGCCGGACCGAGCACCCCGACCAGCACCCGGGACGCCGCCCACCCCACGGCGGCACCGGCCAGCGCGGGCAGCGCCAGCTCCAGCGCCGCCTTGCCGGCCAGCGGGACCGGGCCGACCCCGCGGGCGGCCAGCAGCCGGACCTCGGCGGCACGGTGGTCGGCCCAGGAGCTGCCCGCGGCGGCGACCAGCGCCAGCGCGAGCAGTCCGCCGGCCACCGCGACCGGGACGACCGGTCCGCGCAGCCCGCTCTCCAGCAGCTCGGCGCGGGCGGTGGCCGCACCCAGCCTCGGGTCGGCCCGGAACCCGCCGGTGGTGGGCGCGACCGGTGGCATCGCCGCCAGCGCGCGGTCGGTGAGGGCGGCGAGGTCGTGCGCTCGGCTGGTGGTCAACCGGGCGCCGTCCTCGGGCACCGACGCGATCGCCTCGAGCCCGCCACCGCCGGCGGCGGCGAGGTCCACCAGCGTCTGCTCGTCGGTGGCCAGCAGCAGCGCCGGCGGTGGCACGTCGGCGCTCGCGGCGTTGGTGAACAGCCCCTCCAGGTCGCACCAGAAGCTGCTGGGTGTGGTGTCGAACAGGTCGGTGTAGACGCCGGCCACCGGCACCGCCGTGCCGCCCACCTCGACGGTCGCACCGGGGGCCGCCCCCGCGGCGGCGGCGTAGGAGGCGGGCAACCAGACCCCGCGCCCACCCTGCTCGGCCACGACGTCGACTTCCTGCAGCGCGCCGGGTCGCCACAGCAGGGAGGCCCGCTGGGTGAGCGGTGCGCCGTCGGGGCCGGCCACCGCCACCCCCGACTGCGGGTTGCCGCCGGCGCCCAGGGAGGAGCGCACCAGCAGGACCGGACGGGACGTCGCGCCCACCGACGACCACGCCTGCCGGGGGGCCGCGGCCAGCTCGGCGGCGCGGTCGCCCACCGCGGGGGCGACCTGCAGCTGGATGGCCGGCCACGCGGCCTCCGCGCACTGCGGGGCCAGCTGCTGCTGCAGCGCGGCCGACCGCGCCGAGGACAGGAACAGCGGAGCGCTGGCCAGCGCGCACGCCAGGATCGCCGTGGTCACCAGCACCGCCACGACGGCGGCCGGACGACGCAGCCCCAGCACCGGCGCCCGGGTCCAGGGCGGCAACCACCTCATGACGGCGGGCCCGGCAGCAGTCGACCGTCCCGCATCGACAGGACCCGGTCGGCGCGCGACCAGGCGACCTCGTCGTGGGTGGCCAGCAGGACCGCGGTCCCCGAGTCGGCGGCGTCGAGGACGGCGTCGAGCAGCGCGTCGGCGTGCCCGCGGTCCTGGTGGGCGGTGGGCTCGTCGGCCAGCAGCAGGGCCGGCCGCAGCACCAGCGCCCGGGCGACCGCGGCCCGCTGCTGCTCACCGAGGGAGGCCTGGTGGGGGTAGCGGTCGGCCAGGTGGGCGATGGCGAACCCGTCCACCAGCCGACGGGCGCGCTCCGCCGGGTCCTCCCCGGCGGCCGGGCGACCCAGCCGGGCGGGCAGCAGCACGTTGTCGGCCAGCGACAGCTCGGGCACCAGGCCCAGCGCCTGCGGGACCAGCGCCAGGTCGCTCCACCCCAGCCCGCGGGGGTCGGTGCCCGGCCCCACCCGCAGGGTGCCGGCGTCGGGGGTCTCCCACCCGCAGAGCACCGCCAGCAGCGTCGACTTGCCCGACCCCGACGGCCCGACGAGCGCCACCACCTCACCACCCTCGACCGCCAGGTCCACGGCGTCCAGCGCGGTCACCGCCTCGGTGCCCCGCACGAAGCGCTTGCTCAGCCCGGTGGCCGCGACGACGCTCATGCCACCCGGCCCTGCGCCAGGCGGACGAAGCCGTCGGCCACGGCCATCACCCGCGGGTCGTGGCTGGACACCAGGAAGCCCACCCCGGCGGTGGCGAGGTCCGCCATGGCCTGCAGCACCCGCACCGCTGCGGCGGTGTCCAGCTCGGCGGTCGGCTCGTCGGCGACCACCAGCGCCGGGCCGCCGACCACCCCGCAGGCCACGGCGAGCCGCTGCTGCTCGCCGCCGGACAGCTGCCCCGGCCGGTGACCGGCGCGGTCGGCCAGACCCATCCGGGCCAGCAGGGCGAGCAGGTCCTCGTCGGGCACCGCGGCCCCGCGCAGGTCGGCGGCCAGGCGCAGCTGCTCGGTCGCGGTGAGGTAGGGCAGCAGGTTGTCACCCGGGCGCTGGAACAGGTAGGACACCTGCCGGCGGCGCAGTCGTCGGCGACCGCGGGCGCCCAGCCCGTCCACCGCGTGCCCGCCGATGCGCACCGACCCGGCGTCGGGGGAGTCGATGCAGGCCAGCAGGCGCAGCAGCGAGCTCTTGCCCGAGCCCGAGGGACCGACGACGCAGGTCACCCGCCCGCGGGGGACCTCGACGTCGACGTCGACGAGGGCGCGCACCACCCCGGTCGCCGTCCGGTAGGTCTTGTCCACCCCGGTGCAGGACGCCGCGGGGGCGCCGTCGGCCGGGGTCACCGGACCGACCCTAGCGGGCCGGTCGTGCCCGGTCCGCCGGGTCAGCCGGCGGTCGTGGTCAGGGCGGGTCGGGGCGGGGTGGGTCGGGATGCGGTGGGTCGGGGGGCAGCGGGTCGGGGCGCCGACCGCGGCCCGGGCGGACCCGGGTCGACCGGCCGGGGGCGACCCAGCAGGTAGCCCTGCCCGAGCACGGCGCCGAGGGCCACCAGGTGGTCGCGCTCGGCGGGGGTCTCCACGCCCTCGGCGACCAGCACGGCCCCGGTCTCGGCGCAGTAGGCGATTAGCGCCCGGGCGACGGCCCGCCGGTTGCGGTCGGTGTCGACATCCCGAACGAAGGCGATGTCGAGCTTGACGACGTCGGGGCGCAGCTGGGTGATGTGCTGCAGGCTGGCGAACCCGGCTCCCGCGTCGTCGACGGCGATGCGCATGCCGCGTCCGCGCAGGGGACCCAGCAGCCGGGCCAGGGCGGGGTAGTCCAGCACCGCGTCGTGCTCGGTGATCTCCACGACCAGCCGGTCGGCGGGCACACCCGAGAGCAGGTCGTGGGTGGCGGGGTCGGCCAGCGCCGACGGCGACAGGTTGACCGACAGGTAGGCGGGGGCGGGGATGCGGGGCAGCAGCTGCAGGGCGGAGGCCAGGGCGTGCTGCTCCAGCCGCACGCCGAGGTCCAGCCGTGCGGCCTCGGCGAACACCAGGTCCGGGCGCAGCGCGCCCCCGTGGACGTCGGTGAAGCGTGACAGCGCCTCGTGGCCGACGGCCGCGCCCGAGCGCAGGTCGACGATGGGCTGGAGGACGGTGACCCGCCGGGACCCGTCCAGCAGCGGGGCCAGGAGCGCGCGGTCGCCGGCCCGGCGGTCGGCGTCGGCCTGGTGGCGGTCGACGTGCAACGCGACCAGCCGGGCCAGGACCTCCAGCGAGTCGGTGCGGGCCCGGCTGTCGCGCTCGCTGGTCGGGGACCGGTCCAGGGTGCAGAGCGTGCCGTGCACCCGACCGTCGGACAGGGTGACCGGGACGCCGTTGTAGGAGCCGACGCCCAGCTCGGCCGTCATGGCCAGGCCGGCGCTGATCGGGTGGTGCGCGGTGTCGGGCACCGACGAGGGCAGGTCCCCGCGCAGCATCGCCCCGCAGTAGCCCTCGTCGGCCGGGAAGCACGTCCCGGGAGCCAGGGGCGGGGCGTCCGGTCCGGTGCTGACGTGGGTGACGGTCTGCTCGCCGGCACCGATGCGGCTCAGCAGGGCGACGTCCACCCCGAGCGCGGTGCGGGCGGCCTCGAGCAGGCTGTCGATCGCCCCGCCGAGCCCGGCGCGGGGGTGCTCGGAGGTCTCGGACAGGCCGAGACCCATGGTCGCCAGCCCGTCGAGCACCTGACGGCGTCCGGTGATGCGGCGTCGGACGGCCACGACCAGGCCGGCCATGCGGGTCAGCGCCCGCACCGCTGTCTCGTCCTCGGCGGTGAAGGCGGGCTCACCGGGGGAGCGGGTCAGGTACAGCCCGCCGAGCACGGCGTCGTCGACAGTGAGCGGGCTGGCCAGCAGCGCCCCCATGGCGACGTGACCGGTGGGCAGGCCCACCGAGCCGGGGTGGTCGGACATCCGCTCCAGCCGCAGCACTTGCCCGGCCAGCACGACCCCGACCAGACCGACCGGGCCCGGCAGGTGCGGCACGGCGGCCACCTCGCCGGTGGTCATGCCCTGGTGGGACATCACGGTGGGGGAGCCGTCGGGACCCACCAGCAGCGCGATGCCGAACCGGGCCCCCAGCAGCGTGCGGGCGGAGGTGACCAGCTCGTCGAGGATCCCCGGCTCGCCGGGCACCTCGGCGATGGCGACCATCGCCTGCAGCGCCTGCAGCACCTCCGGCGTGCAGGTGCTGACGGTCGGGGGGGTCGGGTCGGCTCGGACGACCTGCACGGCACCTCCGGGGCAGCTGCGGCGGGCCGGCGGCCCGCTCTCCCCCCACCTACGGCAGCCCGGGCCGCCGGGGAGACCCGGGACCGGCCCGGCTCCCCCCGACGGGGGATCAGCCGGTGGCCAGCTGCTGACCGAGCAGGTGGCCCGACGTCCAGGCGCTCTCCACCTTGGAGGGCGCCGACCACCCGTCACCGCACAGGCCGACGCCGTCGAGCAGGTGGAACGGCTCGCCCCGCGGGTCGGCGGGCTTGGCGAAGGTCCAGCGGTGCACGTGGTGCCAGTCGGGCTCGGGCAGGTCGAGCAGGGCGCACACGGCGGCGGCCACACCGGGGCCGGCCGCACCGGGCTCGGCCAGGTGCCCGGCGGCGAACGCCGGGGTGGTGTGCGCGACGAGCACCGGGGCGCCGTCGCCGCGGCGGGCGCCGTCGTCGGCCACCCACTCCAGCACCGGGTGGTCGTGCACGAAGACCCCGTGCAGGTCGGCGTCCCACCTCCGGTGCGCCCACCCCAGAACCACCGAGAGGGTGGCCTGCCAGCCGCGGGGGTCGAGCACCTGCTCGACCGGGCACCCGGCCTCGAGCAGCCGGCGGGCCTGCGGGTCGGGCAGGGCCAGCACGACGGCGTCGGCGGGTTCGCCGTCGACGGTCGGGCCCGCGGTCACCTGCTGCACGGCGTGGCCGGTCACCAGGTCGAGGTCGCGCGCGAGGTCGACCACCAGCGAGCGCAACCCACCGGCGGCCCCGTAGCGCATCGGCCCGGCCTTCCGGTCGGTCAGTCCGTCGGGGCCGGCGACGGCGAAGGTGTCGGTCCACTCGCGGGCCAGCCCGCGCTCGAGCCAGTCGGCGACCACCCCGGCGAAGGCGCTGCCCTCGGCGGCGGTCAGGTAGGAGGCACCCAGGTCGACCACGCGGCCGTGCAGCTCACGGCCGGACATCCGGCCACCGGGCCGGCGCCCGCGGTCGAGCACGCGCACGGGCCGGCCGGCGTCGTGCAGGGCCCGGGCGGCGGCGACGCCGGCGATGCCGGCGCCGATCACGGTGGTGGTCACCGGTCCACCCTGCGGCCTGGGAGCCGGTCCTGCTCACCGACCCGGGAGGATGGGGCGGTGCCCGTGACCATCACCGACCCGCGTGACCCCCGGGTGGCCGACTTCCACGACCTGCACGCCGGAGACCGCCGTCCGGGCACCGAGCGCGGCACCGGGCCGGTCGTCGTGGAGGGCGTCACCGCCGTGGAGCGGCTGCTGGCGTCGGGGCTGCCCGTGCGGTGCGTCTACGGCGTCCCCGGCCGGGTGGACCAGCTGGCGGTGCCCGCCGGGGTGCCGGTCCACGTGGCCGACAAGTGGGTGCTGTCGGAGACGATCGGTTTCCGGCTCACCCGCGGCGTGCTGGCCTCCTGCGAGCGGCCCGTGCCCCCGGCGCTTCCCGACCTGCTGGCCGGCGCGCGGCGCATCGCCGTCCTGGAGGGTCTCAACGACCACGAGAACATCGGCTCGATCGCCCGCTCGGCCTGGGCGCTGGGCGTCGACGCCCTGCTGCTCGACCCCACCTGCGCCGACCCGTACTACCGCCGCGCGGTGCGGGTGTCGATGGGTCACCTGCTCACCACCCCGCTGCGGGTCCTCCCCGACTGGCCGGGCGACCTGGAGCGCGTGCGCTCCGCCGGGTTCACCACCGTCGCCCTCACCCCGGGGGCCGACGTCGACCTGGCCGCGGTCGACCCCGTCGCGCACCCGCGGACGGCGGTGCTGCTGGGCGCCGAGGGCCCCGGGCTCAGCGCGGCCGCGATGGACGCGGTCGACGTCCGGGCGCGCATCCCCATGCGGCCGGGCGTCGACTCCCTCGGCGTCGCGGCGGCCGCCGCCGTCGTCTTCGCGACCCTGCGCTGACCACCTCGGCGGTGAGGTGCTTGCCCGTCAGCCGCGGAGGCTGAGGCGGGCCAGGTGCGCGCGGGCGTCCTCGGCGAACTGCGGGTTGCACAGGACGTCGTAGCGGCCGGCGACGATCTTCTGGCCGGTGGTGGCGAAGTCGCGACGCCCGCGGGTGGCCGCGAAGGAGGCCAGGCCGAACAGTGCGCCGAACACCACCCCGATCACCAGGCCGGTGAGCACCGAGCTGATCCAGCTCGACCCGTCCGGGGCGAAGATGCCCAGCAGGAGACCCACGAAGAGACCGAACCAGGCGCCGGAGGCCGCGCCGGCGCCGGTGGCGCGGGCGTAGGTGAGGCGACCGACCACCTGCTCGACCGAGCGCAGGTCGGTCCCCACGATCTGCACGTTCTCGACCGGGAACTGCTCGTCGCTGAGGTAGTCGACGGCGCGCTGGGCCTGGGCGTAGTCGGCGTAGGACCCCACCTGGACGCCCCCGGCAGGCATGGACACCGATGCGGTCATGGTCTTCCTCCTCGTGCTGCGGCCGTGTTGCCGACCCCAGCACTACCCGGCGCGACCAGGACGAACACGGGTGCCGGCAACCTCACAGCAGACGCACGGCGCGGGTTCAGCGGTGGCGGCGGACCCCGAAGACGATGTCCTCCCACGCCGGGATGGCCGCACGCGGGTCCTCGGCCTCGGGGTCGATGCGGTCGAGGACGACGGTGTCGTGCTCGGGCCCGTCGTCGCCGGACAGCAGGACGTCGACGGGGCGGCCGTCGACGGGCACCACGTTGCGCACCTCGTCGTCGGCGTCGGCGTCGGCGTCGGCCTCCTGCGCCGACCAGTCGTCCTCCGCGACGGCGGGGACGGCGCGGGCCGGGGTGGCCGGCAGGCCCGCCGGCACGTCGGGGACGACCCGCACCAGGCGGGTGCCCTCGGCGAAGTCCATGGTGGTCGCGTCGACCGGGGTGACCGTGCGGGTGCTGGTGTCGTAGCTCCACTTGGTGGTGCCGGACTTGTGACCGGCCTTCCACGCGGCGCGCACCTGCCAGCTGCCGTCGTCGGTGCGGTGGGCGTCCCAGCGCACGGCGTCGAGGTCGGCGCCCAGCAACCGCAGGCGGTCGGTCATGAACTGCAGCAGGGGCACGCTCGGGGTGCCCTCGCTCAGCCGCACCCGTGCGGCCTGGGCCTGCTCGGCGACGCGGGCCCGCTCCTGCAGCACCGGGTGGGCGAACCGCATGATGCGCTCGACCGACGTGCCCGACGCGTGCGCGACCTGCTCGGGGGTCTCGCCGGCGCGGATGCGGGCCTGGATCACCCGGGGCGGCAGGGCGTTGGCGGCGTCGAGCTCGATCTGCCCCATGCGCTGCGCGTCGCCGCGCGCGGCGGCCCTGAGCCGGTCGTCGATGGGCAGGTGGAACCGCTCGCCGTTGTCGATCGAGTCCGGCACGTCCGCGGCGAGGACCAGGCTGCGGCCGTCGTCGGAGAGCGCCACGAGGCGCAGGGTGCGCATCAGTGCGACCTCCAGGACGGACGACTCGGGACAGGTGACCGGAGCCGAGGCTAACCGCGTCGGCGCGCAGCCCGGGGTGGACACGCCAGGGCGTACCAGGACATGCCGACGCAACACGCACCGGGCACGCTGGTGCAGCGCAGACACCGGAGGGGGGCGCCCGTGTGCGGGATCGCGGCCGAGGTCAGGTTCGACGGCGAGGTCGCCGACGTCGGCGCGGTGGCCGCGATGTGCGAGGTGCTGGCCCCCCGCGGGCCCGACGGCTCGGGGGTGTGGCAGTCCGGACCGGTCGCCCTCGGGCACCGGCGCCTGCGGATCATCGACCTGTCCGACGCCGGTGCCCAGCCGATGGTCGACATCGAGCTCGGGCTGACCTGCGTGTTCAACGGGATCGTCTACAACTACCGCGAGCTGCGCGAGGAGCTGCGCGGGCACGGTTACCGCTTCGCCTCCACCAGCGACACCGAGGTGGTGCTCAAGGCCTACCACCGGTGGGGCGCGGCCTGCGTGGAGCGGTTCCTCGGCATGTTCGCGTTCGTCGTCGTCGAGCGCGACACCGGCCGGGTGGTGGTGGCCCGCGACCGGCTGGGCATCAAGCCGGTGTACCTCAGCAGGGGACCGGGCCGGGTGCGCATCGCCTCGACGCTGCCGGCGCTGGTGCGCGCCGGCGGGGTGGACACGAGCATCGACCGGGTCGCCCTGCACCACTACATGAGCTTCCACGCCGTCGTCCCGGCGCCGCGCACGATCCTGGCCGGGGTGGGCAAGCTGCCCCCGGCCACGGTGCGCACCTACGAGCCCGACGGCCGCGAGTCCGACCACGTGTACTGGTCCCCGGTGCACGAGCGCCGCGCCGACCTCGCCGGCCTGTCGCCCGCCGACTGGCAGGACGCCGTGCTGGACAGCCTGCGGACGGCGGTGCGCCGGCGCATGGTGGCCGACGTCCCGGTCGGCGTCCTGCTGTCGGGCGGGCTGGACTCCTCGTTGATCGTCGGCCTGCTGGCCGAGGAGGGGCAGCGCGACCTGGCCACCTTCTCCATCGGTTTCGAGGCCGTCGGCGGCCGCGAGGGCGACGAGTTCGCGTGGTCCGACGTCGTGGCCGAGCACTTCGGCACCGACCACCACCGGCTGCTGGTGCCCACCGCCGACGTGCACGCCGGGCTCGACGGCGCGATCGGCGCGATGGGCGAACCGATGACCAGCCACGACTGCGTCGCCTTCTACCTGCTGGCCCAGCAGGTGAGCCGGCACGTCAAGGTCGTGCAGAGCGGGCAGGGCGCCGACGAGGTGCTGGCCGGGTACGACTGGTACCCGCCGCTGGCCGACGTCCCGGTCGAGCGGGCCGTCGGCGCCTACGCGTCGGTGTTCGTCGACCGGCCGCACGCCGAGCTCGCCCGGGTGCTCGCCGACCGCTGGATGCTCACCGACGACGTCAGCCGCGCGTTCGTCGCCGACCACTTCGCCCGGCCCGGCGCCGACACCACCCTGGACCGGGCGCTGCGGCTGGACTCCACGATCATGCTGGTCGACGACCCGGTCAAGCGGGTGGACACCATGACCATGGCCTGGGGCCTGGAGGCCCGGGTGCCGTTCCTGGACCACGAGTTCGTCGAGCTGGCCGCCGCCGTGCCGCCGGAGCTCAAGCTCGCCCAGGGCGGCAAGGGTGTGCTCAAGGAGGCCGCCCGGGCGGTCATCCCCGCGCACGTGATCGACCGGCCGAAGGGCTACTTCCCGGTACCGGCGATCATCCACCTGGAGGGCGAGTACCTCGCCAGCGTGCGCGAGGCCCTGCACGCCCCCGAGGCCCGTGCGCGCGGGTTGTTCCGCACGGAGTACGTCGAGCGGCTGCTGGCCGAGCCGAACACCCACCGCACCACGCTCGGCAGCAACCAGCTGTGGCAGGTGGGGCTGTTGGAGCTGTGGCTGCAGCGGCACGGCATCCGCTGAGCGCGCTGCGCCGATACAGCAGCCGGCAGGAACATCCGTCGCTGCCTGGCTGCTGGACGCCCACGACGCACCCGACGAGCGGAGGTGGCATGACCCGGTCCGACCTGCAGCGCGCCCGACCCGACGGCACCCCCGGGGTGGCGGCCGAGCTCGCCTCCGCGGCCGGCGCCTGGTGCCCGGCGCTGGCGCCCGACGGCACGCGGGTCGCCTGCGTCGGCGACCGCTCCGGCCGGCCCCGGCTGGAGGTGGTCACGCTCGACCAGCGGACGCCCCCGGCGGTGCTGTCGGGCCCCGACCAGGAGGTGGTGTCGGTCGCCTGGTCCCCCGACGGGGCGTGGCTGGCCTACCTGGTCAGCCCGGGCGGGTCCATCTGCGCGGAGCTGTGGGCGGTCCGCCCCGACGGCACCGACCGGCGGCGGGTGCTGGGGGAGGACCCGCGCACCACGGTGTTCGCCGGTGGCTGGACCGCGCGACCGGGCCACTACGCCTGCACCGTCTCGCGCGGGGCGGAGGCCGACGTCGTCGTGGTCGACGTGGTCACCGGGGCCGTGCGCACCCTCGCCCGCGGCGGGTTCCTGGCCCTCACCTCGGTCGCCCCGGACGAGTCCCGGCTGCTGGCCCGGCGCGGCCCCCGCGGCTGGCGGCACGTCGTGCTGGTCGACGTCGCCACCGGCCGGCAGCAGCGGGTGGTCCCGGCCGGTGCCCCCGGCGGGCGGCAGAGCGAGGACGGCCGGTTCGCCCCCGACGGCCGGGCGGTCTACCTGCGGGCTGCCCAGCCCGGCCCGCTCGACGAGGACCGCACGGCGCTGGTCGTCGTCCCGCTGGACGAGGACGGCGTGCCCGGGGCGGCCCGGGTGGTCGTGGGCCGCCGCGACGCCGACCTCGACGGCTACGCGGTGCGCGCCGACGGCACCGTGCTGTGCGTGTGGAACGCCGGCGGCACCACCGAGCTCGACGTCCGCCGGGTCGCCGACGGCGAGCTCGTGCGCCGCATCCGGCTGCCGGAGCCGGTGCTGCCGGGGTGGTCGCTGGCCGCCGACGGCACCGGCCTCGTCGCCGAGCTGACCGGCCCCGGCACCCCGCGCAGCCTGCACCACCTCGACCTGCGGGAGGACTCGGCCGGCGCGGTGTCCCGGCTGCCCAGCTCGCCTCGCCGCCCCGACGCCGACCTGCTGGTCACGCCCGTGCGGCACCACTACCGGGCCTCCGACGGGCTCGCGCTGGACGGCTGGCTCTACCGCCCGCGCGGGGCGGTCGGCCCCCAGCGCACCGTCGTCAGCTTCCACGGCGGGCCCGAGGGCCAGGAACGGCCGGTCTGGTCACCGCTGGCCCAGGCGCTGGTGGCCGCCGGCGTCACCGTGTTCGCGCCGAACGTGCGCGGCTCGGGCGGCCGGGGGACGGCGTTCGCGGCCCTGGACGACGTCGGCGCGCGCGAGGCGTCCTTCACCGACGTCGTCGACACGGTGACCCACCTGGTCGAGGCGGGCATCGCCGCGCCCGGTCGGGTCGGGGCGCACGGGTGGTCCTACGGCGGCTACCTGACGCTGGTGGCGCTGACCCGGTGGCCCGACCTGTTCGCCGCCGGGGTGTCCCTGGCCGGCATGAGCGACCTGCGCACGTTCTTCGCCGACACCGAGCCCTGGATGGCTGCGGCCTCGGTCACCGAGTACGGCGACCCGGCGGCCGACCGCGAGATGTTGGCCACCCTCAGCCCGGCGACGGCGCTGGGGAGGTTGCGCGTACCCGTGCTGCTGGCGCACGGTGACCGCGACACCAACGTCCCGGTCACCGAGAGCGTGCAGGCCCACCGGGCCCTGACCGCGCTCGGTCGGCAGGCGGAGCTCCTCCTGCTGCCGGGCGAGGGCCACACCGTGGTGGGCCGGGAGAACGTGGTGACCGTGATCGGGGCGACGGTCGGGTGGTTCGACCGCTGGCTGTGAGGGGTCGCATGACCGGGACGACGGACCTGTTCGCGCGCTACCCGGGCTCGACCGGGGACGAGGCCGTGGGCGTCGGCGGTGCGCTGCGCCCCGGGTACGACGCCCTCGCCCCGGCGGTCGAGCAGCTCGGCGGCGTGGGGCTGGCCGCCGCCGCCGTCGAGATGGGCCGCGAGCGCCGCGCCCGCGGCGTCGTCTTCGGCTCGTTCGTGGACGGCGCCCTGGTCGAGCAGCCCTTCCCCGTCTGCCCGCTTCCCCGCCTCGTGCCGGCCGCCGACTGGGCGCACCTGGCCCGCGGGGTCGAGCAGCGCACGCGGGCGCTCAACGCCTTCCTCGCCGACGTCTACCGGCCGACCGGCCGCCGCCGGGGCGAGGCAGGCGGGGCGCCGGAGGCGGTGCGGGCCGGGGTCCTGCCCGACTGGCTGGTCACCCGCAGCCCCGGGCACCGCCCCGGCGCGGTCCCGCTCGCCGGGCCGGGTCAGGCGCGGGCCACCGTCGCCGGGCTGGACCTGCTGCGCGGACCCGACGGCTGGGTGGTGCTGGAGGACAACCTGCGGGTGCCCTCGGGCATCGGGTTCGCCATCGTCAACCGCGACAGCACGCGCGCGGCCCTGCCCGGGCTGCTCGCCGACCGGCCGGCCCTGCCCGAGCCGCACGACGCGGTCGCGGTGCTGCGGGCCGCGCTGGTGGACGCCGCCCCACCCGCGTGCTCCGGCACCCCGCAGCTGGCACTGCTCACCGACGGCCGGGTCAACACCGCGTGGTTCGAGCACCTGCTGCTGGCCGAGGCGATGGGCGCGCCGGTCGCCACCCCCGACCGGCTGTGGGCGCGGGCCGACGGCGGGGTCGAGGTCGAGGTCGACGGCGAGCGGGTGCCCGTCGACGTCCTCTACCGGCGGTTCGACGAGGACGACCTGGCCGGCCACCTGAACCCGGTCGGCACCCCGCTCGACGTGCTGGTGGGCGAGGCCGTGCGGGCCGGCAAGCTGGCGCTGGCCAACGTGCCCGGCAACGGCGTCGCCGACGACAAGGCCACCTACTGCCACGTGCCGGCGATGATCCGGTTCTACCTCGGCGAGGAGCCGGTGCTGGCCACCGTGCCCACCTGGGTGCTGGCCGACGCCGACGACCTCGCCGCCGTGCGCGGCCGGCTCGGCGACCTCGTGGTGAAACCGGTCGACGGCTACGGCGGGCAGGGCGTGGTGTTCGGGCCGACCTGCTCGGCCGCCGAGCTGGCCGAGCTGGAGGCCGCGGTCGACGCCGCGCCGCACCGCTTCGTGGCGCAGGAACCGGTCGACTTCTCCACGGTGCCCACCCTGGTCGAGGGCGCGGTGGTGCCGCGCCGGGCCGACCTGCGGGTGTTCGCCGTCGCCGGGGTGAGCACCCGCGTGCTGCCGGCGCCGCTGACCCGGGTGGCCCTGGAGGAGGGCTCCCTGCTGGTCAACTCCAGCCGCGGGGGCGGGTCCAAGGACACCTGGCTGGTGCCCTGAGCCGCTCCGCTACAGCTGGCCGACGACGTGGTCGATGCAGGCGGTCAGCGCGGTGACGTCGTCGGGGTCGACGGCCGGGAACATGCCCACCCGCAGCTGGTTGCGGCCCAGCTTGCGGTAGGGCTCGGTGTCGACCACGCCGTTGGCCCGCAGCGCCGCAGCGATCGCGGCGGCGTCGACCGACTCGGCGAAGTCGACCGTGCCCACCACGTAGGAGCGGTGCGCCGGGTCGGCCACGAACGGGGTGGCGTACTCGCTCCTCTCGGCCCACTCGTACAGCCGCGACGACGAGTCCTGCGTGCGGGCGACGGCACCCGAGAGCCCGCCGAGGCCGTTCAGCCAGTCGAGCTGGTCGGCCAGCAGGAACAGCGTGGCCACCGCCGGGGTGTTGTACGTCTGGTCCTTCGAGGAGTTGTCGACCGCGATCGACAGGTCGAGGAACCCGGGGACCCAGCGGTCCGACGCCTTGATCTCCGCGACCCGCTCGAGGGCCTTCGGGCTCATGAGCGCCAGCCAGATGCCGCCGTCGGCGGCGAAGCACTTCTGCGGGGCGAAGTAGTAGACGTCGGTCTCGAGCACGTCGACCGGCAGCCCGCCGGCCCCGGAGGTGGCGTCCACCAGCACCAGGGCGTCGTCGTCGGCACCCTCGGGGCGCACCACCGGCGCCATGACGCCGGTCGAGGTCTCGTTGTGCGCCCAGCCGTAGACGTCGACGCCGGCCACCGCCTCGGGCAGCGCCAGCGAGCCCGGCGCCGCCTTCGTGATCACCGGGTCGGCGAGGAACGGCGCCTCGGCGACACCCGAGGCGAACTTCGCGGAGAACTCGCCGTAGGTGCCGAAGGCCGAGCGGTCGCGCACCAGGCCGATGGCCGCGGCGTCCCAGAACGCCGTGGTGCCCCCGTTGCCGAGCACCACCTGGTAGCCCTCGGGCAGGTCGAACAGCTGGGTCAGACCCTCGCGCACCCGGCCGACGAGGTTCTTGACCGGCGCCTGGCGGTGGGAGGTGCCCATGAGGGCAGCCCCCTCGGACGCCAGGGCCGCCATCGCCTCGAGGCGGACCTTGGAGGGTCCGCACCCGAAGCGTCCGTCGGCGGGCAGCAGCTCGGCGGGGATCTCGATCGACATCGGTGCGCTCCGGCTCAGGCGGGGGAGAGGACGGACTTGTCCTTGATGGCGTCCCAGCCCTCGACCTCGGAGGGCTTGCGGGTGTCGGGGCCGACGTAGCGGGCCGAGGGCCGCACGAGCCGACCGGTCTCCTTCTGCTCCAGGATGTGCGCGCACCAGCCCGCGGTGCGGGCGCAGGTGAACATCGAGGTGAACATGTGGCTGGGCACCTCGGCGAAGTCGAGCACGATCGCGGCCCAGAACTCGACGTTGGTCTCGATCGGGCGGTCGGGACGGCGCTCGCGCAGCTCGGCCAGCGCGGCGTCCTCCAGGGCCTTGGCGGCCTGGAAGCGGGGCGCGCCCAACTCCTCGGCGGTGCGGCGCAGCACGCGGGCGCGGGGGTCCTCGGCCCGGTAGACCCGGTGCCCGAAGCCCATGAGGCGCTCCTTGCGGTCGAGCAGGTCCTTGACGTACTTCCGCGCGTCGCCGCTCTTCTCGACGCCGTCGAGCATGTGCAGCACGCGGGAGGGCGCCCCGCCGTGCAGCGGGCCGCTCATCGCGCCGATGGCGCCGGAGAGGGAGGCCGCGACGTCGGCGCCGGTGGAGGCGATGACCCGGGCGGTGAAGGTGGAGGCGTTCATGCCGTGCTCGGCGGCCGACACCCAGTAGGCGTCGACGGCGGCCACGTGCTTGGGGTCGGGCTCGCCGCGCCACCGCACCATGAAGCGCTCGACGATCGTGGAGGCCTCGTCGATGCGCTTCTGCGGGACGGCGGGGATGCCGATGCCGCGGGCGGACTGCGCCACGTAGGACAGGGCCATGACGGCGGCGCGGGCCAGCTCCTCGCGGGCCTCGGCGGCGTTGATGTCCAGCAGCGGGCGGTAGCCCCAGATCGGGGTGAGCATGGCCAGGGCGGCCTGCACGTCGACCCGCACGTCACCGGTGTGCACCGGGATCGGGAAGGGCTCGGCCGGGGGCAGCCCGCTGGGGCCGAACCTGCCGTCGACCAGCAGCGCCCACACGTGGCCGAAGGTGACCTTGCCGACCAGGTCCTCGATGTCGACGCCGCGGTAGCGCAGCGACCCGCCGTCCTTGTCCGGCTCGGCGATGGTGGTCTCGAAGGCCACCACGCCCTCGAGGCCCGGTACGAAGTCGTCCGCCATCCTGCATGCTCCTCTGCGCGCGGGACCCGCGTGCGAACGTCTCGGCACACGGCTGACGACAACCTAGGTCAACGCGACCCGGCCGGCTCAACCGGCCGGTCCCGGGCAGCCGGAGCTGCGACGGGTGTCACACCGGGTCCGGGGCGGCGCCCGGGGTGGTTGCAGGGTGGGAGCATGGCCTGCGTGCCCGACCCGACCGTGCCCGACCTGACGACGATGCGCCGCGACTACGACCAGGGCAGCTTCTCCGAGGACACCCTCGCCGCCACCTGGCTGGCGCAGTTCCGGCGGTGGTTCGACGACGCCGTGGCCGCCGAGCTACCCGAGCCGAACGCGATGGTGCTGGCCACCGCCGACCCCGACGGCGCCCCCGACGCCCGCGTCGTGCTGCTCAAGGGGCTGTCCGAGGACGGCTTCGTGTTCGTGACCAACGGCGCCTCGGCCAAGGGCGCGCAGCTGGCCCTCGACGACCGCGTGGCCCTGGTCTTCCCCTGGCACGCCCTGCAGCGGCAGGTGCGCGTGGTCGGCACGGCCGAGCGGCTCGACGACGCCACCTCCGACGCCCACTGGGACCCCCGCCCGCGCGGTGCGCAGCTGGCCGCCGCGGCGACCGTGCAGTCCTCGGTCGTCGACGGGCGCGAGGAGCTGGTGCGCGCCTTCCGGGAGCTGGACGAGCAGACGGAGGGCGCGCTGCCGCGGCCGGCGTCCTGGGCGGCCTACCGGGTGACCCCGCAGCGGGTGGAGTTCTGGCAGGGCGGCCACGACCGCCTGCACGACCGCCTCCGCTTCGAGCGCGACGACGCCGAGGGCGGCAGCTGGGTCGTCCGGCGCCTCGCGCCGTGAGCCGCGGCTGGGCGCTCGACACCCGGCCGCTGCGCATCCCGGCCTTCCGGCGGCTGTTCGCCGGGGTGACGGTGACGATGCTGGGCCAGCAGATGACGCTGGTCGCCGTCCCGTTCCAGGTCTTCCAGCTGACCGGCTCCTCGTTCCTCGTCGGCGTCACCTCGGCCGTGGCGCTCGTGCCGCTGGTGGTGTTCGGCCTGCTGGGCGGTGCCATCGCCGACGCCGTGGACCGGCGCCGGCTGATGCTGGCCACGTCGATCGGCGCGGCGGTGACCAGCGCGCTGCTCGCCGTCCAGGCCGGTCTCGGCTGGGACAACCTGGCCGTGCTCTGGGTGCTGACCGCGTTCGTGTCCGCGTTCGCCGCTGTCAACCAGCCCACGCGCAGCGCCGCCATCCCCGCGGTCGTCGGGCCCGCACTGGTGCCGGCGGCCAACGCGCTGGCGATGACCGTCCGGCAGATCGGGGTCATCGCCGGCCCGCTGCTGGCCGGGGTGCTCATCGGCCAGGGCGAGCTGTTCCTCACCTACGTGGTCGACGCCCTCGGCTTCGCGGCCGCGGTCTGGCTGGTGCGGGGGCTGCCGCCGCTGCCGGTGCTCGGGGCGGCCGGGCGGGTGCGGCTGGGCTCGGCGATCCGCGGCGTCGGGGAGGGGTTCGCCTTCCTGCGCACCCAGCCGGTGCTGCTCATGACCTTCGTCGTGGACGTCGTCGCGATGCTGTTCGCCTGGCCGCAGGCGGTCTTCCCGCAACTGTCGGAGACCACGTTCGCCGGCGACGCCAACAGCCTCGGGTGGCTCTACGCCGGCATCTCGATCGGCTCGCTGGCCATGGGCCTGACCTCGGGCTGGGTGAGCCGGGTCGACCGGCAGGGCGCGGTGGTGCTGGCCGCCATCGCGGTCTGGGGCGTGGCGATCGTCGGCTTCGGGTTCGCCGGGTCGTTGTGGTTCGCCGTCCTGTGCCTGGCCGTCGCCGGGGCCGGGGACATGGTCAGCGCCGTCCTGCGGTCCTCGATGCTGCAGCTGGCCGCCCCCGACGACATGCGCGGACGCATGCAGGGCGTGTTCATCGTCGTGGTCGCCGGTGGCCCACGGCTGGGCGACCTGCGAGCCGGCGCGCTGGCCAGTGCCTTCGGGGTGTCGGTCGCGATGTGGACCGGTGGCGTGGTGATCGTGGTGGCGATGGCCGTCGTCGCCGTCGCCGTCCCGTCGTTCTGGCTGTTCCGGGCCTCCCGGGTCGCGCCGGCGGCTCAGACCGGCGGGTAGTCGGGGGCCTCGTCCGGGCGCAGGGCGCCGGTCAGCTTGAGCGTGCCGCCGAAGGCGGCCTTCGCCGGCTGGACGAAGCGCAGGGAGTCCCGCACGTCGCGCTGCCAGGCCTCGCAGGCGACGACCAGGTCGCCGTCGGCGCCCGGCTCGACCACGACCACCAGCACGCGCCAGGCGCCCAGCTCCAGTTCGCGGGCCGCCGACGCACGGATCGACTCGGCCGACCGACCGACCGGGCGGGTCTCGCGGGCGGGCTCGTCCCTGCGCTGCTTGACCAGCAGCCGGCGGGGGTCGCCGACGAGGTCGGCGAGCTCGCGCTCGACGTAGGTGCGGGCCCAGGGGAGCAGGCCGGAGGCCACGCGGGTGGTGGGGGCCTTCTTGCTGAAGAACATGCCGCAGGGATCGGCAGGCCGGGCCGTGTGCTTGAGCGCGACCGCCCCGGGGCACTGCCGAGCGCATGGCGTTGTCGAAGGTGCTCGTGCTCGTGCTCGCCGGTGGGGCGGGGGGGCGCCTGGAGCTGCTCACCGAGCAGCGTGCCAAGCCCGCGGTCCCGTTCGGCGGCGTGTACCGGCTCGTCGACTTCCCGCTGTCGAACTGCCAGCACTCCGCGGTGGCCGACGTGTGGGTCGCCGTCCAGTTCCACCCCGCCTCCCTGTCGCACCACCTGGCCAACGGACGCCCGTGGGACCTCGACCGGACCACCGGCGGGCTGATGACGCTGCCGCCGTTCCGCGGGACCCACCGGGGTGGCTGGGCCACCGGCACCGCCGACGTGCTCTGGCGGCAGGCCGACCTGGTGCGGGAGGCGGCCCCCGACGCGCTGGTGGTGGTCAGCGCCGACGCCGTCTACAAGCTGGACTACCGCGCGGTGGCCGAGCAGCACCTCGGGTCCGGCGCCGAGGTCACGATGGTGACCACTGAGGTCGCCGCGGACGACGCGTCGCGCTACGGCATCGTGCAGGTCGAGGGCGAGCGGGTCACCGACTACGCCTACAAGCCCGAGGAGCCGGCGACGACGACGGCCACCAACGAGGTCTTCGTGTTCAGCCCCCGGCCCACCCTCGACCGGCTCGAGGCCCTGGCCGCCGACGCCGGGGACGACGGGCTCGACGACCTCGGTTCGCAGCTGCTGCCCGCGCAGACCGCCGACGGGCTCGCCCGGGCGCACCGGCTCGACGGCTACTGGCGCGACGTGGGCACCGTGCCCGCCTACTGGGAGGCGCACATGGACTTCCTCGCCGACGAGCCACCGCTCGACCTCGACGACCCGGCCTGGCGGGTGTCCACCCGCGGTGGCCGGCACTCCGCCGCCCGGCTGCTGCCCGGCGCGTCGGTGGAGGCCTCGCTGGTCTCCGGGGGCACCCGGGTGGCCGGGGCGGTGCACCGGTCGGTGCTCTCACCCGGCGTCGTGGTGGAGGAGGGCGCGACCGTCACCGACTCGGTGCTGCTGCCCGGCGTGCGCGTGCGTGCCGGGGCGAGGGTGCACCGGGCGGTGCTCGACGACGGCGTGGACGTCGGCCGCGGGGCGGTGGTCGGCGGCGACGGTGACGTCGCGTTGGTCGGGCGGGCGGCGGAGCTGGACGACGGCTCCGAGGTCCCTGCCGGGGCCCGGCACCCGGAGCAGGAGTGACACCGATGCGGTCCACTCAGCCGATGGCGTCGCCGACCGTCATGTCCCGGTTGCTGCCGCACACGTAGTCGGTGTTGGGCCCCCACATGGGGTTCCCGCCGCCCTGCACGCCGAGCTCCGAGCTGATCCGTACAGCGGCGTCCCACCGCTCACCCTGGGGCGCCGAGATGTAGTCGGCGCACGAGGTGTCGGCGGTGATGCCTGCAGGGCCGCACGCGGCCGCCGACCCGCTGCAGAGCGCCAGGAGGAGTGCGGCCGCCCACGTCCGAGAACGGTGCGTGGTGCCGACCCACGCGACGGTCCCCGTCACCTCGCGAACGCCCCGAACATGCCCAGCACGGCGATGATGGTGAGGACGTAGATCCAGCTGCTCACCCAGTAGCTGCCGCGGCTGAGGACGACGTACACCCCGTAGGCGATGGCCGCCAGACCGAGGGCCGCGGCGCCCGCCGTGCCGTGGCCGACCTGCACCCCGATGACGATGATCGCGATCCCGCTGATGACGTAGCAGGCCGCGTTGAGCACCCGCGAGAGCGGGATCCCGGCGACCGGGGCCGCGTCCCCCACGAACCTCGCACGTCCGTACCCGTCGTCCCGAGGGCTCGTCGTGCCGTTGGTGGTGGGCCGGTTGCTGCGCCGAGCAGTGGCGGTCACCTGTCCCGGCCGGGTGCTGCGCCGAGCCGTGGCCGTCACCGGAATCGAGCGGACGTCGCCGGCCGGGGCGCACAGTGCGCAGCTGCGGCGCTGGGCATCGGTGGTGCACGCCACGCACCCCGTCGTCAGATCCATTGTTCCCCCCGTTCGGGCACGGCGCTCCCTGCGTCGGCAGCACCGACCATCGAGCGATGCGGCGGCCGGGTCAAGGCTCTGAGCTGCGGGTACCCCACGTGCGGTACTCCTGCCCCTCCGGCCCTCGAGCATCTCGACAGACCTGGGGCGGCGTGCGCACGATGCTCGCGTCGGGGCTGCGACGGGCGCAGCCGGTGGGGTCGGTACGGGGGAGCCGGATGGAGCACACGGTCGGGGCGGTGGCGGTCGATCCGGGCACCGCCCGGGCGGTCGAGGAGCCCAGCCGCCCGGCGGAGGACCGGACCGAGCGCGCCCTGTTCGCCAGCCGGTGGGTGCTGTTACCGATGTACCTCGGTCTCATCGGCGCGCTGCTCGTGCTGGCCGTCAAGTTCCTCCAGGCCTTCTGGCACCTGGTCAGCCATGCCGCGGCCGAGGAAATGAAGACGGTCACCCTCGGCGTGCTGGAGCTGCTCGACATCACCCTGCTGGCCAACCTGGTGCTCATCATCGTCTTCGCCGGCTACGAGAACTTCGTCAGCAAGATCGGGGCCGCCCGGGACTCCGAGGACCGGCCCAGCTGGATGGGCAAGGTGGACTACTCCGGTCTGAAGATCAAGCTCATCGGCTCACTGGTGGCGATCTCAGTCATCTCGTTGCTTCAGGACTTCCTCAACGTCCAGCCCGAGACCTACGGCAACCTGCCGTGGCGCATCGCCATCCACATCACCTTCGTGATCTCGGGTGTCCTGTTCGCGGTCATGGACTACGTCGCCGACAAGCGCGCCCTGTTGGGGGACCACCGCTGACCAGGCGCGGTCAGCCGGCCGCAGGGGGCACGTAGCCGTCCTCGACGGCCCGCTTGTAGAGGTCAAGGCGGGTGTGCGCCGGACGACCGAGCTCGGCGTACTTGACCTTGATCCGGCGCAGGTGGGTCTTCAGCGTCTCGGGCTGCATGCCCAGGTGCCGGGCCACGGTGGGCAGCTTCGCGTCGGTGCTGGTGTAGCGGATGAGCACCGATTCCTGCTGTCCCGACAGCTGCGGCCGCTCGCGCACGGCGCTGGCCAGGGCCCGGAGCATCTCCGGGGACACGGCCTCGCCCCCTGCCGCGACCTCGCGCACGGCCTGGGCGACGTCGGCGATCTCGCGGTGCTTGTTGACGTAGCCGGCGGCGCCGGCCCGGACGGCCTCCATCACCAGCTGGGCCTCCTCGTAGGCGCTGAACAGCACCACCTCGGCCCCGGCGGCCCGCAGGACCTCCACGTTGACCGCGGGGCGGCTGCCGTCGTCCAGTTGGAGGTCGAGCAGCACCACGTCGACCGCCGCGTCGGCGAGCCGGTCGACCAGCTCCGGCACGGTGCGGGCCACCGCCACCACGGCGATGCCGGTCTCGGCGGGGGTGAGGTCGGCGGCGAGGCCGCGCGCCACGACCACGTGGTCGTCGACCACGCCGACGCGGACCGGTTCGTGGGTCACTGGGGTTCCTCGCGGTCGAGGGTGGCTCGGGTCGACAACCAGAGACTGCCGTCCTGGATCTCCACATGGGGTGGGTCCCAGGTACCCCACGTGGGGTACCCGTCCGGTCGCCGACCGCCCAGGTCGTGGGCGACCAACGTCAGAGCGACGTCGGACCCGGTGGTCAGCACTGTGACCTCGGCCTCCCCGGACCACCCCGCATCGCTGAGCCGGCCCAGCACGCCGGCGCACCCGTCGACGGCGGACGCCGCGGTCCGGTCGGACAGCGAACCGATCGGGAGGGTGCCGCGGACAGCCAGGTCGACCCGCTGTGCACGCAGGTCGACGGCCAGCTCGACCAGCCGCCGCAGCAGGAGATCGGCGTCCCCGCCCTGGGTGAGCAGGGAACGGACCAGCCGTGCGTCCTGCCGGCAGCGGGCCCGCACCGAGTCCTGCTGGGGGTCGAGATCTCCCCGGGCCAGCCCGTCCAGGGTGTCGGCGACCGCCAGGCGCACGACGGGCAGCAGTCTGTCCCGTTCGCCAGCCAGGGCGTCGGCGTCCTGGTGCCGGTCGGCGTGGGTCTGGTGGAGCAGCAGTGCCTGTCGGGCCTGGTCGGCCCGTCGCCGCAGCGACGACACGACCACGATCGCGGCACCGACCTGGCCCAGGTGCACCGCTGCTGTCGAGCCGGCTGCGGCGGTGCATGCCGGACCGGCGTCCGTGGCCAGCGAGGCGGCGAGCCCGTAGCTGCTCAGCGTCGCGACGAGACCGAGGACGGCGTCGCGGTGGGGGCGGGCCACGGCGAGGAGCAGGCCGGCGGCACCGGCTCCCAGGGCGGCGGGTGTCGGCGGCGCGGCCAGCGCCGTGCAGCCTCCTGCCGGGAGATTGGCGAGGAGGACGACGACGGGGCCGGTGATCGCGAGGAGAGCCGCCAGCCCAGCGGGGAAGCGGTGGGTCCACCCGAGCACCAGCACGACGACGGCTGCCACCGCGCCCAGCGCCCACCCGGCCGTGGCTGGTGCGGTCCGGCCGGGGACGAGCAGGACCCCGGCCGCACCGGTGAGGAGCGTGCCCCCGGTCAGCCAGAGTGCTGCGGTGAGTGGCCCGCGGTCCGACCAGGGCGTGGGCAACGGTACCGATGAGACCGGCGTGGCGAGGGGGGACCGCAGCACCACGGCGGTACCGCGGCCGGTCTCGGAGCGCACCAGTCCCTGCCCGCCGACCGCGGCCATGCGTCCGGCCACCGAGTCCGGCAACCCCAATCCGACGGGGGGGCCGGAGCGGACCCCGGCGCCCTCGTCGATCACCGTGACCTCGACCTGGTCGGCGTGCCGACGGACCCGGACCCGGGCACGCTCCACCTCGGCGTGCTTGGCCACGTTGGTGAGGGCCTCGCCGGTCGCCAACCGCAGCGCGGCCGCCACCGGCCCGGCCACCTCGACCTCGTCGCCGGAGACGTCGACCCGCAGCCCGCCGAACCTGGGCGCGGCGGCCGTGCTGCGCAGCGCCTCCAGCAGCGGCATCCCGGCTTCTGGCCCGGGTGGCGGCTCGCGCAGTGCCGCCGCCGAGCGCTCGAACTCCGCCCGCAGTTCGTCGGGGTCCGCGCGCCGCGTCCAGCCCGCGCCGACCGCCGACAGCGTGGTGAGGACGGTGTCGTGCAGATCGGCGCGGGCGGCTCGGCGGGCGCGGTCCCGCGCCTCGTCGGCGCGCAGGGTGCGACGGTCGGCCAGCAGGCCGGCCACGAGACCGTCGGTGCGTTGCCGGCCGACCCTGATCGCCCGGGCCACGAGCACCGCGGTCAGGCAACTGGTCGCCGTCACCAGGACCGACTCGACAAGGGTCAGCGGGATCGTCGTGTCGGTGCCCGAGCCCAGCACCCAGGCGGCGAGCCACGCCTGCAGGACGACCGCGGTCACCGCCGCCGCGGGGGCCGGCAGCGTCAGGCCGGCCACGGCGGCGGCCGCGGCGGAGAGCGACAGGGTCGCTATCCCCTCCGCGACCGGTCGGGTGGAGCCCAGGGCCGCCAGCGCGACGGCGGCCCCCGCCGTCCAGACCGAGCCGCGCAGGGCTCCGGACGCCGGGCGGACGAGCGCCAACCAGCGGTGCGCGGCCGTGGCGAGTCCGACTGCGACCACCGCCACGAGGGGCACCGCATCGGGGCGCCCCACCACCGCCGGCACCAGTGCGGACAGGACCCAGGCCCAGCCCAGGACGTCGACGGCCGGCGGGACCGGCGCACGCCCCCGGTTCACGCGCAGACGGGTACGGCCATGTCGGTATTGTGGGTGTAGGGGCGTTGGCCCTCGACGTCGCCGTTCCAGAAGGTGTTGGCAGGCGCCCAGCGCCCGTCCCACTCGTCGGTGGCCAGCAGGTACCAGAAGCCGTCCGGGGTCACGCTGGGGATCACGGGCGAGTAGTAGCGGCAGACGACCTGGACGTAGGCGTAGGCCGGGACGGTGACGTTGGTGCCGGCCAGCGTGCGCGGGTCGCTGAAGGTGTTGGAACCTTGGCTGCCCGCCTGCTCGGTGTACAGGGTGCCGTCACCGGTGGTCGGCAGGGGAGGCAGGTCCGGAGTGGGTGCCGTCACCGTCGCCGTCGCCGTCGCGGGGGCAGGCTCGCCCAGGACGGCTCGGGTGGCCAGCACGGACACCAGCGCGGTGACCACGACCAGGGCCGCGGCACCTAGCATGAGCGCGACCCGGCTCGGGGCCGCGGGCCGGTCGGGCGGAGACACCGGCCCGGGGACCGGTCCGCAGGAGTCGATCAGTCGCGGCGCCCCGGCCGACCCGGGGTAGCCGAAGTCCTGCCGCAGTGCCCAGGCATCGAGGTCGCGCACGGCCCCGGTCACCGCGGCGCGGGGGTAGTCACCGCGCACCCAGTTGTCGAGGGTTCGGGCGCTGACCCGGTTGCCGGAAGCGCGGACGAGGGCGTCTTTGCCGCCGACGTGGTCGACGAGCCACGAGATCTGCGCGACGAAGGGGTCCGGGGCCGGGCCGGGGGCGGCTGGGTGCTGCTGGGTGTCGGTCATACCGGGTCCTCCGTGGGTCACCCCGGCGGGTGACATGGCGGGCACGGTAACCGAGAACCACCGTCATCGGGACTGCGCACCGCGCGGTCCAGGAACCCGGTCAGGACCCGGGGGCCCAGCGGGTGGACGTCGAGCAGACGGGGACGTCGAGGTCGGTGGCGTACCCGTCGTCCTGGCCCGGTTCGGCTCCTGGCGCGAACCCGTCCGCGGCGGCCCAGAGGCCGGCCCAGGCGCCGGAGTCGACCAGGTACCACCAACCGTCCAGTCCTTCCGACGGCATCGGTGCCGCCTCGATGCGGCACCGCACGTCGACCGTCGCGCCGGCAGGGACGGCCCCGCCCCCGACGGTGAGGCCGCGGGGGTCGGCGTAGGTGTTGACGCCCTCGGCCGCCACCGTCTGCGGGCGGGGACGGCCGTCGCCCTGGCTGGGCAGGAAGCCGGCGATGAGGTCGGTCGTGGCCGCCGGGGTGGCCATCGACGGGCGCCTGCTGTGGTCGGTGATGACGAGCGTGACCCCGACGGTGGCTCCGACGACGGTCAGCTGAGCGGCGGCCAGTGCCGACCAGCGCCGCCACCGGGGCGCACGGGCCGGTGGCGGGACCGGCTGGCGTCCGCAGCTGGCGACCAGCCGTGGTGCGGCTGCGGCGTCCGGGTACCCGAAGTCCTGCTGCAGGGCCCAGGCGTCGAGCTCGCGGACGGCTCCGGTGACCGCGGTCCGGGGATAGCCGCCCCGGCTCCAGGTGTCCAGGGTGCGCACCCCGACGCGGCGACCGCAGGCTTTCACCAACGCCTCCTTGCCCCCGGCCGTGGCGATGAGCCACGTCAGCTGGCGGACGAAGGGGTCATTCACGGCGCCATGGTCGCACCATGGCGCTGACCAGTGGTTCTGCGCCGACCGGCAGAGACCGGCGCCGACTTGCGCACGCGCGCGATGGCGGGCTGCCGCACCGGCCCGGTGGCATGGAGACGTGGTCGAACGGGGGAGCAGTAGGAGGCCGGTGCGCCGGTCCATGGCGCGGTGGCTGGGGCGGTCGGCGGAGGAGCGGGCGGGCCCCGAGCACGTGGTGGTGGTCGAGGCGGTCCTGCCGCTGCTCGGTCCCCCGGAACGGTGGGCGGTCTACACCGTGCCCGGTCCCCGTGACCTGCCCGGTCCCGACGCGCCGCGGGGGCGCCGGGAGCGCTGGTGGCGCGACCACGTGTCGGCGGCGGGGGAGGCCCTGCTGCTGCTGGAGCCCGGCGTCCACGCGGGCAGCGTTCGCCGGGCCGTCCAGGTCCTGGTCGCCGTCGCGGTCGCTCGCGAGCGCGGTGCAACCGATGCCGTCGACATCGCGGCCCGTCGGGTCGTCACGGACGCGCTGGACGCGCCCGTCGAGCTGGGCCGGGCCCACGGCGGCGACCTGGCGCCCACCACCGCCGTGGCGGTCGTCCGCCAGGTTGCCCTCTGGCTGACGCCGGCCCGCTGACCTGGTTGTCCACCACGCGGGGGACGTGTCGAGGGGGTGACCCGCGGCCCGCGGTGACCCAGGGTGTCGGTCGACGGTCCGGCTGCTGTGCGGGACCGCGACCCATCGAGGGAATCGGGGAACGGCATGACCATCCACCAGGGCACGACGACCGGGACCTACGCGCCGGCCGGCGCTGTGCTCCCCAGCCGGACGATGACCATCGTCATCACGGCGCTGTTCGGCGTCTTCGGGGCGATCCCGGCGGCCATGCACGGTTCACGTGCGGAGCGGTTGGGCGGCAGCAGCAAGCCCTACTGGATGGCGTTCGGCGTCACCATGGTGGTGTCGATCGTGCTGTACGTCATCCTCTTCGCCGGGGTGATCGCGGCCATGGCCGCCGCGATCTCGAGCGCGAGCTGAGCCGGCCGTGACGGCTACCCCTCTCGCGGCGCCGTCCGGCCTCCTGCCGGCGGCCACGCCGTCCAGGGCGGTCGCGCCGGTCGCCCTCCCCGGCTGTGCGCTCACCGTCGTGGTGACCGCGCTGTTCGGCCTCCTCGGGCTCGTCCCGGCGGCCGTGCACGCATCCCGTGCGGAGCAGGCGGGGGCCAGCGGCCGGGTCTACTGGGAGGCCTTCGGGACGACCTTCGCGGTCTGCGTCGTCTTCTACGTCGTCGCGCTGGCGGCGTTGCTCACCTCCCTGTCGACCTGGTCAGGCTGAGCGACCGGCCGCGGCGCAGCGGATCGCGGTGTGCCGCCGCGTACCCCCGAAGTGGTACGCGGCGGGCGGCCGGACGGCGCGGTCTGCGGGTGAGAGTGACGCGGCTGCCCGGGCGACCGGGCGACGGACCCCGGGGAGGCCTCGGGGCGGTGGGACGGGGGGCGACGTGGACGACAGCAGTGGTGGTCAGGCGCTGGGCAGCGGGTACCTGCTCCAGGAGCCGCTGGGTTCGGGTGCCACGGGTCAGGTGTGGCGCGGGACGACCCGTGAGGGCGAGCCGGTGGCCGTCAAGGTGCTCCGACCCGAGCTCGGGTCGGACCCGGCCGTCGTCGCCCGCTTCGTCCAGGAGGCCCAGATCCTCACGCGGCTGAGCGGCGACCACCTCGTGCGGGTGCGGGACCTGGTGGCCGAGGGTGCGCGGCTGGGCATCGTCATGGACCTCGTCGAGGGGCCCGATCTGCGCACGGAGCTGACCCGGCGAGGCACCTTCGCGCCGGCGGAGGCGGCTGAGGTCGTCGACGGACTGCTCGCCGGCCTGGCGGCGGTGCACGCCGGCGGTGTGGTCCACCGTGACGTCAAGCCCGAGAACGTGATGCTCGAGGGTGGCCGCCCCGGCGGTGTGCGGGTCACCGACTTCGGCGTGGCCCGCATCGCCGACGCCGGCACGGGCGCCCGCCGGACGACGGTCATCGGGACCCCGGAGTACCTGGCACCCGAGGTCGCCGACGGTGGCGAGCCCACCCCTGCCAGCGATCTGTACGCGGTGGGCGTCGTGCTCTACGAGCTCGTCGCCGGGGTCACGCCCTTCGCCGGGGGCAGCCCGCTAGCTGTGCTGCGCCGCCACGTGGAGCAGCAGCCGGCGCGGCCCGACGGCATGCCGGACGCGATCTGGCAGGTGGCCGTCGAGCTCCTGGCCAAGGACCCGGCCAGACGCCCGGCCGGGGCCGAAGCCGTGCGGTCCCGCCTCGTGGCCAGCGCTCCGACCCTGGCCGGGCTGCCCCCGCTGCCTGCCCTGGCGACCCCGCCGGCACCGGCGGCGGTCAGCCAGCCGACCGTCACAGGCATCCGCACCGAGGCCGCGGTGCAGGCCGCGGCCCCGCGCAGTCCGGCCCCTGCGCCGCGGCGTCGTCGGCGAGGCATGCTGGTCGGGCTCGCCGCGCTCGTCGCCGTCGCGGTGGCGGCGGCGGTCGTGGCCTTCGTCGTGACCCGCCCGGCCGACGCCGGCACCGACCCGGCCGCCGCCGGGGCCACGACCAGCAGCGCCGCGAGCACGTCCCGGAGCACGTCCTCGCCGCGGTCCACCACCCCCACCCGCACGACGACGCCCAGCCCGACGGCGGGTTCGGTCCCCGCCGTCACGGGGCTCACGCTCTCGGCCGCGCAGACCGCGCTGACCCAGGCGGGGCTGCGCGTGGTCACCACCGAGGCCCTCGACAACTCGGTGAACGACAACACCGTGACCGCCCAGGACCCGGTCGAGGGGGCGGCCGTCGAGCGGGGCAGCACGGTGACGCTGACCGTCGCCCGCCGGGCAGTGGTCACCTACCTGTCCTCCCTGCAGCCGGTCCAGACGAGCGGGGGGGACGTCTCGACCCAGCCCATCACAGTGAACGGCACGAACTACGTGCGGTCGGTCTGGTTCCAGCCGTACTGCCAGCTCCGCAGCGTCCAGTACGACCTCGGTCGGCACTACCGCCAGTTCACGGCCGTGATGGGGTTGGGCGACACCAGCGACTCGGAGGCCGAGGTCCAGTTCGACGTCCTCGTCGACGGGCGCAACGTCCTGTCCCAGATCACCACCCTCGGGGCCCCCATCGACCTGGACGTGGACGTGACCGGCGGACTGCGGCTGGAGATCAGCGCCACCCGCGTGGAGGCGGGTTGTCGCGGCGGCGACTACGCGTACGCGGTGTGGGCCGACGCGCAGCTGTCCGGGGTGCCCGGCGAGGTTCCGGGGAGCTCCGGGGCGCCGACCACCGGCACGGCCACCCCCACGCGCTGAGGACGACCGCAGTGCGTTGGGAGTTCAGCCTCGTCGGCCGCAGCGGACGGCGCCGGGACCTCCTCGTCGAGGCGGCCCCCGCGGCGACGGCCGCGGAGGTGCTCGCCGGCTTCGTCGACCCGGCAGGGCCGTCGGTCCACGACGGTGCCGACCCGGTCGACCTGGACCAGGCGGTCGGTGCCGGCCCGTTGCGCAGCGGCCAGGTGCTCACCGTGGGCGTCCCCGGGGACCCCAGGCCCTGGCTGCTGGACGGTCCCGCGCTGCTCATCGTCGGCGGAGCGGCGGCCGGCAGCGTCCACCCCTTGCCGACGGGGAAGGTGGTCGTCGGTCGGGCGGCGCCGGCCGACCTGGTCGTCGACGACCCGACGATGTCCACCCGGCACGCCTCGGTGCGTCTGGTGGACCGCGGGCTCGAGATCCGGGACGAGGGGTCGAGCAACGGCACGGTCGTCGGCGGCGTCCGGGTCGGAGACCGGCCGGTACGGGTGGCCCCGGGGGAACGGTTCCTGCTGGGCCAGGCCGTCCTCCAGCTCGCGGCGGCCCGAGTGCCCGACGGCTCGGCCGAGCGGGGTCCCGACGGCGACCTCCTCTTCAACCGGGTCGTGCGGTACCGCACCCCCGAGCCGGTGGTCCGGGTCGTGATGCCCACCGCTCCGGAGGACCCGGCGCGCACGGGCGTGGCGGTCCAGCTGGTGGGCAGCGCCGCGATGCTCGTGACCGGCGTGCTGGCCGCCGTGCTGCTCGGCAACCCGCTGTACGCGGTCCTGGGGGTCGTCGCGCCGGTGGTCACGATGGGGGTGATCCTGGTCGGTCAGCGCACGGCACGACGGGACGCCCGGCGACGCCACGAGTCGTTCCTGTCCCGTCGCAGGGAGGCCGAGGACGGGCTGCGTGCGGCGGCACGGGAGGAGGCCGAGCGCGAGTGGGCGGCCACCCTGGACCCCGCGTCGTGCGCGCTGGCCGCCGCGGGTCCCACCGCCGAGCTGTGGTCGGTGGACGGCGGGGACGAGACCGCGCTGCGGCTGCGGATCGGCACGCACGACCGACCTGCGCGGATCGCCGTGCAGGACGCCGGCACCGAGGCGCCTTCGCCGGTGCTGCTCGCCACCCCGGCGGTGGTCGACCTCCGCACGCACCCGGTGCTGGGCATCGCGGGCTCGATCGAGCACGCCCGTGCGGCCGCCCGTGCGCTGGTGCACCAGGTCGTCGTCTCGCGCAGCCCCGAGGACCTCGTCGTGGTCCACCTGTCGTCGGACGGCGCCGCGGACGGCTGGTCCTGGCTGCGCTGGTTGCCGCACGTGCGCGGCGCCGACGTGCACACGGTGGCGCCCGGCGCGGAGGCGCTCGAGCTGCGGCTCGAGGAACTGTCGGCCCTGGTGCGTCAGCGCTCCGGCCTGGCCGGGTTCGGCATGGTGCAGCGCACCCTGCTGCCGGAGGTGCTCGTCGTCCTCGACGGCGCCGGCGCGCTGCGGACCAGGCCGGCGGTGGTCGGGCTCCTGCAGGGCGGCGGCGCACTCGGCATCCGGGTGGTGGCCGTCGACTCCCACCCTTCTCGTCTCCCGGCCGAGACGTCGGCGCGATTGCTCCTGGACGCGACCGGCTCGACGGGCGAGCTGCAGGTCAAGGGAGCCCCACCGGTCACGGGTCTCACCGTGGACCTGGTCGCGGGCGCGGTGGCCGAGCGGAGCGCCCGGGCGTTGGCGCCGCTGGTCCCGCTCGGGGGGCGGGAAGGTGGCGCGCTGCCCGACGTGGTGCGCCTGGACGACCTGGTCGGAGGCGGCACCCGGGACGTCGGGCGCATCGTGCACCGCTGGGCGAACGGCCCCGAGGGGCGGGCGGTGCTCGGCGTGGACGACGACGGGCGCACCGTCTCCGTCGACCTGGTGGACGACGGGCCCCACGCACTGGTCGCCGGCACCGTGGGGGCGGGCAAGAGCGAGGCGCTCCGTGCGCTCGTGGCCGGGCTCGTGCTGTCGGCCGGCCCCGCGGACCTGTCGTTGCTGCTCATCGACTTCAAGGGCGGCGGGGCCTTCGGCCGGTTGGCGACGTTGCCGCACGTGGTCGGGTACGCCGACGACCTCACCATCGGCGGGCACCTGGCCGACCGCCTGCTGACCTCCCTGGCCGCCGAGCTCGACCTGCGCAAGGCCCGGTTCAAGGCGGCCGGGAACGTGGACGGCCTCCGGGACTACCGCAGCGCGCGCCGGCGTCTCCCGGAGCTGCCGCCGGTGAGCCGGTTGGTCATCGTCATCGACGAGTTCGCCGAGCTCAAGGCGGCCCAGCCCGACTTCGTCGACGGTCTGGTGCGGGTCGCCCGCGTGGGCCGGTCCCTCGGGGTGCACTTGGTCCTCGCCACCCAGCAGCCGGCCGGGGTCGTGACGCCGCAGATCCTCGACAACTCCAACCTCAGGCTCTGCCTCCGGGTGCTGGACCCCGGCACCAGCCAGGATCTGGTCGGTGGACCCGAGGCGGCCGGGTTCCCGCACCGGGCCAAGGGCCGCGCGGCCCTGCGGGTGGGCGAGCGGTCTGCCGTCACGATCCAGACGGCGTGGGTGAGCGGCCCCGTGCGGTCCGGCGCCCCGGGGGACGTCGCACCGCCCGTCGTCCGGGTCCTGCCGTGGTCGGCGTGCGGGGTCCCCGTCCGGTCGGCCGCTCGTGCCGAGGACGCCCCCGACGGGCGCACCGACCTCGACGACCTGGTCGGCGTCGTGGACGAGGCCGCAGCCGTGTCCGGCCAGCGCCGGGCCCGCCGGCCTTGGTTGCCTCCCTTGCCCGCCACGTTGCTGCTGGACCGGCTGACGGCGGCCACGACCGGGGCGCCCGAGCAGGTGCCCTTCGCCCTGGAGGACCGCCCGGCGGAGCAGACCCAGGTGCCGTTCACGGTGACCATCGGTGGGGGCAACGTGGCCGTCGTCGGCGGCCAGCGCTCGGGTCGATCGACGGCGCTGCGGACCCTGGTGACGGCCGTGGCCCGCCGGGTGTCGCCCGACGACCTGCACGTCTACGTCATCGACCACACGCCGTCCTCGGCGCTGCGTGCGCTGGCCCGGCTACCGCACTGCGGCGTCGTCGCCACGCGGACCGAGCGCCACCGGACCGAGCGGCTGGTCGAGCGCCTGGCCGGCCTGGCTGCACGGAGGTCCGCGCTGCTCGCCGAGCACGGCGTCTCCTCGTGGGCCGAGCTGCGCCGGGCCCGGCCCCTGGCCCCGGCTCCGGTGCTGGTCGTCCTGGACGGCTGGGACAGCCTCGTCCAGTCCTACAGCGGACACCAGGAGGGGCCGCGGACCACACTGCTGCGGTTGCTGGACGAGGGGCCGGCGCTCGGCATCCAGTTCGCGGTCGCCGGTGGGATCGGGGTGCAGAAGATCCTCGGTGCTGTCGAGCAGGTCCTCTGCCTGCGGTTCGAACAGCGCGACCAGATGGGCGACTTCGGCGTGCCGCACCGCGAGCTGCCCACCGAGATCGCGCCGGGACGTGCGCACCGGCCCGGGTCGGGCGACGCCGTCCAGATCGCCCTGCTCGCGGAGGACCCGGGCACCGAGGCGCAGAACGCCGTCGTCGGTCAGGTGGCGGCGGACTGCGCGCAACCTGTGCGGGACAGGCCCTTCCGCCTGGACGACCTGCCCGCCCGCATCGATCTGTCCGACGCGTTGCGGCTGGCCGGGCGCCCGGCCGGCGCAGGGCCGCGATCGGTCCTGGTCGGGGTCGGGGGCGATGAGCTGGCCGGCCGGTGGATCGACCTCGACCGGCTGGAGGGACCGCTCGTGGTGACCGGACCGGCCGGTTTGGGGTGCACCGGGGCCCTGGTGTCCCTGGCCGCGCAACTGGTCACCTCCGGGGTGCCGACGCTGGTCGTGGTCGGGCGCGTCGAGGACGAGCACCGTTTCGGCGACGCGCGGGTGGTCGACCCGCGCGCCGCGGTCGAACTGGTACCCGGGACGGTCCTGCTGGTCGACGACGCGGGCCGGGTGGCCGACGACGCGCCCCTGCTGACGGCCGCGGTGGGCAGCCCCGGGGTGCGCCTCGTGCTGGGCGGCGACCCTGCCCGGCTCGGTGGGTACGGCGGGTGGCGTCTGGTAGCGCGCGGGGTCGCCGGGCTCTGGTTCTCCCCGCGCACGGGTTTCGGCGAGCTGACGGGCACCCCGATCGGGTCGGACACCGCGTTCTCGGCCGGCCCGGGCCGGGCGCTCCTCAGCCATCGCGGCGACCGGGAGGTCGTCCAGGTGCCGTGGGCCGGGTGAGGGCGCTCAGGCGAGGCGGGCGGTTCCGGCCACGGCGTCGAATACGTCGGAGAGCTCGGTCAGGTAGGCCACCGACAAGGTCTCGAAGTGCAGGATCAGCACGACCCCGTCGTCGATGCGCACCACGTAGCGGACCTCGGCCTGGATCGGCGCCGTGCCCGAGGCGCCGGTGAGCTCGACGGCCAACCTCTCGGAGGCCGAGCGGGAGGCAGGCCCGAGGGGCAGCTCCGTTCGGCTGGTTCGCCGGGCGCCTCCGGGGTGCGGTCCGGACTCGGCCAGACGTCGCAGTGCGTCGGGGGACGGGTCGTCGAGCGCGACGACGGCCACGGCGCAGACGGCCGAGACCGCCGTCCCGTCGCCCACAGGCAGGACGAGCGAGGCCAGCACGTCGACCCCTGCGGCGTCGAGCTGCCCGGCCATGCCACGGAGCTGGCCCTCGAGTGCCCTGACCGCGTCCGGGTCCGCGCCCTGCATGGCCGCCACGAGCTGGCCGATCTGTCGCTGACCTCGTGGGCCGGTGCGGATCACCGCCCACTCGTCCGGGAACACGACACCCCAGCGGGTCATCGTCGCTCCTGGTCCCAGAACGCATCCTGGTCGAAGGACGGTGGGAGGGCCTGCTCCGCGAGGTGCGCGGCTGCGTCCTCCACGAACCCCTCAACGGCGAAGTCGTACACGCCGTGCCCGAGGTCCTCGGTGAAGTCGTGCAGCCGGTCAGTGGAGACCGCGTGGTCGAGGAGCGCCCCGGGGCCGGGAGTGGCGGTGTGGTTGCCGGGCAGGAACCCGCCGGGGGCGGAGCGACCGTGGGCGAGCAGGCTCTGCAGGTCCCGGGTGCCGTCCGCGTCGACGACGAACGGGCTCGCGTCCGACGCCTGCCGGAGCCTACGACCCATGTCCGTGAGGCGTGCGCTCACGTCCGGGTTGCGGTGCGCCTGTTCCACTGCAGCGAGGACGCCGACGCTGCTGACCTTCGCGAACGCGTGCCCCGCGACGATGGTCGTGGCTGCGACCGCGCTGCCCCGGAGTGCTCCGGCGACGCCGTCCTCCTCATACCCTTCGACCCCGCCCTGGAGGATCTGCGTCCCGTCCTGGAGGTGGCCGACCAAGGCGGCTGACTTCTGGAGCCCACCCTGGGTGAGCATCCCCGCCCCGCGAGCGGTCCCCAGGCCCACCTGCGCACCCTTCAGGACGACCCCGAGGCCGAGCGCGGTGCCCACCAGGCCGAGCGTGGAGAGCCCGACGTCCAGCCAGGCGCCGGCCGTCATGCCCTCCTCGGACCAGGCGTGCGAGCCGATGGTCAGGAGGAGCGAGGCGGCTCCGACGACCAGGGCGACGCCGAGCAGGACCGGGGCGGCGAAGGGGAGCACCATGGCCGCGAACGTGAGGACGGTGGCGGCCAGTGACAGGTACTCGGCGGCCT
Source organism: Klenkia sesuvii (assembly GCF_037083825.1). Classification (NCBI taxonomy): domain Bacteria; kingdom Bacillati; phylum Actinomycetota; class Actinomycetes; order Geodermatophilales; family Geodermatophilaceae; genus Klenkia; species Klenkia sesuvii. Next base: position 47,795 of record NZ_JBAPLU010000016.1, read on the forward strand.
GCGGCCCGTACTCGACGACCCAGGCCTTGGTGTCGCTGTACGCGCGTTCGAGGAAGCCGGGCAGGTGACCCTGTTCCTCGGCGGCGGCGAGGGCCCGGGCGGCGACCTCAGCCGCTGACCGGATCCGGTCGCGGAGTCCATCGGCCCGTGCCCGGGCCCGGTCGAGCTGCTCCTGGGCGGCCTGGACCGCTCCGGCGTGGCGGTCCAGGTCCGCCCGGGCCGAGCTCGCCTGGGCTGCTGCGCGGTCCCCGCGGGCCCGTGCAGTGGCGATGGGTCCCTGGAGGGAGGTGCGCTGCGTCGGATCGACGGTGAGGGCCTGCTGCGCCTCCAGCCGGGTGGTCTCGGTGCGGGCGGACAGCTGGGAGCGGCGCGCGGCGTCGGCCGCGGCCCGGGCGGCCGCTTCCCGGGTGCGAGCCGCGGCGAGGTCGGACTGGGCCTGCTGGGCGTTGCGCAGGGCGCCCCGCGCCTCGGCCTGTGCGTGGTCGAGCGCGTCGCGGTACCGGGTGAGAGCGCTCGACGCCTGGCTGAACGAGAGGTCGACGTCGGACAGCCGATCGGGCAGCTCGAGCACGCCGGACCGGAAGGCGTCCGCGGCTTCGCCCTTCCAGGTGGTGGGCCCGAGCCGGCCGCTCGAGGCCCGCAGGTCGCGAGCGGCCTCGCGGGCCAGCGATGCGACCGCCGCCAGTGCTGTGGCGCCGTGGTCCACCGATTCGGGCGAGCCCGGCGCCGGATCACCGCCGAGTGCTGACCAGTCCACCTCAGGTGGCTCCGTCTGCGCGCTGCGAACGCAGCTGCGCTGTCTCCACCTGGTCGTAGCCGGCAGCGGCGCGGTCGAGACGGTCCGCCGCCTCGCCCAGCGAGGCGCCCAGCTTCGCCGCCTGCCACGCGCACTTCTCGACGAAGTCGCCGGTGGCCGAGGCCAGCCGCTGGCTCCCGAAGTCGCCACCGGATACCTGGCGGGTCATCGACCGGGCCTCCTCCATGCGGCTGGCGAGGTCGCGAAGACGCCCCGCCACGGCGTGGAGCTCGGCGGGGGTGACGGTGAAGGCCGACATGGTCCGACGCGTGGGGTCAGGACTGGCGCATCATCGAGGAGTTGGCCTGCTCCATCTCGGCCGCGTTGGACGAGGCGCGGGCGAGCAGCTGGGAGAGGCCGTCCAGGCTGGTCTTCAGCCGCTTGGCGGACTCGTGCCACTCGGCCCACAGCGTCTGGAAGCCGCTGCCGGCCTGACCCTGGAATCCCTGGTGGAGCGGCTCCAGTCGGCCGCTCATGGCCGTGAGCTGTGCGTCCACGCTGGCGGCCCCGGACGCGAGGTCGCGGCTGGCGGCCGAGAGGGTGGTGGGGTCGTAGGTGAAGCCACCAGCGGTGGTCATCGCGTCTCCTGGGGTCCCGGTCGCGCCGGTGGGCGCGGTCTCGGTCCGAAGGATGTGCGCCCACGCCGGGGCGGTCAACGAGTCCGCCAGTACCCCCCATGGGGGACGCACCTGGGTCCTACGGCGGGCCGCGTCGCACACGAGGGGTACGTCCATGCACTCCCAGGGGTGGTTCGCCGCGGATTCAATGGCGCGGTCAGCTCTGGATCCGATCGACGGGGTGCGGCTGGATGGATCGCGAGGAGTTTACTGCGGAACTGCGGAAGATGGTCAACCGCAACAACCTGTCCTTCGTGAAGGAGGATCAGGTCCTCGAGGCTCTCGAACCTGACCTCCGGCAGCGCGGACGGTTCATCAACATCCTCCGGAGCACGGCGAGATCCGGGAAGAACGACGTGCTCCTCATCACCGATGTCGCAGTGACCGCCATCCGGACGGGGATGTTGTCGGTCAAGGTCCAATGGCGGGCGCCGCTCGACTCGATCACCCACGCCGCCACCTACGACCGAAGCGTGAGCGGTCTTGCCGACGTAGGGGTGGCCGTCGAGATGGGCAGTGTGGTCCACCGGTTCCGGTTCGGCCTCGGAGATCCGCGGCGGGAACGTCATCTGCTCGCGATTGCAGCGCACAACGCCGACATCGCGTTCCGCGAGATAGTGCAGGCCCAACAGTCGAGCATGGTTGGTGCGCCGTCGATCGCCCAGCCGCGGGTTGGACGGCTTGCCGGTCAAGCCGATGCTGACGCCGTCAGCCGGCTCCTACGTACCTTCGCGAGCCGTACAGCAGGACTGAGCGCGCGCACGATGGTGGGGCGCCCGTTCTACGAGGGGGGCGACCTGGACGACTGCATGGCTGTCATCCCTCAGGTGTTCCCGGACCTGGACAGGATGCGACAGGCAGGCGCGATGATCACCGTCTCGATCCTCGAGGCGGCGGCCGAGAGCGGTCTCTCGGGCGAGGACCTGCGGTCCGTCATGGGACTGGACCGCTTGGCTTCGTCGGGCCTGAGTGCCGAGCAGTGCAATCGCGCGGAGAATCTGGGAAGCGCCGCTTGTGCGTTCATCTCGCAGTTCGACGAGGACGGCGAGTCCATGTGGGAGCTGTGGAAGAAGAACCCTGAGGTGGCTGGCGAGTTCCTCAGCTGGCACACGGTGGCCTGGCAGCGGCTGGCTTCACGTGACAGGGTGCCGAACTTGCTGGACCTCTAGTCGGGTTCCGCCCGCGGGTGAACGGGTAGCCGAACCACCCCGATACGGTTCCGTGCGGTACCCGCGATCGCTCGGAGGATGCGTGCTCGAGTTCGACGGACTGGTCAAGAAATTCGGCGACAACCAGGTGCTGCAGGGGGTGTCCTTCACCGTCGCGCCTGGGCAGATGTTCGGCTTCTGCGGCTCCAACGGCGCCGGCAAGACCACGACGATGCGCATCGCGATGGGCCTGGCCCGGGCCGACGCCGGTGAGGTGCGCTGGCAGGGCCGGCCGCTGGACGACGCCGTCCGCCGGCGGATCGGCTACATGCCCGAGGAGCGCGGCCTCTACCCGAAGATGAAGGTGGCCGAGCAGCTCACCTACTTCGCCCGGCTGCACGGGGCCTCCGCGGCCGACGCCGGCCGCGCCGTCGACGAGTGGGTCGACCGGCTCGGTCTGGCCGACAAGCGCGACCAGCGGGTCGAGAAGCTGTCCCTGGGCAACCAGCAGCGGGTGCAGCTGGCCGCCGCGCTGGTCAGCGGTCCCGAGGTGCTGATCCTCGACGAGCCGTTCTCGGGCCTGGACCCCGTCGGCGTCGACTCCTTGGCCGACGCGCTGCTCGAGCGCTGCCGGGCCGGCGTCCCCGTCGTGTTCTCCAGCCACCAGCTCGACCTGGTCGAGCGGCTGTGCGACGCCGTCGGCATCCTGGCCCGCGGCCGCATCGTCGCCAGCGGCACCGTCCCCGAGCTGCGGGCGCGCGAGGGGGGCCGGCAGCTGCGCGTCGTCGTCCCCGACGCCGTCCCCGGCTGGGCCGGTGCGGTGCCCGGCGTCCGGGTGGTCAGCGAGCAGCGCGGGGACACCGTGCTGGAGCTGGCCCCCGACGCCGATGACCAGGCGGTGCTCGCCGCCGCGCTGCGCGCGGGCCCGGTGACCCACTTCGCCCGACGCGAACCCGGCCTCGTCGAGCTCTTCCGGGAAGCGGTGTCGGCAGCGTGAGCACCTTCGGGCAGGTCCGGCTCGTCGCCGGGCGCGAGATCACCACCCGGGCCCGCGACAAGGGCTTCATCATCAGCTCGCTGGTCATCGTGCTGCTCGTCGTCGGCGTGATGATCTTCCAGCTCGTGGCCGGCGGGACGACGTCGACCACCACCATCGGCGTGGTCGACGGCAACCCCTCGGTGACCACCGCGCTCAAGCAGTCCGGGGAGGCGGCCGGGACCGAGGTGACCGTCACCGACCTCCCCGACGAGGCCACCGCGCGCCAGGCGGTCGAGGACGGCGAGGTCGACGCCGCGGTGCTCGACCCCACGGGCGACCAGCCGCAGCTCGTCGTCGAGTCCGCCGAGGACGACGACGGCATCGTGCGCTCGGCGCTGAGTGCGCTGTCGGTCGGTGCCCAGCTCGCCGAGCAGGGCGTCCAGCTGCAGCCGGCACCCCAGCTCGCGCTCACCGAGCTCGACCCCGCCGACGACGCCCGCGGCCCGGCGGTCGTGGTCGCGCTCATCGGTGTCGTGGTCCTCTACGGCCTGCTCATCCTCTTCGGCCAGTTCGTGGCCCAGGGCGTGGTGGAGGAGAAGTCCTCCCGGGTCGTGGAGCTGCTGCTGTCGACGATGAAGCCGTGGCAGCTGCTGGCCGGCAAGATCCTCGGCCTGGGGGTGCTCGGGCTGGTGCAGCTGGTGCTCATCGCGGTCGTCGGCGTCACCGGGGCACTGGCGCTGGACGTGGTCAGCGTGCCCGGGCAGCTCATCGGCACCGTGCTGACCGTCATCGCCTGGTTCCTGGTCGGCTACGCCTTCTACGCGTCGGTGTTCGCCGCGGCCGCCTCCCTGGTCAGCCGCCAGGAGGACCTCGGCAGCGTGCTCACGCCCACCACCCTGCTGCTGGTGGTCGGGTTCATCGTCTCGCTGCAGGCCGGTCAGGACCCGGGGTCGACGCTGGCGACCGTGACCTCGTTCGTGCCGGGGCTGTCCCCGCTGGTGATGCCGGTGCGGATGGCCGCGGGCGAGGCTGCCGGCTGGGAGATCGCGGTGTCGGTGGCGATCATGCTGGCGGCCATCGCGCTCGTCGTCCGGGTCGGGGGGCGGGTCTACGCCGGCGCCCTGCTGCGCACCGGCGGCAAGACCAAGCTCCGCGAGGCCCTGAAGGCCGAGCGCGCCTGATGGGTTGGGGGGCCCCGGTGGAGGGGTAGCGCGGGGACCATGAGCATGCAGCTGGGGTACACGATGATGACCGAGCAGGCGGGCCCGAAGGACCTCGTCTCGCACGTGGTCGGTGCCGAGGAGGTCGGTTTCGACTTCGCGGTCAGCAGCGACCACTTCTTCCCGTGGTTGGACTCGATGGGCCACGCGCCCAACGCGTGGGTCACCCTCGGCGCGGCCGCCCAGGCGACCAGCCGCATCGACCTGATGACCTACGTGACCTGCCCGATCATCCGGTACCGGCCGGCCGTGGTCGCCCAGCAGGCCGCCACCCTGCAGATCCTGGCCGACGGCCGGTTCACGCTGGGCCTGGGCGCCGGCGAGAACCTCAACGAGCACGTCGTGGGGGAGGGGTGGCCGCCGGTGGCGGTGCGGCACGAGATGTTCGCCGAGGCGGTGCAGATCATCAAGGAGCTGCTGGCCGGCGAGGACTACACCACCTTCCACGGCGAGTACTACGACGTGGACGGCGGCAAGATCTGGGACCTCCCCGAGGGCGGTGTCCCGATCGGCATCGCGGTCTCTGGGAAGAAGTCCTGCGAGCTGGCCGGTGAGTACGCCGACGTCATGATCGGCACCGAGCCCAAGCCCGAGCTGGGCGAGATGTTCGAGGCCGCCGGCGGGGCCGGGAAGAACCGGGTCGGCCAGATGCCGATCAGCTACGGCACCGACAAGGCCGCCGCGGTCACCCGGGCGCACGAGCTGTTCCGCTGGTTCGGCCTGGGCTGGAAGGTCAACGCCGACCTGCCCGGGACGGCGGGCTTCGAGGCCGCCAGCGCGTTCGTGCGCGAGGAGGACGTCGAGGGCTCGATCCCGTGCGGGGACGACGTGGGCGCCGTGATCGACGCCGCGAAGGAGTACGCCGACGCCGGCTACACCCACCTCGCGCTGGTGCAGATCGGCGGCGACCAGCAGCAGCCCTACCTGGAGTGGACCGAGCGCGAGCTCATGCCGGCCTGGCGCGAGGCGTTCGGATCGTGACTGTCGTCGATCCCCGTACGAAGCACCCGACCGACACCCCGGGGCTGCAGATCGAGCACCCCGGCGGCACCGGGGAGCTGACCCCGCGCCCCGACCACGGCGAGGAGTCCTACCGCGGCTCGGGGCGGCTGGAGGGTCGCCGGGCGCTCATCACCGGCGCCGACTCCGGCATCGGCCGCGCCGTCGCGATCGCCTACGCCCGGGAGGGCGCCGATGTCGCCATCTCCTACCTGTCGGAGGACGCCGACGCCGAGGAGACCGCCCGCCTGGTCCGCGAGGCCGGCCGGACAGCGGTGCTGCTGCCCGGGGACATCGCCGACGAGACCGTCGCCAAGGGCCTGGTCGCGCAGACCGTGGAGGGCCTGGGTGGGCTCGACCTGCTGGTGCACAACGCGGCGTTCCAGAACGTGGTGGACGACGTCCTGGAGTTCTCCACCGAGGAGATCGACCGCACCTTCCGCACCAACGTCTACGCACTGTTCTGGCTGCTGCAGGCCGCCAAGCCCGAGCTGGCCCCTGGCTCGTCGGTGGTCGTGACCAGCTCGGTGCAGGCCTTCACGCCGTCGCCGAACCTGGCCGCCTACGCCGCGACCAAGGCCGCGCTGGTCAACCTCACGAAGTCGATGGCCGACGAGTTCGCCCAGGTCGGCGTGCGGGTCAACTGCGTCGCCCCGGGCCCGGTCTGGACGCCGCTGATCCCGGCGACCATGCCCGCCGACCAGGTCGAGGGGTTCGGGCAGCAGGCACTGCTCGGCCGGGCCGCCCAGCCCGCCGAGCTGGCCGGTGCCTACGTCTACCTGGCCAGCGAGGACGCCAGCTTCACCTCCGGTGAGGTCATCGGCGTGACCGGGGGATCCCCGATCAACTGAGCCGGTAGGCCAGCGCGGTGTGGTCGAGGGTGCGGGGGATGCCCTGCCCCTCGACCGCACGGCGGCCGGCCACCTGCTCGACCCGGCGCCCGCCGGTGAGCGCGGCCAGCACCACGCCAGTCGTGTAGAGCACCAGGTCACGGCCGGGGCAGCGGGCCGGGCCGGCGCTGAAGGGCACCATCGACCACAGCGAGGCGCTGGTGCCGGCCGGGGCGACGTCGTCGGCCCAGAGGTGGGGGGCGAAGCGGTCGGCGTCGGGCAGCGTCTCGTCGTCCCGGTGCACCAGCGACGACGCCACGACGAAGGTGGTGCCGGGGCGGAGCCGGGTGCCGGCCCAGTCGGTGGGCCCCTCGGACTCCCGCAGCACCGCGAGGGTGGTCGGCCACAGCCGCACCGATTCCAGCACCGTGGCACGCAGCAGGGGCAGGTCGGGTCGCTCGACGTCCGCGGCGCCGATCTCGGCGGCCACGGCGGCGGCGTGGTCGGGGTGGCCGGCGAGCAGCGCCAGCGCCCTGTGGGTCGCGATGCCGGCGGCGTCCCACGCGAACAGCCAGTGCGCGACCTGGTCGGCCACCGGCACCGCCGGGTCGTCCGGGGCGGCGGCGACCGTGGCCGCCAGGCTGCCCGGCTCGGCCCGTTCGAGGTACCGCCCGATGCCCTCCAGCAACCGCGCGCGGGCCGCGGTGTCGGTGCGGCGCAGGTAGGCCCAGTTGCCGCGCCCGCGCAGCTCGGCCAGGAGGTCGGTCAACGCCACGTCGTCCCGGGCGGAGTCGCCCAGGGTGAGCCGGCGCACCACCCGCCACCACGCCGGGGCGAAGCTCTCCCAGTCCCAGGTCCCGGCGGCCCGCAGCGGGCCGAGCTCCTCGGCGGCGATGCGGGCCACGGACGCGGCTTGGGCGTGCAGCGGCACGTCCATCTGCAGGACGTGCTCGTTCCAGCGGCGTCGGGCGGGGCGGTGCGCGGTGTCGGTGATCAGCACCCCGCCCGGTTGGAAGTGCTGCAGCGCCGCCTTCTTCTCCCGGGTGGCCGGGGTGAACGGACCACCGGCCAGCACTCGACCGGCGTCGGCGGCCGACATGACCAGCGCCAGGCTGCGGCCGGGCACCCGCAGCCTCAGCAGGCCCGGGCCGTGCCGCTGCCGACTGCGCTGCAGGGCGCGCACGGCCCGGTCGTCGACCTGCAGCCGGTCGGCCAGCCGCACCAGCCTCGGACGCCGGACGATGATGCCCTGCGCCAGCATCGGGGCCAGCGCGGTCGTCGCCAACCGCAGGGTCTCCCCGACCCCGGCGCGGGACACCGGGTGCGGTGCGTCGCCGGTGGGCGGTGCGACGGCGTGGTCGTGGGGGGAGGGTGTCGTCGTCATCCCGGTCGGCCTACCCGCTCCGGTGCGGTGCGGAACCGTCCCGGCCGGTCAGGCCTGGCGGAGGGCGTCGACCGGGCCGCGGTAGACGCCGGCGGGCCGGCCGGTCACCCCGGGGCGGACGACGAACAGCCGGCCGGCGTCCGGCGGCACCGTCTCGAGCCCCTGCGTGGAGGTGCTGATGACCAGGTGGTCCAGCGACGGCCCGGCGAACGCGCAGCTCGAGGTGTTGGCCGCGGTCACCTGCACCTGGGCGACCAGCTCGCCGTCGGGGGAGTAGCGGCGGACCTGGCCCGCCCCCCACAGCGCCACCCAGACGTGGTCCTCGTCGTCCAGGGTCAGGCCGTCGGGCGGCCCGTCGTCGTCGGACAGGTCGAGGAACACCCGGTCGTCGCCGAACGAGCCGTCGTCGACGTCGTAGGCGTAGGCCCGGATCTGCGCCGCCCCGGAGTCGGCCAGGTAGACGGTGCGGCCGTCGGCGGTCCACTCGATGCCGTTGCTGATGGTCAGCCCGGTCAGCACGGTGTGCACCGAGCCGTCGAGGTCGACGCGGTACAGCGAGCCCGCGCCGGGCCGCTCGTCGAACCCCATCGTGCCGCCGAGGAGCCGCCCCACGGGGTCGACCGCGCCGTCGTTCATCCGGGTGCCGGCGCCCGGACCCTCGCCGGGCAGCTCGACCAGCACCGTGGCCTCGCCGTCGACCGACAGGTGGGTGAACCCGCCGTCGGCACCGAGCAGCCAGCCGCCGTCCGCGGCGGGGACGACGAACCCCACCGTGTCCCCGCCCCGGTGCACCCCGACCTCGGCCAGCACCCCCGCCGGGGACACCGTCGCCCGGCGCACCAGGCCGGCGTCGATGTCCACCCAGACCAGCTCGCGGCGGGCGGCGTCCCAGGTCGGGCCCTCGCCGTGCACGGCTGGTTCGACGCCCTGGACGGGGGTGGCGGTGAGGGTCTGCATGCCCCGATCCTCCCCGGGACACCGGACCGTCACACCCGGTCGGCAGAATGCGCGCCGTGTCTGAAGCAACCGTGGACGTCGCCGACCTGGGCCGCACCGAGGCCGACGGGCCCGAGGACGAGGCCCCCCTCCGCGAGGACATCCGGCTGCTCGGCCGGGTGCTCGGCGAGGTCGTGCGCGAGCAGGCCGGCGAGGAGGTGTTCGACCTGGTCGAGGCCGCGCGGGTCGAGTCCTTCCGGATCCGCCGCTCGGAGGTGGGGCGCAGCGGCCTGGCGCAGACCCTGGCCGGGCTCGACGTGCGCAGCGCCAACCACGTCATCCGGGCGTTCAGCCACTTCTCGCTGCTGGCCAACCTCGCCGAGGACGTGCACCACGAGCGCCGCCGCCGGCACCACCGGCGCGAGGGGTCCGCGCCGCAGAAGGGCACCCTGGCCGCCAGCTTCGAGCTGCTCGACGCGGCCCACCTCGACCCGGCCGACGTGGCGCGCGAGCTGGGCGACGCCCTCGTCGTCCCGGTGGTCACCGCGCACCCCACCGAGGTGCGCCGTCGCACGGTCTCCCAGGTGCAGCGGCAGGTCACCGAGCTGATGCGGACCCGCGAGACCGCACCCGACGAGGCGCAGTGGTCGGCGCACCTGTGGCGCGAGGTGCTCACCCTCTGGCAGACCGCCCTGCTGCGCCTGTCGCGGCTGCGGCTCGAGGACGAGATCGACGAGGCGCTGCGCTACTACGACCTCTCGCTGTTCGCCGTCGTCCCGCAGATCAACGCCGACCTGCGGGCCGCGCTGCACCAGCGCTGGCCCGACGCCGACCTGCTGCCCACCCCGATGCTGCGCACCGGCTCGTGGATCGGCGGCGACCGCGACGGCAACCCGTTCGTCACCGCCGCCGCGGTCCGCCGGGCCACCACCCGGGCCGCGGAGACCGCGCTGGCCCACCACCTCGGCGAGCTCGTGGCGCTGGCCGAGGAGCTGTCGATGTCCGAGCGCCTGGTCACCCCGACCGACGCGCTGGAGGCGCTCGCCGAGGCCTCCCGCGACGACTCCCCGTTCCGCGCCGACGAGCCCTACCGCCGCGCGCTGCGGGGCATGTACCGGCGGCTGGCGGCCACCGCGCTCGGCGTGCTCGGCCACGTGCCCGGCCCGCTGCCCGACGTCGAGCTCGAGCCCTACGCCGAGCCGGCCGAGCTGATCGCCGACCTCGACGTGGTGGCCGCCTCGCTGCGCACCCACGGCGCCGGGGCGCTGGCCGAGGACCGGCTGCGCCGGCTGCGCGACGCGGTCGAGGTGTTCGGCTTCCACCTGTCGGGGCTGGACATGCGGCAGAACTCCTCGGTGCACGAGGAGGTGCTGGCCGAGCTGTTCGCCTGGGCCGGGGTGTGCGAGGACTACGCCGCGCTCGACGAGGCCGCCCGGCGCGAGCTGCTCACCGGCGAGCTGCGGCTGCGCCGTCCGCTGGTGGGCGCCGACGCGCAGCTGTCGGACCTGGCCCGTGGTGAGCTGGACCTGCTGGCCGCCGCGGCCGAGCAGGTGCGCCGGCTGGGCCCGCGGGCGATCCCGAACTACGTCATCAGCATGTGCGAGTCGGTGTCCGACGTGCTGGAGGTCGCCGTCCTGCTCAAGGAGGTCGGCCTGGTCACGATCTCCGACGACGGCCTGCCGGCCTCGCCGATCATGATCGCGCCGCTGTTCGAGACCATCGGTGACCTCCAGGGCGGTGGGGAGACCCTGGCCGCGATGCTCGCCGAGCCGGTCTACCGCTCGATGGTCGACGGTCGCGGCGGCACGCAGGAGGTCATGCTCGGCTACTCCGACAGCAACAAGGACGGCGGTTACCTCGCCGCCAACTGGGCGCTGTACCGGGCCGAGCTCGCGCTGGTCGAGGTCGCCCGCGAGGCCGGGGTCAAGCTGCGCCTGTTCCACGGCCGCGGCGGGACCGTCGGTCGTGGTGGTGGCCCCTCCTACGAGGCCATCCGGGCGCAACCGCCGGGGTCGGTCGCCGGGCAGCTGCGGATCACCGAGCAGGGCGAGGTCATCGCCGCCAAGTACGCCGAGCCCGACCTGGCCCGCCGCAACCTGGAGGCGCTGGTCGCGGCGACGCTGGAGAGCTCGCTGCTGTCGCTGGAGGGCCTGGGGTCCGACGCGGAGGAGGTCTACGCGCTCTTCGACGACCTGGCCGGCCGGGCCGAGGCGGCCTACCGCGCGCTGGTGCACGAGACCCCGGGGTTCGTCGACTGGTTCCGGGCGGCCACCCCGATCCGCGAGCTGGCCGAGCTGAACATCGGGTCGCGGCCGCCGTCGCGCAAGGCCGGGGACAAGATCACCGACCTGCGGGCGATCCCGTGGGTGTTCAGCTGGTCGCAGGCCCGCATCATGCTGCCCGGCTGGTTCGGCACCGGTACCGCGCTGCAGTCCTGGATCGACGACGACCCGGCGCGGTTGGCCCAGCTGCAGGACCTGCACGCGCGGTGGCCGTTCTTCCGCACGGTGCTGTCGAACATGGGCATGGTGCTGGCCAAGACCGACCTCGAGCTGGCCGCCCGCTACGCCGAGCTGGTGCCCGACGAGGACCTGCGGCACCGGGTGTTCGACGTCATCACCGCCGAGCACGAGCGCACCGTCGCCGTCCTGCTGGCGATCACCGGCGACGACCACCTGCTGGCCGACAACCCGTCGCTGGCCCGGTCGATCCGCAACCGCTTCCCCTACCTGGAGCCGCTGCACCACCTGCAGGTCGAGATGCTGCGCCGCCGGCGCGAGGGGGACGACGACGAACTGGTGCGCCGCTGCATCCAGCTCACGATCAACGGCGTGGCGACGGCCCTGCGCAACTCCGGCTGACCCGCGGGGCGGCGTTGATCAGCTGGGTTCACCGATGTCCGTCCTGGATCACCGACGCCGGTGAGCCAGGACGGACGTCGATCAGCTGGGTTGATCTACGCCGACCCTTCGCCCGCGGCGGACGACGACGGCCCAGGTGACGAGGGAGGCGAGGTACACCCCGACGGCCACCAGCGGGGTCGTGGGCAACCGCCCGCCCGCGCGCTGGAACCCCTCCTCGGCGATGCTCGCCGTGGGGTACGGGACGGCGCCCGCGCCGGTCCACGACGCCGCCTCGGCGCCGCCCAGCGGCCCGTACACGGCTCCACATCCTCCACCGGAGTCCGTCCCCCTCCACCAGATCTCGTGGCGGGGGAGGGACTCCCGTGCACCCCCCTGATCAACGCTGCGCGCCCGTGGGGCCGTGGGCGTGGGTGCGGAGGGTGTCGCGGTCGTGGATCGTGGTGCGGGCGCGGCCGCGGGTGGCGCCCAGGGCGTGCTCGGCCTCGTCGATGGCCCGCCAGTTCTCCAGCAGCACCGGCCGGCACCCCCGGGCCCGCAGGGTCTCCACCAGGTCCGGTCCCTCGACCCGGGGCAGCGTCAGGGCGTCGGCGAGCAGGGCGGCCACGGTCTCGCGTGCGTCGTGCTTGTTGGTGCCGACCACGCCGGTGGGTCCGCGCTTGATCCACCCGGCCACGTACTCCCCGGGGCTCACGGCGCCGTCGCGCAGCACCCGGCCGCCGTCGTTCGGCACGGTGCCGCCCTCGACGGCCAGCCCCGGCAGGTCGTGGCCCTGGTAGCCGATCGCGGCCACGACCAGGTCGGCCGGCAGCACCTCGGTGTCGCGCGTGCCGGCCAGCCGGTCGGCGGCGTCCACCGACACCCGCTCGACCACCACCCCGGTCACCCGGTCGGCACCGGTGATCCGCACCGGCCGGGTGAAGAACCGCAGCCGCACGACGGCCTTCCCCGGCTCGGGCACGTGGGCGGCGAACTCCCGCAGCGCGGCCAGGTTGCGGGCAACGGCCCGCACCTCGGACTCCTCGTCGAGCCCCTCGGGGTCGGTGAGCGCGACCGCCGCCGACAGGTGGCCCAGCTCGCGCAGCTCCTGGGTGGTGAAGGTGGCCTGCGCCGGGCCGCGCCGACCCAGCAGCGTGACCCGCTCGACCGGTGCGGCGGCCAGGACGTCGAGCACGTGCTGGGGCATGTCGGTCTGCTCCAGCTCGGCCGGGCAGCGGGCCAGCACCCGGGCGACGTCGAGGGCCACGTTGCCCACCCCGACCAGGACGACGTCGCGCGCGGTGGCCAGCGCGGCCTCGACCCGCGCGCGGTCGGCGTCCGGGTGGCCGGTGTACCAGGCGACGACGTCGGTGGCGGCGAGGCTGCCGGGCAGGTCCTCGCCGTCGATGCCCAGCCGGCGCGCGCCCGAGGCGCCGTGGGTGAACACCACCGCGTCGGCGTGCGCGCGCAGGTCGGCCACCGAGAGGTCGCGCCCCACCTCGACGTCGCCGACGAACCGCACGCCCGGGTGGTCGAGGGTGTGCCGCAGCGTGTCGGCCAGCGCCCGCATCTTCAGGTGGTCGGGGGCGATGCCGTGCCGCACCAGCCCGAAGGGCGTCGGCAACCGGTCGAGCAGGTCGACGGCCACCGGGACGTCGTCCTGGCCCGCCAGCGCCTCCGCGGCGTAGATCCCGGCCGGGCCCGCACCGACGACGGCCACCCGCAACGGTCGCTCCATGGGCGCACGATGCCCGACCGGCCGCCCCGGCACCAGAGGAGGGGTGAGACGCCGCGGCGCGGGGCACCACCGGCAGCATGCCGATCACCGTCGTCGCCACCATCACCCCCAAGCCCGACCGCATGGACGCCGTCCGCGAGGCGTTCGAGCAGGCCATCCCCGCCGTCCACGAGGAGGACGGCTGCGAGCTCTACGCGCTGCACGCCGGCCAGGAGGTGCTGGTCATGGTCGAGCGCTGGCGCGACGGCGCGGCACTGGAGGCGCACGGCGCCGGTGACACCTTCAACCAGCTCAGCGAGGGCGTGAAGGACGACCTGGCCGAGCCGCTGCAGGTGCACGTGCTGCAGGCGGTACCCGCCGGGGACGCCACCAAGGGCGCGATCGGCTAGAGCACGAGCTGCAGGAACTGGTTGTCCGGGCCGGCCACGTAGTCGCCGAACGGCCCGCGGTCGACGAAGCCGTGCCGCCGGTAGAGCGCGACGGCCGGGTCGAACGGCGGCGCGGTGCCGGTCTCCAGCACCACCCGGTGCAGGCCCTGCGCCCGGGCGTGGTCCAGGGCGTGCGCGAGCAGCGCGGCGGCCACGCCCCGGCGCAGGTGGTCGGGGTGGGTGCGCATCGACTTCAGCTCACCGGTGCACGACAGCGCCACCATGCCGGCCAGGGCGCCGTCGTCCGGGGAGCCGTCCCACGCCGTCCAGACCGTCATGCCCGGGCCGGTCAGGCCGGTGAGGTCCAGCGCGTAGGAGGTGCCCGGCGGGGAGTCGGCCAGCATCGACCCGACGTGCAGCGCGACCAGGTCGCGCACGCGGGGGTCGGTGAGGTCGTCGCGGCGGATGGTCAGACGGCTTGGCAGGTCGGGCACCAGAACAGGTTGCGGCCGACCATCACCTCGGTGCGCACGGGGGTGCCGCAGACCCGGCAGGGCAGGCCGGCGCGGCGGTAGACGTAGTGCGCGTCGTCGCGGGTGACCGCGCCGCGGCGGCGGGCGCGGTCCTCGGGCCGGGTGGTGACGATGCGCCCGGCCTTCACCCCAGCCCGCAGCAGCACGACCAGGTCGGCCCAGACCGCCGTCCACTCCACCTCGCTCAGGTCGCGACCGGCCCGGAACGGGGAGATGCCGTGCCGGAAGAGCACCTCGGCGCGGTACACGTTGCCCACCCCGGCGATGACGGCCTGGTCCATGAGCAGTGCGCCGATGGTCACCCGCGAGCGGCTGATCCGCGCCCAGGCCCGCCCGGGGTCCGAGCGCCGCAGCGGGTCGGGGCCCAGCCGGTCGAGCACCAGCTGCATCTCGCCGTCGCTGAGCAGCTCGCAGGCGGTGGCGCCGCGCAGGTCGGTCCACACGCCCTCGCCGTCCTCGCCCGGACCCTCCCAGCGCATGCGCAGCGCGCCGCGCGGTTCGGGCGGCAGGCCCCGGCCCGAGGTGTACGTGCCGTAGAGGCCCAGGTGCACGTGGACGACGTCGGGCCCGAAGACCGCGAACAGGTGCTTGCCCCACGAGGTGACCTCGTCCAGCACCCGCCCGTCGACCAGCTCGGCCTCGGCGGCGAACCGGCCCTGCGGGCTGGTCACGTGCACCTCGCGACCGGCGAAGGCGGCGTGCTGCTCACGGGCCAGGCGGAACAGGGTGTGGCCCTCAGGCACGCGTCAGGACCCCCGTCCCCCCCAGCCCTCGCAGGCTCGCCCCGGGCCCCTGGACGGGGGCCGGCCACCATCGGAACAAGGAAGCATTCATCTCGTGCAGTCTCGTCTGTGGTGCACGACCGGGCAGCGCGAAGTCGTCCTGCCCGCACGCGGACGGCGGGGCAGGATCGGCGCATGACCGTCACCCCTGCCCTGGCCCGCCGCGCGTGGGGCACGCTGGAGACCCTGCACGTCACGGGCTTCTTCGCCCCCGAGGTGGCCGCCGCGTACGACCGCTTCGACGTCCTGGCCACCCGCGCCGGGTACTTCGCGGCCCGGGCCTCGGCGTTCGGCCCGTGCGCGCCCGAGCTGGTCGTCTCCACGTTCTACGTCTTCGCCCCGCAGCTGGTGCGCGCCGCCGTCCCGGCCGTGTGGGACGCCGCCCCGCCCGCCGAGTGGGCCGCCGCCCGCCGCGAGGGCGTCGCCACCCGGCTGCACGACGTGCTCGGCGAGCCCGACGTCGCCGAGGCCGTCGAGCTGGCCCGCGAGGCGTGCGCCGGGCTCACCCCGGCCGGTCGGCCGCTGTACGCCGCGTGGTCGGCGGTCGAGTGGCCCGAAGACGCCCTCATGCAGCTGTGGCACGCCGGCCTGCTGCTGCGCGAGCACCGCGGCGACGGGCACGTCACCGCGCTGCTGTCGGCCGGTCTCGACCCGGTCGAGGCGCTGGTCACCGGTGGGCTGGCGTCCGGGTCGACCGACTTCGTGCGCACCACCCGCGGCTGGACCGACGAGGAGTGGTCCGCCGGGGTCGAGCGGCTGCGGGCCCGCGGGCTGGTCGACGACGACGGCCTCACCCAGGCCGGCCGCGACCTGCGCGACGACGTCGAGACGGTCACCGACTTCCTCGCCGTCGAGGGCTGGGCGCACCTGGGGGAGGAGCGGCTGCACCGGCTGGTCGAGCTGGTCACCCCGCTGCGGGAGCGCATGCTGGACTCGGGCACCCTGCCGGACTGGATCCGCAGCCGCGGCTGAGGTGTGACCGGGTCGGCGCAGCGGAACCGGCGGCGACCGGGCAGGCTGGGGGTCGACGAGTGCGGAGGGAGGGTGACCATGGGTGACCCCTGCGCGGGTGGGTCGAGCGCCCGCACGGCCGGCGAGGCCATGGTGCTGTTCCCCAAGACCTGCGCGCCCGCCACCACCGTGGCCCGGGCGCGGGCGCTGTTCACCGACGACCACGTGCACGCCCTGCTGGTCGTCGACGGCACCCGGTTGCTGTCCGTCGTCGAGCGCGAGGACCTGTCCGGGACGGCGAGCCCCGACGTCCCGGCCCACCAGCTCGGCCGGCTCGAGGGCCGCACCGTGCCCCCCGGGGCCGGGCTCGACGGCATCGCCGACCAGCTCCGGGCCGAGGGACGCCGCCGGATGGCGGTCGTCGAGGACGGCCGACTGCTCGGGTTGCTGTGCTTCAAGCGCAGCGGCCGCGGTTTCTGCTCCGACGCCGACATCGCGGCCCGCTCCCGCGAGCGCGCCCTGCTCGCCGCGGGCTGCTGAGCTAGCGCCCGCGGGCCTTGGCGTAGCGGTCGAGCGCCACCTCGCGCTCGTGCTTGTGGTCCACGATGCGCTCGGGGTAGCCCTCGGGCAGGTCGCCCTTCCAGGGTTCGTGCACGGCCTTGCCCTCGATGCCGCGCAGCTCCGGGACGTAGCGGCGCACGTAGTCGCCGTCCGGGTCGAACTTCTGGCCCTGGGTGACCGGGTTGAACACCCGGAAGTAGGGCGCGGCGTCGGTGCCCGTGCCGGCGACCCACTGCCAGCCGTGGTTGTTGCTGGCCAGGTCGCCGTCGACCAGGTGCTGCATGAAGTACCGGGCGCCGCGGGTCCATTCCTGGTGCAGGTCCTTGACCAGGAAGCTGGCGGTGATCATGCGCATGCGGTTGTGCATCCAGCCCTCGGCGAGCAGCTGGCGCATGGCGGCGTCGACGACCGGGAAGCCCGTGCGACCGGCGGCCCAGGCCTCGAAGTCCTCGTCGGCGTGCTTCCCGCTCGAGTACGTCATGCCCTTGAGCTCGTCGTTGTAGTACTCGCGGGCGGTCTCGGGGCGGTGCCACAGCACGTCGGCGTAGAAGTCCCGCCAGCACAGCTCGGTGACGTAGGTGTCCACGCCCGTGCCCGTCTGCCCGCTCTCGGCGATGTCGTGCAGCAGGGTGCGCGGGTGCACGGTGCCGAAGTGCAGGTGGGCCGACATGCGGCTGGTGGTGTCGAGGTCGGGGCGGTTGCGCTGGTCGTCGTAGTCGGCGATGCGCTCGTCGAGGAACTGCTCCCACCGCTTGCGGGCCGCCGACTCGCCCGGCTCGAGCACTGCGGTGTCGCCCATGTCGGGGGCCTCGGGCAGGTCCTCGCCGTCCGCGCGGGTCCAGGTCACCGTCCGGGGGCGGGGTGCGGGGTCGTGCCACCCGTGGTCGCGCCAGCGCCGGGAGAAGGGGGTGAACACCTTGAACGGGGTGCCGTCGTCCTTGGTGATCGTGCCCGGCGCGACGGCGTAGGGGGAGCCGGTGCGCACCAGCTCGACGTCGCCCAGCGCCTTCTCCACCGCGGCGTCGCGGCGCCGTCCGTAGGGTCCGGTGTCCCCGGCGACGTGCACCGACGCCGCACCGACCTCCTCGGCCAGCGCGGGGACGACGTCCTCGGGCTTGCCGTGCCGCACGACCAGGTGGCCGTCGGTGGCCTCGTGCAGCTCGGCCAGGCAGCCGGCCAGGAAGTGCTTGCGCGGGTTGCCGGACTTCTCCCAGATGGCGGGGTCCAGGACGAACAGCGGCAGCACGTCACCGGCCTCGCGGGCGGCGATCAGCGCGGGGTTGTCGCCCAGGCGCAGGTCACGGCGGAACCAGTGGATGGCGGTCGGCACCGCCCGAACCTACGGATTGTGCGCGATCAGTGCGCGGTGAGCGGCAGCCCGAAGTGCGGGCGGTCGTCCGGCCGGACCAGGTCGTGGTCGGCGGGGTGCTGCTGCAGGTAGTGCCGCACGAACGAGCAGTAGGGCAGAACCGACAGGTGCCGCTCGCGGGCGGCGGCCAGGACGGCGGCCACCAGGACGGTGCCCAGGCCCCGGCCGGCGACGGCGGGGGACAC
The DNA here is from genome assembly GCF_037083825.1 of Klenkia sesuvii. Classification (NCBI taxonomy): domain Bacteria; kingdom Bacillati; phylum Actinomycetota; class Actinomycetes; order Geodermatophilales; family Geodermatophilaceae; genus Klenkia; species Klenkia sesuvii. The sequence continues at coordinate 66,031 of NZ_JBAPLU010000016.1, forward strand.
CTCGGTGTGCGGGAGGGTCATCACGTCGTCCTCGACGTGGTAGGTCGCGCTGCCGACGACGGTGCCGTCGACGGAGATCTCGAAGCGTCCCCGGGTGGGGGCGTCCTCGACGTGCACCTGCTGCGTGCTGCTCATCGTGCTGCTTCCACCTCCTGCCCGGCTCCGGTGCCGGGACGTGGAGCCATCGTTCGACTCCGGACAGACAAGGTAACCGGTTCGTTCCGCTTCTGCTCTGCCTTCTTCCACGATCTTCCTCGTCCGGGGGTTCCCGTCCAGCTCCTCCCCGGCGCGTCGTGTGGCCGACGTGGTGCCGGATCCCGTGGGCGGGCCAGCTAGCCTCGTCACCGACCCGGGCCCCCGTAGCTCAGGGGATAGAGCATCGGTTTCCTAAACCGTGTGCCGCAGGTTCGAATCCTGCCGGGGGCACCACCGTACCCGCCGATCGAACACGTGTTCGGACGATCTGCCATGCTTGCCGTCATGGCGGCACCCGGGATGCAGGAGCGCCCCGACCCCCGCCCGCGGCACTGCTGGGTCACCGGTATGCCGCACCAGGTCGACCCGTTCCCCGCCGTCCTGCTGGGGTGGCGGCAGGACGACCACGGCACCTGGTGGGGCCGGGTGGCCTACTCGGTGCCCGGCTACTTCGAGCAGAACATCGTGCACGCCTGGGTCGACGCCCGGTACCTGCGCCCGCTGAACCCGCCGCCCACGCCGCCGGCGGTCGAGCGCCGGCGCAACCCGCACTGAGGCTCAGGCGGCGACGGGCTCGCGCACGACGAAGCGGTGCCCGCGGGCCCGCGCCCGACGGGCGCACTGGTCCAGCGCCAACCGGGCGCCGGGGGGCCAGGAGTCCAGCCGGGCGGCGTCGACCTCGACGTCCCCGCGGAAGACCGCCAGCCGCAGCTGGCGCAGCACCCGGGCGATCTCCGGTCCGTGCGACACGTTCTCCATGCCCACGAGTCTGGTGATCGCGGGGTCCCCGCACATCGGCCGCCGGGCCCATCCGGTCTCCACCCCAGGGTGGAGACCGCACCGCCGCGGGAGGTCCCCGGACCCACCCTCACCGCTGGAGTCGACACGTGGTGGTGATGCGTGCTGGCTGCGCCGTCACCGGTGCGCGGTTCGGGGCTGCGTCGTGCGTCGGGGAGTCGAACCCCGGGGCTGCCCTCCACCCACCAGACATGGACCGGGTTGCCCGCCGGTCCTCGGGTCCGTGTCCGCCCTCCTGCGGCTACCGACTCCCGCGGCGGCCGTGCTCAGTCCATCAGCTCGTGCGTCCAGTTCGCCTGCTGGATCCGGACGTCGAGCTCCCGCAGCTCCCGGGCGACGTCGTCGGCGCGCGACCGCAGCTCGCGCACCGGCAGCGAGGTGAGGTGGCGCAGCTCGCTGCGCAGCTGCCGGAAACCGGTGCCCGCGGCGGCGTCGGCCGACGAGGTCAGCAGGGCGTGCCGTAGCCGCAGGACGTCGCGGCGGGCCAGCGCATCGGTCATCGTGCCGTCGGCACCGAGGTCGACGGCGGCGTTGGTGCGGTTGATCCGGCCGATCCACGACTGGAGCTCGTCGAGCGCCCGCTCGGCCTCCACCAGCAGGTCCGCCGAGCTCTCGGTGGGCTCCTCGCCCTCCTGGTAGCGGGCGTTGGCCGTGATCCGGGCGCGCAGCTGGTCCACCCGGCGGCGGGCGTCGGTGCGCAGCGACAGCGCCTCGGCGATCTTCATGCCCAGCACGCTACGAGCGGTGGCAACCGGGTCATGGGCTCCCAGCCTGCGGACGAGCAGTTGCGCTGCGAACGGCGGGGCGGCGCGGCGACCGGGACTGCGCAGTCGGACGTACGCCGCCAGGCGTAGGCGGGCCCACGCAGGTGACGCCGCTGGGGCGACGACCACGGGACGTCCGCTCAGCACGCTGGACGGCATGATCGAACTGCGCGGGTTGACCAAGCGCTACGGCGAGCGCCTCGCCGTCGACGACGTGACCGTGACCGTGCGGCCGGGTGTCGTCACCGGGTTCCTCGGCCCCAACGGCGCCGGGAAGTCCACCACCATGCGGATGGTGCTGGGCCTGGACCGGCCGACCGCCGGCTCCGCCCTGGTGAACGGCAAGCCCTACGCCGAGCACCGCGACCCGCTGCGGCAGGTCGGCGCGCTGCTGGAGGCCCGCGCCCTGCACCCCGGCCGCACCGCCCGCGCGCACCTGCAGGCCCTTGCCGCCACCGCCGGCCTGCCGAGCAGCCGGGTCGACACCGTGCTGGAGCTGGCCGGGCTCACCGCCGTCGCCGGCAAGCGGGTCGGCGGGTTCTCCCTCGGCATGGGCCAGCGGCTGGGCGTCGCCACCGCGCTGCTCGGCGACCCGGCCACCGTCGTCCTCGACGAGCCGGTCAACGGCCTGGACCCCGACGGCGTCCTCTGGATCCGCACGCTGGCCCGCCGGCTGGCCGCCGAGGGGCGCACCGTCTTCTTCTCCTCCCACCTCATGGCCGAGATGGCCGTGACCGCCGACCACCTGGTGGTCCTGGGCCGCGGTCGGCTGGTCGCCGACGTGCCCACCGCCGAGTTCCTGCGCCGCGCGGGTGGGGACGGCGTCCGGGTGCGCAGCCCGCGGGCCGCCGAGCTGGCCGCCCTGCTGGCCGGGCCCGACGTCACCGTCGAGTCCGCCGAGACCGGGGTGCTGCTCGTGCGCGGCGTCCCGGCGGAGGTCGTGGGCGACCGGGCCGCCCAGGCCGGCATCGCCCTGCACGAGCTGACCGCCGTCCAGGCGTCGCTGGAGGAGGCGTTCATGGCGCTCACCGCCGACGACCGCGAGTACCGCACCGAGGAGCAGCCAGCATGACCACCACCCAGGGAGCACCCGTGCGCACGTCGTCGTCGGCCGCCGGCCTGCTTCGCGGCGAGTGGGTCAAGGCCCGCTCGCTGCGCTCCACCTGGTACGTGCTCGGTGGGTCGCTGGTCGGCATGGTGCTGCTCGGCCTCCTGTTCACCAGCACCGCCGACACCGGCGGCCCGAGCGGCAACGGCGGCGGGCCCCCCGGCGTCGACTTCGCCCAGCCGCTGACCCTCGCCCTGGCCGGCTACAACCTGGCCCAGCTCGCCCTCGGGGTGCTCGGCGTCCTGCTGGTCACCGGCGAGTACGCCTCCGGGACCATCCGCACCACCTTCGCCGCCGCCCCGCGCCGGTGGCCGGTGGTCGCCGCCAAGGCCGCCGTCCTCGGTGCCCTGGTGCTGGTCACCGCCACGGTCGCCGCGCTGGTCTCCTACGCAGTCGGGTCGGCCGTCGTCGACGGCATGCCCGGGCTGGGGGAGGACGGCGTCCTGCGGGTCGTCCTCGGGACGGCGCTCTACCTCACCGCGATCACGTTGCTCGGCTCGGCGCTGGGCTGGTTGCTGCGCTCCACGGCCGGCGCGGTCGCCACGCTGTTCGGGTTCGTGTTCCTGCTGCCGGTGCTCGGCGGGCTGCTGCCGGCCGACTGGGGTCCCGACGTCGTCCGCTGGCTGCCCAGCTCCGCCGGGGGCAGCCTGCTGCGGTTGACCACCACCGCCGACCAGTTCGCGCCGTGGAACGGTTTCGCCGTCCTGGTGGGGTACGTGGCCCTCGGGTTGGCCGCCGCGGTGTGGCGGCTGCGCACCCGCGACGCCTGAGCGGGGACGATGACCGGCATGACGGTGTCGGCCCGCGTGCGCCTGGTCGCGCCGGTCGTCGTCCTCGCGGTCCTCTCGCTGGGGCCGCTGGTGCGGCTCGGCGGGCTCGACGGCGGCGCGGCGGTGGTCTCGGTCGGGCTGGTGGCGACCGCCCTGGCGCGCCGCCGCGCCCCCCTGCCGGCCCTCCTGGTCGCCGCGGCCCTGCTCGCGGCCTGGTGGGTGGGGCACGGGCTCACGCCGCAGCGGTTGCTGCCCGCCGGTGCGGTGCTGTTCTGGTTGCTCGCGTGGGTGGCCGACCGCCGGCCGGTGCGGGAGGTGGTGGCGGCCACCGCGGTCGTCGTCCTCGTGCCGGTCACCCTCGTGGTGCTGGCGCTGCTCGGCCGGCCCGGTGGCGAGGCCGTGGTCCCGCTCACCGCGGCGACCGTGGTGGCCGTCGTCGTCGGGCGCAACCGGCGCACCCGGCGCTCGCTGCTCGTCGCGTTGGAGGAGCGGGCCGTGCGGGCCGAGCGGGAGCGGGACGCCGGGGCCCGCGCCGCGGTGGCCGAGGAGCGCACCCGCATCGCCCGCGAGGTGCACGACGTCGTGGCGCACAACGTCTCGGTCATGACCGCGCTCGCCGACGGCGCCGGCTACACCCTGGCCACCGACCCCGAACGGGCCCGCGGCGCGATGGCGCAGGTGGCCGCCACCGGCCGCGAGGCGATCGCCGAGATGCACCGCCTGCTCGGGGTGCTGCGCGCCGGGGACGAGCCCGGTCAGGACGCCCCGGCACCCGGCCTGGACCAGCTCGACCAGCTCCTCGAGCAGGTGCGCGCCGCCGGGCTCGCGGTCACCCTCACGGTCGCCGGCACGCCTGCACCGCTGCCGGCGACCGCGCAGCTGGCCGTGCACCGGCTGGTGCAGGAGGCGCTGACCAACACGCTCACCCACGCCGACGGCGCCCGCGCGGCCCGGGTGGCGCTGCGGTGGGGCGCCGACGCGCTCGAGGTCGAGGTCGTCGACGACGGCCGCGGTGGCCGGCCGCGCGACCCCGACCGGCCACCCGGCCACGGCCTGGTCGGCATGCGCGAGCGGTTCGGCGCCTGGGGCGGCGCGGTCGAGACCGGGCCGGACAGGGGTGGCGACGGGTGGCGCGTGCACGGCACGCTGCCGCTGGGCGCGCAGGTGCCGGCATGACCACCGTGCTGCTGGTCGACGACGAACCCCTCGTGCGTGTCGGGTTCGGCATGGTGCTCGACAGCCAGCCCGACCTGGAGGTCGTCGGCCAGGCGGGGGACGGCGCCGCCGCGGTGGCGCTGGCCCGCGAGCTGCGGCCCGACGTCGTGGTGATGGACGTGCGCATGCCCGTGCTCGACGGGGTCGCCGCCACCGCGCAGATCGTCGCCGCCGGGCTGCCCAGCCGGGTGCTCGTGCTCACCACCTTCGACCTCGACGAGCACGCCTTCGCCGCCCTGCGGGCGGGCGCCAGCGGGTTCCTGCTGAAGAACACCGAGCCGGGTGACCTGCTGGCGGCCATCCGCACGGTCGCGGCCGGCGACGCCGTGGTCTCGCCGCGCATCACCCGCCGGCTGCTGGACACCTTCGCCGGTCAGCTGCCGGCTCCCGGTGCGCGCGACACCCGGCTCGACGTCCTCACCGACCGCGAGCGCGAGGTGCTGGTGCAGGTCGCCGGCGGCCGGTCCAACGCCGAGATCGCCACCGAGCTGGTGCTGTCCGAGCTCACCGTGAAGACCCACGTCGGGCGGATCCTCGGCAAGCTCGGCCTGCGCGACCGCACCCAGGCCGCCGTGCTGGCCTACGAGACCCGGCTGGTCCGGCCCGACTGACCGGGCCGGGGGCGGCCCACCGGGCCGGGTGGGTGCGGGTCGGCTACGTTCCCGGGGACAGCGACCCGTAGCCCGCGGCGCCGACTGCCGTGGCCCAGCCCGAGGAGTCCCCCCTGGCCCGCAGCGTGTACGTCGCCTCCGTCGAGGGCCACTCGGGCAAGTCGGTCGTGGCGTTGGGACTGCTCACCACCCTCACCCGCGAGGTCGGCCGGGTCGGGGTCTTCCGGCCGGTCGCCCGCGGCACCTCCGACCCGGTGCTGGCCACGCTGCTGGAGCGCACCACCGCCGAGGTCGGCTTCGACGAGGCCATCGGGGTGACCTACGACGACGTGCACGCCGACGGCGACGCAGCCCTGGCCCGCATCGTCGAGCGCTACAAGGCCGTCGAGGCCCGCTGCGACGCCGTCGTGGTGGTCGGGTCGGACTTCACCGACGTCAGCTCGCCGACCGAGCTGTCGTTCAACGCCCGCACCGCCGCCAACCTCGGCACCCCCGTCGTCCTGGTTCTCGGCGGCCGCGACCCCGCCGGTGCCGAGCAGCTGGGCCAGGCCCCCGCCCGCACCCCGCAGGCGCTGGCCGCCGTCGCCGAGCCCGCCCTGCGCGAGCTGGCCGCCGAGCACGCCGGGGTGGTCGCCGTCGTGCTCAACCGGGCCGACCCCGCCACCCTGGAGGACGGCGTCGCGGCCGTGCAGGCGGTCACCGACCGCCCGGTCTGGGCCATCCCCGAGGAGCCGTTCCTCATCGCGCCCACCTTCGCCACCGTGGCCGAGGCGGTCGGCGGCGAGCTGGTCGCCGGTGACCCCGAGCTGATGCAGCGCGAGGCCATGGGTGTCGTGGTGGCCGCGATGTCGATGGTCAACGTGCTGCCGCGGCTGCTGGAGGGGTCGGTGGTCGTCGTCCCCGGGGACCGGCCCGACGTCGTCCTGGCGGTGATGACCGCGCACGCATCGGGCACCTACCCCTCGCCGACCGGCATCCTGCTCAACGGCGGCATCGACCTGCCCGAGCCGGTGCTGCAGCTGATCGCCGGCCTGGGCAGCTCGCTGCCGATCGTGCGCACGTCGCTGGGCACCTTCGACACCACCGCCCGGGTCATCCACACCCGCGGCCTCATCGCGTCGGACTCCCCGCGCAAGACCGAGACGTCGATCGCGATGTTCGACGAGGCGGTCGACACCCGCCGGCTGCTCGACAGCCTCGACGTGGGCCCCTCGACCGTGGTCACGCCGCTGATGTTCGAGCACCTGCTCACCGAGCGGGCGCGCGCCGCGGACAAGCACGTGGTGCTGCCCGAGGGGGACGACGACCGCATCCTGCGCGCCGCGGCCACCGTCCTGGCCCGCCGCATCGCCGGGCTCACCATCCTCGGCGACGAGGCGAAGGTGCGCGGGCGGGCCTCCGAGCTGGGCCTGGACATCGCCGGCGCGCACGTGGTGAGCCCGTTCGACCACGACCTGCGCACCCGGTTCGCGACCGAGTACGCCGCGCTGCGGGCGCACCGCGGGGTCACGGCGGAGGCCGCGTACGACGTCGTCCCGGACGTCTCGTACTTCGGCACGCTGATGGTGCAGCTCGGCCTGGTCGACGGCATGGTCTCCGGCGCCGCGCACACCACGGCGCACACGATCCGCCCGGCCTTCGAGATCATCCGCACCCGGCCGGGCGTCTCGGTGGTGTCCAGCGTCTTCCTCATGGCGCTCGCCGACCGGGTGCTGGTCTACGGCGACTGCGCGGTCAACCCGCTGCCCGACGCCGCGCAGCTGGCCGACATCGCCATCTCCTCGGCGGCCACCGCGGCGCAGTTCGGCATCGAGCCGCGGGTGGCGATGCTGTCGTACTCCACCGGCGACTCGGGCTCGGGTGCCGACGTGGACAAGGTGCGCGAGGCGACCCGGCTGGTGCGCGAGCGGGCGCCCGAGCTCGTGGTCGACGGTCCGATGCAGTACGACGCCGCCGCCGACCCCGACGTCGGCTCGTCGAAGATGCCCGGGTCGGCGGTCGCGGGGCGGGCGACCGTGTTCGTCTTCCCCGACCTCAACACCGGCAACAACACGTACAAGGCGGTGCAGCGCTCGGCCGGCGCCGTGGCGATGGGCCCGGTGCTGCAGGGCCTGAACAAGCCGGTCAACGACCTGTCCCGGGGAGCCACGGTGCGCGACATCGTCAACACCATCGCCCTCACGGCGGTGCAGGCGGCCGGCGCGTGAGCACCGTGCTGGTGGTCAACAGCGGGTCGTCGTCGCTGAAGTACCAGCTGCTGGACGACGAGGAGCAGGTGCTCGGCTCGGGTCTGGTCGAGCGGATCGGCGGTGCCGGCTCGATCCGGCACCGCGGGCCGGACGGCGAGGTGACGGCCGAGGCCGACGTCCCCGACCACACCGCGGCGCTGGCGCTGATGATGCGCACCTGCGCGTCTGCCGGTCTCGAGCTCACGCCCGACGTCGTGGGCCACCGCCTGGTGCACGGCGGCGCCCGGTTCAGCGCGCCGGTGGTCGTGGACGACGAGGTGGAGGCCGCGGTCGAGGAGCTGGCCGCGCTGGCGCCGCTGCACAACCCGCCGGGGCTGCTCGGTGTGCGGGCCGCTCGGCAGGCGTTCCCCGGGGTGCCGCAGGTCGCCGTGTTCGACACCGCCTTCCACGCCACCCTCCCGCCCGAGGCCAGCACGTACGCGATCGACGCCGACCTGGCCGCCGAGCGCGGTATCCGGCGGTACGGCTTCCACGGCACCTCGCACGAGTACGTCTCGCAGGCGGCTGCGGAGTTCCTGGGCCGGGCGGGCCGGTTCGTGGTGCTGCACCTGGGCAACGGCGCCTCCGCGTGCGCGGTGTCCGGGGGCCGGTCGATCGCGACGTCGATGGGCCTCACCCCGCTCCAGGGGCTGGTCATGGGCACCCGGGGCGGGGACCTCGACCCGGGTGCCGTGCTCCACCTGCTGCGCACCGGCCTGTCGGTCGACGAGGTGGACACCCTGCTCAACCGGCGCAGCGGCCTGGCCGGGCTGACCGGCAGCGGCGACGTGCGCGACGTCGAGGCCGCGGCCTCCCGGGGGGACGAGCGGGCCGTGCTGGCGCTGGACGTCTACGCGCACCGCATCCGCGGCTACGTCGGTGCCTACCTCGCCCACCTCGGCGGCCTCGACGCGCTGGTGTTCACCGCCGGTGTGGGGGAGAACAGCGCCGAGGTGCGGGCACGGGTCGTCGACGGCCTCGGCCACCTCGGGCTGCGGCTGGACCCCGCGCGCAACGCGGCGAGGGAGCGCGGAGCCCGGGCGATCAGCCCCGACGGCGCGGCGGTCCCGGTGCTGGTGGTCCCGACGAACGAGGAGCTCCAGATCGCCCGCCATGCCCGCGCCGCCGTCACCGAACTCCGTTGATCTTGCAGATCCGCAACGGCGCCGCGCGGGCGCACGGCGTGCCGGCGTTGCCGATCTGCATGATCAACAGCCGAGGGGGCTGAGATGCGGGCGCACGACGACGTCCTGCAGCACCTGCGGCGGGCGCGCGACCACGCCGACCGGCACTACGACCAACCGCTGACCCTCGCCCAGCTGGCCGCCGTCGCGGCGCTCAGCCCGTTCCACTTCCAGCGGCTGTTCACCGCCACCTACGGCGTCTCACCTTCCGCCCACCTGTCCCGGCGCCGGGTCGAGCGCGCCCAGGACTACCTGCGGACGACGAACCTGACCGTCACCGAGGTCTGCCATCTCGTCGGGTTCGCCAGCCTCGGGTCGTTCTCCAGCCGGTTCCGCGAGCTGGTGGGGGAGACCCCGAGCGCGTACCAGCGGCGGTGGGCGGCGACCGGCGCGCCGCGCATCCCCGGTTGCTGGGTGTTCATGCGCGGCATGACCGCAAGCGGGGAGAAGCCGGACGGCGACCCCGCGCCCTAGCGTCGCCGGCATGACGATCTCGAACATCTCGCTGGTCAGCGTGTGGGTCAAGGACATCTCGGAGGCCAAGGCGTTCTACGTCGACGTGCTGGGCTTCGAGGAGCAGGAGGACATCCAGCTGGCCGAGGACTTCCGGTGGTGCACCGTGCGCCACCCCCGCCAGCCCGAGCTCTCGGTGCACCTGACGACGCCGAGCAAGCCGCTGTCCGACGACCTCATCGCGGCGATGCAGCGCGCCCAGGCCGAGGGCGGCCTGCCCGGCATCGGCCTGGCCGTCGACGACTGCCGGAAGACGTACGAGGAGCTGACCGCGAAGGGCGTCGAGTTCATCCAGCCCCCGGCCGAGCGGCCCTACGGCGTCGAGGCGCTCATGCGCGACAACTCGGGCAACTGGATGGTGCTGGTCGAGCACCGCGACTTCGACCCGTCGGCGATGACCGTGACGGACCTCCAGTAGCGCGCCGGGGGCGGGTCCGCACCGGCCGGACCCGCCCGGGCAGACTGGACGGCATGGGTCAGGTCGTCGCCACCGCCGAGCACGTCGTCCACGCCCCCGCCGAGCGGGTCCAGGCCGCGCTCGCCGACTACGCCGGCACCCGGCAGCGCATCGCCGGACCGCAGTTCAGCGAGTACCGGGTCGAGTCCGGCGGCCAGGGCGCCGGCACCCGGGTGCACTGGAAGTTCGCCGCCACCCAGAAGCGCGTGCGCGACCAGGTCGTCGCGGTCACCGAGCTGCCCGACGGCGGTGGCCTCGTCGAGAGCGACACCAACTCCTCGATGGTCACCACCTGGACCACGCGCCCGGCCGGCGCCGGGGCGACCACCGTGCGGGTGCGCACCACGTGGGACGGCGCCTCGGGCATCGGCGGGTTCTTCGAGCGCACCTTCGCCCCCAAGGGTCTGGCCCGCACCTACACCGGCATGCTCGAGCGGCTCGACGCAGAACTGCGCTGAACCGGGGACCATGGGTGGGGTGACCGCCCCGCCCACCGTCGTCCCCGACCTCGACGAGCTCACCGCGCTGGTCGGCAACGGCAACGCGGTCGTGCTGTCCGGCGCGGGGCTGTCGACCGACTCGGGCATCCCCGACTACCGCGGGGCCACCGGGTCGCTGCGCCGGCACACCCCGATGACCTGGCAGACCTTCACCCGTGACCCGCGCGGGCGGCACCGGTACTGGGCGCGCAGCTACGTGGGGTGGCGGCAGATCGCCGAGGCGCGGCCCAACGACGGCCACCGCGCGGTCGCGGCGCTGCAGCAGGCCGGCCTGGTGGGGGGCATCGTCACGCAGAACGTGGACGGGCTGCACCAGGCCGGCGGTGCCGTCGACGTGCTGGAGCTGCACGGCGGGCTCGACCGCACCGTGTGCCTGCAGTGCGGCGACGTCGCCTCCCGTGCCGAGCTCGACGTCCGGCTGCGCGAGGCCAACCCGGGGTTCCGGCCCGAGCCGGTCGAGGGCGGTGCCGAACCGGCGGTCAACCCCGACGGTGACGTCGAGCTGCCCGAGGAGGCGCTCGACGACTTCGTGATGGTCGAGTGCCTGGCGTGCGGGGGCGGTCCGCTCAAGCCCGACGTGGTCTTCTTCGGGGAGACCGTGCCGCCCGACCGGGTCGCGCAGGCGTACTCGCTGGTCACCTGCGCGCGGTCGCTGGTGGTGCTCGGGTCGTCGTTGACGGTGATGAGCGGCTACCGGTTCGTGCTGCGGGCGGCCAAGGAGGGCATCCCGGTGGCGATCGTCAACGCCGGGCCCACCCGCGGTGACGACAAGGCCGACGTCCGGGTCGACGCACCACTGGGTCGGGTGCTGCCCGCCCTGACCGCCCGGCTCGTGCGGTGAGGGGCGGGCCCACCCCGTGAGCCGCGCGGACCGGGAGGTCGAGCGGACCCCGGACGGCCGGTGGGTCGTCGTGGACGGACGGCGGTGGCGGGCGCAGGACCCGCAGCTGCCCGCCGACGTGCGCGAGCGGTTGCTGCACCACCTGGGCGTCGGCCGCCACGGGGTGCGGGCCGCGCGCGGGGACGACGCGGCGGTGGCCGCCGCCCGGGCGCGCGTGCAGCTGGCCAAGACCGGGCTGGGCGAGCGGGGCCCGACGTGGTGGGAGCAGACCGACGACGAGCGGCGGGCCCGCTGGGAGGACGCGCTCGCCGCGCTGGACGACCTCCCCTGACCCAGACTGGACCCGGTGCAGACCTTCCTCCCCGTGGCCGACTTCGCCGGCAGCGCTCGACTGCTCGACGGCCCGCGCCTGGGCAAGCAGCGGGTCGAGACGCTGCAGGTGCTCCGGGCGCTCGAGCTGCCCGACTACGGCTGGACGACGCACCCCGCGGTCGTGATGTGGCGCGGCCGCACCCCGGCGCTGGTGCGCTACGGGTTGGACATGGCCGCCGAGTGGGTGGCCCGCGGGTTCGCCGACTCCACCGCGGCGCAGATCGAGGAGTTCGCCCCCGGGGTGGGCAGCCAGGCCGAGCTCGGCGCCGCGGGCGAGCTGCCGAGCTGGCTGGGCGACGAGGCCCTGCACCTGTCGCACCGGTCCAAGCTGCTGGGCAAGGAGCCGGCGGTCTACCGCTCGCTGTTCGCCGGTGACCCCGACGACCTCGACTACGTGTGGCCGCCCGCCGACGACGTGCCGCCCCGGCCCGCACCCGACGGCGTCCCGGTGTGGGTGGTGCGGCCCCGGGCCCACCCCGAGCTCGGCGCCGCCCTGGCCACCGGGGTGGTGGGCCTGGGCACGCAGTCCGGGGTGGACGTCGACGCCACCGGGCTGGACCTGCCCGCGCTGCGGGCGCTGGCCCACGAGCTGACCGGCAAGCGCCCGGCCAAGGACCTCCGTCAGCTGGCGACCTTCCTCGACGAGGTGCAGCCCGGAGACCGGGTGGCGGTGCCGGTGTCCGGTGGCGCCGGCCTGCTGCTCGGCGAGGTCACCGGCGAGTACGCCTACGCCGGCAAGGAGCTGCTGCCGCACCGCCGCCGGGCCCGGTTCGACGTGGTGGTGCCCCGCTCGGCCGTGCGGCCGCCCGCCACGATGCAGGACCCCCGCGCCCTGTTCCGGGTCGTCGTCGACCCCGCGGCGGTCTGACTCACCCCATGGTCTTCGCCCCGTCGATGCCCTCGCGGACGACGTCGGCGTGACCGGAGTGCTGGGCGATCTCGGCCAGCAGGTGGACCAGCACCTTGCGGCGGGACCAGCGCACCCCCGGCGGGAACCACGGGGCAGTGGGCAGGGCGATGTCGGGGTCGAGGTCGTCGAACGAGCGCACCAGCGCCTCGGTGGCCGCGGCCACCTCGTCCATCTCGGCCAGCACCCCGGCCAGCGTCTCGTCGGGACCGAGGACGAACTGGGCCTCGAACGCGCCGTCGGGGAGGTCGTGCGCGGCGGCGCCGCGGACCAGGAAGTCGGTCCAGACCCGCTCCTGGGCCACGCAGTGCTTGATGGTCCCGCCCACGGTCAGCTCGCTGGCGCCGGTGCGCAGGCGGGCCTGCTCCTCGGTGAGCCCCTCCGCGGTGCGGCGGAGCAGCCACCGGTGCTCGGCGAGGGTGCCGAGCAGGTCGTCGCGCTCGCGGTCGAGGGTCACGGGTGCCTCCTGGGTGTCGGGTGCGGTGATGGTGGCACCGGGGTCCGACAGTTCTGGGGGTCAGCCCGGCAGCGGGACGTTCTGCAGCCGCACCTGGCCGCGGGCGACCACCTTGCCGTCGTCGGCGCGGGTGAGGGTGACCAACCACAGCTGCAGGGTGCGGCCCTGCTGCACCGGCTCGGCCAGCACGTCGAGCCGCCCCGACGTCATGGGCCGCAGGAAGTCGGTCTGGTTGTTCACCCCGACCGCGAACTGGCCGCGGTCGGCCACCGCGACGCTGGCGCCGATGCTGGCGGCCGACTCGATCACCGTCGCGTAGACCCCGCCGTGCACGACGCCCCAGGGGGTGTGGTGGTCCGGGCCCAGCTCGACGGCTCCGGTGACCCGCGTGCCGGTCATCTCCGCGGGCACGAAGCCGGTGGCGGCGAGGAAGGCGCCACCGTCCGTCAGGTCGGGGGCGGTCATCGCGGCTCCTCGGTGGGGGGTGGGAGCGGAGCGTCCCAGACCAGGCAGAAGGGGTGGCCGGCCGGGTCGGCGTAGACCCGGAAGTCCCCGCCCGCGCCGGGCAATCGCCGGGCACCGAGCGCCAGGGCCGCGGGCTCGGCGACGTCGATGTCGGCCACCCGCACGTCGAGGTGGGCCTGCTGCGGGTGGTTGGGGTCCGGCCACTGCGGGGGCTGCAGGTCCGGTGCCTGCTGGAAGGCCAGCCGGTAGCCCTGCCCGGTGACCACCACCCAGTCGTCGCCGGGTGCGCCCTGCACCTCCATGCCCAGCAGCTGCGCGTAGAAGGTGGCCAGGGCGTGCGCGTCGGGCGCGTCGATGACGTACGAGTGCAGCTGACCGATCACGCCCGCCATCCTCGCCCACGGGACCGGGGTGCACGATCGGGGCATGACCGCGCCACAGCTGGGCACGCTCGCCTGGGTCCCCGCAGCCGACCGCACCGACCTGCTCGCCGCCCCGGTGACCGCGGCCCTGCCCGGGCTCACCGGCCCGGCGTGGGTGGCCGAGATCGACGACGCGCTCGCCGACACCGCCGCCTTCGGGGAGGCCTACGCCGTGCCGCCGGAGGCGTCGGCCAACTGCGTGGTGGTCGCGGCACGCCGGGGCGGGGAGACCACGCTGGCCGCCTGCCTGGTGCTGGCGACCACTCGCGCCGACGTGAACGGGCTGGTGCGCAAGCACCTGGGCGCCCGCAAGGCGTCGTTCGCACCGCAGGACGTCGCGGTGGCCGAGAGCGGCATGGCCTACGGCGGCATCACCCCGGTCGGGCTGCCGGCGGCGTGGCCGGTGCTGGTCGACGCCGCGGTGGCCGCCACCGACCTGCTCGTGGTCGGGTCGGGCACCCGGGGCAGCAAGCTGCTGGTGCCCGGGGAGGTGCTGGCGGCGCTGCCCGGTGCCGAGGTGCTCGACGGGCTGGGCCGGCCGGCCTGAGCGGGCCTACCGTCGCGGGCATGGACGACAGCGAGCTGCGACCGGTGGGCCGGACCTCCTACCGTCCCCCCACCGCGCCGCCGGCCAGGCGGCCCCGCCGGCGGGCGACGTCCCCGGGCACCGGCGCGGGCTCGACGGCCGACCCGGAGCCCGCGGTCGAGCCGACGCCCGACGCCGACTGGTCCGACCGGCCGGCCGCCGACGACGATGCCCGCTACCTCGCCGACCGCCCCCCGCACTGGGGCAGCGACTGACGTCGGGGCTGCGGCCGACGGACGGGCCCGGGGTGTGGCCGGCCGGTGATCAGAGCTGGCCGGGGAGCGTGGTGGTACCCGGACCCGACGGGTCGTGGCCGGGGCGCTGGCCCTGCTGGGCGCGGAGCAGGTCGCGGATCTCGACCAGGAGCTCGACCTGGGTGGGCACGACCGGGCCAGCCTCCTCGCCGCGCTTGCGCCGCTCGACGATCTTCTTCATGGGCAGGACGACGACGAAGTACACGACCGCCGCGGTGAGCACGAAGGTGATGACCTGGTTGACGAACGCCGCCCAGGTGAACACCTGACCGTTGACCCGGAAGGTGCCGCCCAGTTCCCCACCGCCGCCGACCAACCCGATGAGCGGCTCGAGGAACGAGGTGGTGAACGAGCTGACCACCGCGGTGAAGGCCGCGCCGATGACCACCGCGACGGCCAGGTCGACCACGTTGCCGCGCAGCAGGAAGTCCTTGAAGCCCTTGAGCATGCTGTGTTCCTCCGGGAGGGACGGGGACCCGACCCGGGGCGGTCAGGGCGGCCCGAGGGTAACGGTGAGCGTGGCCGACGTCGTCGCCGTGGCCAACCCGGCCGCTGTCTCCGCCGGCACGGCCAGGACGAGCAGCCCGGCCCCGGGGTGGCCCACCGCGACCGGGCCCGTCGGGGTGTCGTCGGGCCGGCTCGCCTGGCCCGGGACGGCGAGCACCAGCGCGCCGGCCGCGACCACCTCGGTCCCCGACCCCTCGGCGGTGGCCAGCACGTCGACGCGGTCCCCGGGGCGCAGCAACCCCGCCACCGCCAGGTCGGCCAGCCGCACCGGTGCGGCCACCTCGCCGGCCGGCACCTGCGACCAGAGCCCCGGCCCCACGACCCGGGCGTCGGTCACCGGCTCACCCCGGCGCACCGGGGAGGCCAGGGCACGGCCGACCAGCTCTGCGGGGTCGACGGCGGCGCCGTCGGGCTGCACCTCGGTCGGCCACTCCGCCGCCCTGAGGTCGCCGGCCACCAGGACGGCCCCGGCCGGCAGGTCGGTCACCGCCACCACGACCGCGCTGGCCGGTGCGGCCTCGGCCGGTCCGGCCGGCGGTGGTCGCAGCGCGAGCAGCAGGGCGGCGGCGGCGAGCACGCCGGCGGCCACCCGGCGCAGGGTGTGCGCGAGGTGACGCGGACGTCGGGGGCGGGAGAGGTGCACCCGCCGATCGTGCGGCGGCGCGGGCCCGGGAGGGCGGGGCGCAGGAGATCTGTGGACGGACCTCCCCGGTGTGGACGGCGACGGGCGCGGTGTCCCCGGCCCGTGCTACGTCAGCTGCTCGAGGACCCCGTCGAGGAGCTGGCCGACGACGAGCTCGAGGCCGACGAGGTGGAGGCCGTCGAGGAGGAACCCTTGTCGCTGCTGGACGACGAGCTGCTGGACTCCTTGGGCGCGCTGGAGGAGGACGACGACTTCGTCCCCGAGTCGCGGCTGTCGGTGCGGTAGAAGCCCGACCCCTTGAAGATCACGCCCACCGAGCCGTAGACCTTGCGCACCGCGGCGCCGCACTCGGGGCAGGTCTCCACCGCCGGGTCGGTGAACGACTGGACCACCTCGAACTGGTGCTTGGTCTCGGGGTTGGTGCAGGCGTACTGGTAGGTGGGCACGGTGCTGGACTCCTCGGTCGGTGCGAGCCGGGCTGGCACTCGGGCCCGGCGACTGCCAATCATGCGCCACCACCGATGCGTCGGCCAGGAGGCACCCCCTACGGTGCCGACCGTGGCACCGACCTGGCTCGACGAGCAGCAGCAGCAGACCTGGCGCACCTGGTTGGCGGTCACCGAGCTGCTGCCCCGGGTGCTCGACGCGCAGCTGCAGCGCGACGCCGGGATCACCCACGCGGCGTACGTGGTGCTCGCCATGCTGTCCGAGACGCCCGACCGGCGACAGCGGATGAGCGAGCTGGCCCGGGCGGCGAACCAGTCGCAGAGCCGGCTGTCGCACACCGTCTCCCGGCTGGAGGAACGCGGTTGGGTGCGGCGGGAGAAGGCCGCCGACGACGGCCGGGGCAACGTCTGCGTGCTGCTCGACGCGGGGTGGGACGTCGTCCGCCGGGTCGCGCCGGGGCACGTGGCCGCCGTCCGCGAGGGGTTGTTCGACGCCCTCACCGCCGAGCAGGCGGCGGCCCTGCACGACGCACTGACCGCCGTCCTGGACCGGTTGGACCCCGACCACACGCAGCGCCAGCGCTGACCCTCACCGGAGGTGGCGCAGGTAGCCCTCCGGGCGGTCGAGGAACTGGCGCCAGTTCGCGGTGAGCTCCAGCTCGTCCCACTGCGCCGGCCGCAGACCCCAGGGGCCGACCTCGAGGATCCGTGCACCGGGCAGGGCGGCCACCAGCGGTGAGTGGGTGGCGACGACGACCTGTGCGCCCTGCTCGACCAGGTGCAGCAGCCCGGCCACCAGGCGCAGCTGGCCGGCGAACGACAGCGCGGCGTCCGGCTCGTCCAGGAGGTAGATGCCGGGCCCGCGGAGCTTGTCGTCGAAGATCGACAGGAAGCCCTCGCCGTGGCTGAGCCGGTCGTACCCGTCGCCGAGGTAGGCGTACAGGCCGTGCAGGGTCTCGTCGCGCAGCAGGTAGCCCCAGCGCGGCGCGCCGGGTGCCCGCTCGACCACCAGCGGCAGCGGGTCCGGCTCGGTGCGCACCGTCCGCAGGCGGGCGCCGACCGACCCGCCCTCGGCGTTGAGCCCCAGCGCCTGGGCCAGCAGCTCGACCAGCGTCGACTTGCCCGAGCCGTTCTCGCCCACCAGCACGGTGGCGCCGGGGGCGAGCTCCAGCCCGTGGGCCCACAGCTGGGCGACGGCCGGCACGGTCATCGGCCACTCGTCGTCCGGCGGCGGATCGACGCCGCGGTCGGCCCGGACGCGGCGCACCCCGGGTCGGTCCACGCCCGGCATCCTGCCCGAGCGCGGACCTGTGCGGGCGTCAGCGGGCGCGGCGACCCAGGTGGCGCCACCGCGTGGCCCGGCTGCGCATGCGCTCGACGTCGTCGCGGCCCAGCAGCCCGGCCAGCTCCTCGGCCAGCACCCGGCCCAGCCGCTCGCAGAACTCCACCGGCTCGTCGGCGGCGTCGGGCCGCTCGGGGACGACCCGGTCGACGATGCCGGCGCGCCACAGGTCGGTGGCGCGCACGCCCTGCTGGGCGGCCATCACGTCGGCGTGGTCCACGTCGCGGTGCACGATCGCCGACGCGCCCTCCGGGGGCAACGGGCCCAGCCAGCCGTTCGCCGTCGCCAGCACCCGGTCGGCCGGCACCAGGGCCAGCGCCCCGCCGCCGGTGCCCTGGCCGAGCAGCACGGCGATGGTCGGCGCCTTGAGCGTGACCAGGTCGGCCAGGCAGCGGGCGATCTCGCCGGCCAGCCCGCCCTCCTCGGCCTCCTTCGACAGCGCCGCGCCGGGGGTGTCGATGAGCGTGACCAGCGGCAGCCGGAGCTCGGCGGCCAGCCGCATGCCGCGCCGGGCCTCGCGCAGCGCAGCCGGGCCGAGCGGCGCGGTGAGCGACTGACCGCGCCGGTCCTGCCCGAGCACGACGCAGGGCGCCCCGCCGAAGCGGGCCAGCGCCAGCAGCAGCCCGGGGTCGGACTCCCCGGCGCCGGTGCCGTTGAGCGCGACGACGTCGGTGGCCGCGGTGCGCAGCAGCCGACGCACACCGGGGCGGTCGGTGCGCCGCGAGGCGGTGACCACGTCCCACGCGGTGCGCCCGTCCTCGGGGTCGTCGGCGTCGGTGCCGTCGCCGTCTACCGGGCCGGAGATGGCCGCCCCGCGGTGCCAGGTGGACCGGGCCGAGAGGACGCGCAGCGCGCGGTCGGCGACGTCGGCGACCTGGTCGTGCGGCACGACGGCGTCGATGACCCCGCGCTCGTGCAGGTGCTCGGCGGTCTGCACGCCCTCGGGGAACTTCTCGCCGTAGAGGGACTCGTAGACCCGCGGGCCGAGGAACCCGATGGACGCGCCGGGTTCGGCGATCGTGACGTGGCCCAGCGACCCCCACGAGGCCAGCACGCCGCCGAAGGTGGGGGAGCGCAGGTAGACGAGGTAGGCCAGGCCGGCGTCCTTGTGCCGGGCGATGGCCTGGGTGATGCCGACCATCTGCAGGAAGGCGACGGTGCCCTCCTGCATGCGGGTGCCGCCGGAGACCGGCGCGGCCAGCAGCGGCAGGCCCTCGTCGGTGGCCCGCTCGATGGCCTGGATCAGCCGCTCGGCGGTGGCGACGCCGATGGAGCCGGCGAGGAAGCCGAACTCGCCGGCGACGACGGCGACCCGGCGGCCGCGCAGCCGGCCCTCGCCGGTGACGATGGCCTCGTCCTGGCGCGACTTCTCCTGCGCGGCGGCGAGCTCGGCGGCGTACTCCGCGGAGACCTCCCGCGGCCCGACGGGGCTGTCCCAGCTCACCCAGGAACCGGCGTCGAGCACCAGGTCCCGCAGCGTGCGGGCGTCCATCCGCGTGCTCACGACTGCAGCCACGCGCGGATCGCGTCGCCGTCGGCGCCCAGGACCGGGGGAGCGGTGTGCTCCCGGCGGGTGGTCTCGGTCTCGCCGTCGGACGACGGTGCGAAGAACCGCAGCGGCGGTCCGGGGAGCTGCACCGTGCCGAGCGTCCGGTGGTCGACGTCGACGAGCAGGCCTTGCGAGAGGGTCTGGTCCCAGGCGTAGACCTCGTCGATGGTGCGCACCTTGCCCGCCGGGACGCCGGCCGCGGACAGCCGGGCCAGCAGCGTCTCGGCGTCGACCTGCGCGAAGGCGGTCTCCAGCAGCTCGATGACGCGGTCGCGGTTGCCGACCCGCTCGCCGTTGGTGGCCAACCCGTCGGCCTCGGCGTCCAGGTCGAACTCGGCGCAGAGCTTGCGCCACAGCGACTCCGACCCGCACGACAGCTGCACCGAGCCGCCGTCGGCGCAGCGGAAGAGCCCGTAGGGGGCGATCGAGGGGTGGTGGTTGCCCTGGGCGTGGCCGACCTTCCCGCCCACGGTCCACGCCGTCCCCTGGAAGGCGTGCACGCCGACGACGGCGGCCAGCAGCGACGTCCGCACGACCTGGCCGCGGCCGGTGCGCTCCCGCTCGAGCAGGGCGGCCAGCACGCCGTAGGCGCCGTACATGCCGGCCAGCAGGTCACCGATCGGGACGCCGACCCGCTGCGGGTCGTCGGGCCCGGACCCGGTGAGCGACATCAGCCCGGCCTCGCCCTGCGCGATCTGGTCGTAGCCGGCGCGCCCGCCCTCGGGGCCGTCGTGGCCGAAGCCGCTGATGGCCAGGGTGACCAGCCGCGGGTTGAGCTCGGCGAGCACGTCGGTGCCGAAGCCGAGCCGGGCGAGGGTGCCGGGGCGGAAGTTCTCCAGCAGCACGTCGGCGCGCCTGATCAGCTCGGTCAGCACCGCCTTGTCCTCGGGGGACTTGAGGTCGAGGGTGATCGACTCCTTGTTCTTGTTCGTCGACAGGAAGTACGTGGACTCCCGGTCACCCTGTTCGGGCTGGACGAAGGGCGGGCCCCAGCCGCGGGTGTCGTCCCCGCTGCCGGGGTTCTCCACCTTGATCACGCGGGCGCCGAGGTCGCCGAGCATCATGCCGGCGTGCGGGCCGGCCAGGGCGCGGGTGAGGTCGACGACGAGCACGCCGTCCAGGGGTCCTGCGGTCATGCGGTCACTCCTGCGGGTCGGGGCCGACCGGGCCGGCACGTCGGCAGCGGTGGCTCAGTGGACTGGCCACTGGGCCACGTCTAGTCTGGCACCTGTCACGTCGTGCTCGTCAAGGAGGTGCCGGTGGGTCCGGGTCCGCTGCGCCGCAACCGGCTGTACGAGCAGGTGGTGCACCAGCTGCTGACGTGGGCGGCCGCCGCGGGGCTGGGTCCCGGTGACCGGCTGCCGGCCGAGCGCGAGCTGGCCGCCTCCCTCGGCGTCAGCCGGGCCACCCTCGCGCAGGCGCTGGTCGCGCTGGAGGTCACCGGGGTGGTCGCCGTCCGGCACGGCGACGGCACCGTGCTGCTCACCGCACCGCGGCCGGAGTCGGTGCTGGCCGCCCTCGACGCGCGCCGCGAGGACCTCGGTGCCGTCATCGAGGCGCGCGAGGCGCTGGAGGTCCGGCTCGCCGCGCTCGCCGCCCGACGACGCACCGACGACGACCTCGTCGAGCTCGACGCCGCCCTGGCCGCCATGGCCGCCGACGTGGAGTCCGGCGGGCGCGGGGTGGCCGGCGACGAGCGGTTCCACGCCGCGGTCACCGCGGCCGGGCACTCCGCGCTGCTGGCCCGGTTCATGGCCGAGATCGCCGACCGCATCCGCGACTCCCGCATCGAGTCCCTCGCCCAGGAGGGCCGCCCGCACCGCTCGCTGGAGGGCCACCGGGCCATCGCCGAGGCCATCCGCGCGGGCGACCCGGACGCCGCGGCCACCGCGATGGCCGCGCACATCCGCCTGGTGTCCGACGTCCCCCTCCTCGGCGGCGGCTGAGGCGGCGGCTGAGGGGGTGGCCGTGAGGTGGCCGGACGTCCTGCACGGTGGCCGGCTGGTGGAACGGCCGGCGACCGTCAGGGATGCCCGGCGACCCCGAGGTCCAGCCAGCCGCGGGAGGGGGTGACCACCGCGTGCAGGCGGACGTCGTGCGGTTCGGTGGGGACCGTCGGCAGCAGCTCCTCGTCGAACACCACCCCCACCAGGACGGCGTCCGGGGACGCGTGCCGCAGCGCGCGGTCGTAGAACCCCGCCCCGCGGCCCAGGCGCCCGCCGTCCCGACCGGTCGCCAGCGCCGGCACCACCACCACCGACGCCTCGCCCAGTGCCTCCGGCGGCAGCCGCGGCCCGGTCGGCTCCAGCAGCCCGAAGCGGCCCTCGACGAGCGCGGCGGCCCGGGCCCACGCGAGCACCCGGCCCGCCGGCGGCACCACCGGCAGCAGGGCACCCGGGCCGAGGGCGTCCACCAGGCTGCCGTGCCCCGGCTCCTCGGCGGTCGGCACGTAGCCGGCCACCACGCCGCGCAGGTGTGGGCCCAGGTGCGTGGCGACCGCACGCGCAGCCGCCGTCCGGTCAGCGGGGGAGCGCCCGGCGCGGGCGGCCAGCAGCCGTGTGCGCAGGGTCGTCTTGGCGCTCACCAGGGCGGGGGAGGCGGGCACGGGGGCAGGCTAGCTAGGGTCGCCCCCATGTCGAGCCCGACGAACCGCCGTCCCGCCCGCAAGGCCGTCATCCCCGTCGCCGGGATGGGGACCCGCTTCCTGCCCGCCACCAAGGCGGTGCCCAAGGAGCTGCTGCCGGTGGTCGACCGGCCGGCGCTGCAGTACATCGTCGAGGAGTCCGCGCGCGCCGGGCTCGGCGAGGTGCTCATGGTCACCGGCCGCGGCAAGGCCGCCATCGAGGACTTCTTCGACCGCACCCCCGAGCTCGAGGCGGCGCTGGAGAAGAAGGGCGACCAGGCGCGCATCGACGCCGTCGCCGCGTCCACCGACGTCGCCCAGGTGCACTTCGTCCGCCAGGGCGAGGCCAAGGGCCTGGGCCACGCCGTGCTGCAGGCCGCCTCCTTCGTCGGCGACGAGCCGTTCGCCGTCCTGCTCGGCGACGACCTCATCGACGCCCGCGACCTGCTGCTCGAGCAGATGCTCGCCGTGCAGGCCGAGCACGGCGGCTGCGTGGTCGCGCTGCTGGACGTCGGGGCGGAGAACATCGACAAGTACGGCTGCGTGGCCGTCGAGGACGCCCCGCAGACCGACGCCGGCGAGGGCGACAGCGCTGCCGACACCGTCGTGCGCATCACCGGCATGGTCGAGAAGCCGAAGCGGGAGGAGGCGCCGTCCAGCCTGGCCATCATCGGCCGCTACGTGCTGGCGCCCGAGATCTTCGACGCCATCCGGGCCACCCCGCCCGGCCGGGGCGGGGAGATCCAGCTGACCGACGCGATCCTGGCGCTGCTCGAGCAGGGCGTCCCGGTGCACGGCGTGGTCTTCTCCGGCCGCCGCTACGACACCGGCGACAAGCTCGACTACCTCAAGGCCGTCGTCCGGCTGGCCGTCGAGCGGGAGGACCTGGGCCCGGCCCTGCGGCCCTGGCTGCGTGATTTCGTCGGTGACCTTCCGCCGGAGGGCGCGTCGCAGGCCTGACCGCGCCCCCGCAGCGGGCACCATCGTGGGTCGGGTGCCCGCTCCGGCGCGCCCGAGGACCGGGACGGCGGTGGTGACGGTGGCGGGGTTGACCGAGGACAGGACGCGGGGCTGGTTCCGGGGTGCCCGGGAGACCACCCAGCTCGACCTCACGACCGGTGCGCCGGCCGGCGCCCAGCCCACCCGGGCGATCGGCGGCACCCACGCGACCGTGCAGGTCGACCGCGACCAGCTGCCCGGGGTGGCCGCCGCCGAGCCGCGCACCGACGCGTTCCCCGCCGCGGAGCCGGTGGTGCGCACCGTCGAGCAGCACCTCGACCTCATCCTGGCCGCCGCGCCCACCCCCGACCCCATCCAGCTCGCGGTCCTGGACGCCCAGGGCCTGCTCTGCGCCGAGCACGTGGTGAGCAGCCGCGACCTGCCCGCCTTCGAGCAGGCCGCGCTCGACGGCTACGCCGCCCGCGCGTCCGACACCGTGGGGGCCACCCCGGAGCAGCCGGTCGGGCTGGCCGTGGTCGGGGAGAGCGTCGCCGGCCCGGCCGAGCCGTCGGCCATCGGCCCCGGCCTGGCCCACCGGGTGACCGCCGGGGCGATGCTGCCCACCGGCGCCGACGTCGTCGTCCCGACCGTCTGGACCGACGGCGGGGCCGTGCACGTGGGGGTGCAGGCCGAGCTCGTCCCGGGCACCTACGTGCGGCACGCCGGCGACGACGTGGCCGTCGGCGACACGGCCGTGGCCGAGGGCAGCCCCATCGGGCCGGCCCAGATCAGCCTGCTGGCCGCCGTCGGCCGGGACCGGGTGCTGGTCCACCCGCGGCCGCGCATCGCCGTGCTGTGCGCCGGCAACGAGCTCGTCGACGTCGGCACGACGCCCGGCCCGGGCCAGGTGGTCGACGTCAACAGCTACGCCCTCGCCGCGGCCGCCCGCGACGCCGGTGCCGAGGCCTACCGCTCGGGCATCGTGCCGCGGGACCGCCGCAAGCTGGTCGAGCTGCTGGAGAGCCAGCTGCTGCGCAGCGACGTCGTGCTCATCGCCGGCACCTTCGCCGGAGGTGGCTTCGACCTGGTGCAGGAGGCGCTGGCGCAGCTGGGCGAGGTGACCTTCGCCCAGGTGGCCATGCACCCCGGCCCCGTGCAGGCCTTCGGCCGCCTGGGGCGCGACGGCGTCCCGGTCATCTGCATCCCCGGCGAGCCGGCCGCGGCGCTGGTCGCCTTCGAGGTGTTCGTGCGCCCGGCGATCCGGCTCATGCTGGGCAAGCGGCAGCTGTTCCGGCGCACCGTGCAGGCGGTCTCGGCCCAGCAGCTGCTCTCGCCCCTCGGGTACCGGCAGTACCTGCACGGGCAGGTCATGCGGCACCCCGACGGCGGCTACGTGGTGGAGCCGGTCGGCGGGGGCGAGAGCGGGCACGACGCCGCACTGGCCCGCACGGCGCGGTCGAACTGCCTGGTCGTCATCGACGAGGACGTCACCGAGGTGTCGCCCGGCGGGCTGGTCACGGTCATGCCCATGCTCCTCGGCGGCTGAGCTGGCGGCACTCTGGACCGACCCGGCCCTCCACCCGGGGTGGCCGGTCGAGCTGCGCCACGGCGACGTGCTGCTGCACCCCCTGCGGCGCGGGGACGCCCAGGCCTGGTCGGCGCTGCGGCGCGAGAACGAGGCGTGGCTGGCACCGTGGGAGCCCTCGTCCCCGGGCAGCTGGACCGAACGGCACACCCCGGCCGTCTACCGCGCGATGCGCCGGGCAGTGGGACGGCGGGCCCGGGCCGGGTCCTCGCTGCCGTTCGCGGTGCGCCACCGCGGCCGGCTGGTCGGGCAGGTCACGCTGGACAACGTCGTGCGCGGGGCGATGCGCTCGGCGCACGTCGGCTACTGGCTGGACCGGGCCGCAGCGGGCCAGGGCGTCGCCTCGCTGGCCGTGGCGCTGGTGTGCGACCACGCCTTCGGGCCGGTGGGTCTGCACAGGATCCAGGCCGATGTACGTCCGGAGAACGCCCGGAGCTGCCGATTGGTGGAGCGACTCGGTTTCCGCGAGGAAGGACTGCTGCGCTCGTACCTCCACATCGACGGCGACTGGCGCGACCACAGGTGCTACGCGTTGCTCGCCGAGGACCACCCGGCCGGGGTGGTCGCGCACCTCCGACGGTCGGGTCCACCCTGACCGACACGCCGACGGCGGCGACACGCCGGTGCGGCGCGACACGACACGTGCGCGTCCCGGTGCGCCTCCCCCGTCGGGGGGAGCGCGCGCCCTAACGTGCTCCGCGAGTGACCCGTGTGACTCGTGTGGCGCCAGGGATCGGCGCCGCACACGTGGGATGCCAGGGATGGGGTGGTTCGCGATGGGATCGGGTGTGCTGCTGGCCGCTCTGGTCGTGCTGTGGTTCGTCGTGCTCGTGCCGATGGTGGTCACGCGCGGCGACGCGACGCCGGCCCGCACCGGTGCGGTGGGTGCCGGGCGGACGTTGAGCCGCCGACGCGTCGTCGACCCCGTGGTGCACGCCGACACCGAACGGGTGGCCATCGACCGCGAGCAGCTCTACCGCACCGGTGAGCTGGTGGTCGACGTCCACGCCGTGCGCCGCCGCACGCTGGCCGGCCTGGCCGCCCTCGCCGTCCTGGCGCTCGTGGGCGCGCTCGCGTACCGGTCGTGGTTGTGGGCCCCCCAGGTGCTGCTCGACCTCGCCGTCGTCGGCTACCTCATGGTGACCCGGGCCGCCGCCCAGCGGGAGCGCCGCACGGCCGCCCGCCGCCAGGCCCGCGCCGCGTCCCGCCCCGCGCGCCCCGCAGCCCGCCCGGCCGCACGGCCGGCACCGCAGCCGGCGGCCCGCCCGGCCGTGGCGGCGCACTCGGCGCCCGTGCACAGCGCTCCGCTGGCCCCGGTGCACCCGCTGCGGCCCGGCCGCGTCGTCGCCGCCTCGCAGGGCGCCCCGGCGTCCGCCGGTTGGCAGCACAGCGCCGTCGTCGGCCTGGACGACGACGACATCGGCTTCGCCGAGGTCGACACCTACGCGCCGCGCAGCGCCACCGGCTGACCCTCCGCCGACGCGCGACGGCGAGGCGGTAGGCTGTCGTGCGCAAGGGGCTGTGGCGCAGTTGGTAGCGCGTCTCGTTCGCAATGAGAAGGCCAGGGGTTCGAATCCCCTCAGCTCCACCCGTCACGTCAGGCCGGGCCCCCGGGCCCGGCCTGACGCGTTCCTACGGCGCGGTGCGGAAGTCGGCCGCGCGCTTGTCGACGAAGGCGCCGATGCCCTCGGTGGCCTCGTCGTCACCGGCCGACTCGACGATCAGCCGGGCCTCCTCGTCCAGCTGGGCGTGCAGGGTCGTGGTGGCCGCGCGCCGCACCAGCCCCCGCGTGCGCACCATCGCCCGCACGGGACCGGCGGCGACCTGGTGGGCCAGCTCCGTGGCGGCCACCACCAGGGCCTCGTCGTCGACCAGCCGGGCGACGAGGCCGGCCTGGTGGGCCTCGGCGGCCGAGAGGGTGCCGTTGGTCAGCATGAGGTCTAGCGCGCGCGGGGCGCCCAGCGTGCGGGCCAGGGCCCACGAGGTACCGCCGTCCGGCGACAGGCCGATCGCCCCGTAGGCCGGGCGGATCTTCGTCGACCGGGCGCACACCACCAGGTCGCAGGCGCCGACCAGGCCGATGCCGGCCCCGGCGACGGCGCCCTGCACCCCGGCCACGACCGGGACCGGGGACCCGACCACGGCGCGCACCGCGTCGTGCCACCGCTCCGCCAGTGCCCCGATGAAGCCGGGACGGTCGTCGGCCGCGGCCATGCCGGCGACGTCGCCGCCCACGCAGAAGCGGGGCCCGGCACCCAGGAGGAGCACGGCGCGGGTGTCCGCGGGGCGCTGCTCGAGCGCAGTGACCAGGGCGTCGGCCAGGGCGAGGTCGATCGCGTTGCCGGCCTCGGGTCGGTCGAGGGTCACCCGCCAGACGTCGCCGTCGACCCCGGTGCTGATGCGTGCTCGCGTCTCCATGCCGGCACGGTAGGGCGTCCCCGGGTCCGGGCGGACCCGGGGACGTGGGGCACCGACGTCAGCGGCGGCGGGTGAGCTCCGCCTCGACCTCGCCGTCGATGGCGGCCGGGGCGCCGCCGAACTCGTCGGCGACCTCGCCGGCGACGTCCTCGGGCCCGCCGTGCTCCCCGGCCGGGTGCCCGTCCTCGTCCAGCCCCGCGTCGGCCTGCTCGAGCATGCGGTGCCCGGTGGCCAGCACGCCGACGGCGAGGACCACGGTGACCGCGCCGAGCAGGAAGGGCACGTGGACGTCGAACGCCTCCACGAGCTTGCCCGCCGCGAACGGCGCCAGCCCGCCGCCGAGGAACCGGACGAACCCGTAGGCGGCCGAGGCGACGGGCCGCTCGACCGGGCTGACCAGCATGACCGCCTGGGTGGTGAGGGTGTTGTTGATGCCGATCGGGATGCCGGCCGCGACCACGCACGCCACCAGCACCCAGCGGGTGTCGGTGAACAGGCCGATGAGCAGCAGGATGACCGCGAAGAGCCCGAGCGCGCCGTAGAGGCTGCGAGCCGTGCCGAAGCGGGCCTGCAGGCGCGGGGCGCCCACGACGGAGAACAGCGCCACCAGCAGGCCCCAGCCGAAGAACACGAAGCCCAGCTGGATGGCCGAGAGCTCCATCGGGAACGGGGCGTAGCCGAGCATGGTGAAGAAGCCCCAGTTGTAGAGCAGTGCCGTGAGCGCCATGGTCAGCAGCCCGCGGTGCCGCAGCGCCTTGAGCGGGGCCGACAGCGGGGTGGGCCGCACGGGCTTCGGGGTGGGGTCGAGCAGGACGACGGTGGCGACCAGCGCGACCGCCATCAGCGCGGACACCCCGAAGAACGGACCCCGCCAGCTGATCGAGCCCAGCAGCCCCCCGACCAGCGGCCCGGCGGCGATCCCCAGGCCCAGGGCGGCCTCGTAGAGCACGATGGCACCGGCGAACCCGCCGGAGGCGCTGGCGACGATGACCGCCAGCGAGGTCGCGATGAACAGGGCGTTGCCCAGGCCCCAACCCGCCCGGAAACCGACGATCCCACCGACCGAGTCGCTCAGGCCGGCCAGGGCGGCGAAGACCACGATGATCGCCAGCCCGGTGATGAGGGTCTTCTTGGCGCCCAGCCGGCTGGAGACCCAGTTGGTGCCGAGCATGGCCACCGCGGTGACCACCAGGTAGCTGGTGAACAGCAGGGTCACCTGGCTGGGTGTGGCGTCGAGCTGGCTGGACAGGGCGGGCAGGATCGGGTCGACGAGCCCGATGCCCATGAAGCTGACGACGCAGGCGAAGGCCACCGCGTAGACGGCCTTGGGCTGGGCGAACAGGTTGCTCTTCTCGCTGGTCGCGCCGGGTGCGCTCACCAGGTCACCTCCGGGTGCTGGGTTCGGTGCTGGGGGTCGGTGCTGGGGGGATCAGTGCTGGGGGACGCCGGTCAGCCGGGCCAGGGCAGGCAGGGCGGCGGCGATCCGTGCGACGTCGTCGTCGTCGAGGTCGCCGAGCGGTCCGGCGAGCCGGTCGGCCCGCTGGGTGCGCCGGCGGGCGAGCAGGTCGGCGCCGGCGCCGGTGAGGGAGAGGACGACGGCCCGGCCGTCGGTCGGGTCGGCGGACCGTGCGACCAGACCCTGGTCGGTGAGCCGCGCGACCAGCGCGGTCATCGAGGGTTGGCTCACGCCCTCGGCGACGGCCAGCTCGGTGAGCCGGGCCGGACCGCTGCGCTGCAGGGTCGCCAACGTGGCGGCCGCGGTGAGGCTGAGCTCGGCGCGGCTACCGGTCAGCTGGCGCAGGCCGACGACGACGTCGTCGAGCCGGGCGGCGAGGTCGGTCCGGTCGAGGTCCACACATCAGTTGTACAACTCAACTATGCAACGGTCAACGCGGGCAGCCGCCGGGCGTCCTCAGTACCAGGAGGGGAACCACATGCGCTGCACCCACTCGTCGTAGGACAGGGGCTGGCCGGTGAGCACCGGGTAGAAGAACACGAACGTCATCGCCACCACGGCCAGGTAGAACGCGACCGCGCCCAGACCCAGCTGACGGCGGGTCGGCGGGTCGCGGTCGGGGCCGGTCTGCCGCCCCAGCACGTCCTGCAGCGCCAGGGTCACCGCCAGCACGAAGAAGGGCAGCACCGGGGCCATGTAGAAGATGAACATGGTGCGGTCGAGGTTGATGAACCAGGTGAGCCAGCCGGCTGCGATGCCCACCGCCACGGTGGTCGCGGCCGGGTCGCGGCGGGCCACGATGCGCCACAGCAGCCAGAGCATGGCCGGTGCGAAGGCGAACCACAGCGTGGGTGTGCCGACCATCAGGATGTAGCGGATGACCTGCTCGCCGTCGGCGTCGGTGAGCCCCTGCGGGTTCCAGAGCAGGATGGGGCGCCCGTCCACCAGCCACGACCACGGACCCGACTCCCACGGGTGGGGGGTGGACAGCCCGTTGTGGAAGGACAGCCATTCGCCGTGCATGTGCCAGAGCGAGCGCAGCGCCCCCGGGATCCACGGCCAGTCGGTGTCGGGGTTCTGCTCGGCCCAGTGCCGACCCTGTGCGTTCTCACCGCGGAACCAGCCGGTGAAGGTGGCCAGGTAGGTGAGCACCGGTACCACCGCCAGCGCCCACGTGGCCCCGGGGAGGCCGCGCCGCAGCGCGGTGTGCGTCGGGCTGTCGACCCCGGCGGCGCGCCACGCGGCGCGGTCCCAGAACAGGCTGAGGACGGCGAAGAACGCCAGGAACCAGACCCCGGACCACTTCACGCCGGTGGCGCACCCGAACAGCACACCGGCCGCGATGCGCCACCCGCGCGGGCCGAGCGCGAAGCCGGTGGCGGTGCGGACGTGCGCCTGGACCCGGGCCCGCACCTGGTCGCGGTCGACCACCAGGCAGGCCACCGCGCAGACCACGAACACCTGCAGGAAGACGTCGAGCAGCCCGATGCGGCCCACGGTGAAGGCGAACCCGTCGAGGGCCATGAGCAGACCCGCCACCAGACCCAGCAGCGTCGACCCCGTGAGCCGGCGGGCCAGCCGGGTCAGCACGACGACCGCCACGGTGCCGGCGACCAGGCTCGGGAAGCGCCAGCCCAGGCTGTCGTTCCCGAACACCTTGATGCCGCCGGCGATCAGCAGCTTGCCCAGTGGCGGGTGGACGATGAACGTGTAGCCGCGGTTGTACTCGTACCCCCACTCGAGGACCTCGTTCGCCTCGGGCGGGTAGTAGGCCTCGTCGAACAGCAGGTCACCCGGGTAGGAGAGGTCCCAGAGCCGGCTGACGAAGGTGGCCACGCCCAGCAGGCCGGTGAGGACCCAGGACAGCCACCGGTCGCCGGGCAGCGGCGGGGTCAGCTGCCGGGCCGGTCGGCGTGGTGCCCGGCGGCGGACGGGAGCGGCGGCCTCGTCGTCCGCCACCCGGGGAGCCAGCACCGCCACGGCCGCCAGGGTAGCCAGCGGACCCCCGTGCTCCCCGGCCGCTCGCCCGGCCGCTCGCCCGGCCGCACGCCCGCGTCGGGACCGGCGCGGGGCCGTGGCAGGCTTCGGACGTGACGGGACGACTGGTGCTCGGTGGCGCGCCGCTGGGCCAGCCCGGTGACGTCGGCCCCCGGCTCCGCGCGGCGATGGCGACCGCCGATGTGCTGGCCTGCGAGGACACCCGCCGGCTGCACCGGCTGGCGCAGGACCTGGAGGTCACCCTGGGCGGCCGGGTGGTCACCTTCCACGAGACGGTCGAGGCGTCGCGGCTGCCGGGTCTGGTGAGCGCGATGCAGGCCGGGCAGACCGTCCTGCTGGTCACCGACGCGGGCATGCCCTCGGTCAGCGACCCGGGCTACACCTTGGTGCGCGCGGCCGTCGAGGCCGGCCTCGAGGTGACGTCGGTGCCCGGGCCGTCGGCGGTCACCACCGCGCTGGCCGTCTCGGGGCTGCCCTGCGACCGGTTCAGCTTCGAGGGCTTCCTGCCCCGCCGGGGCCGGCGCACCTGGTTCGCCGCCCTCGCCGACGAGCGCCGGACCATGGTGTTCTTCGAGTCCCCGCACCGGCTGGCCGACGCGCTGTCCGACGCCGCGGCCGAGCTGGGTGCCGACCGGGCCGCCGTGGTGTGCCGGGAGCTCACCAAGACCCACGAGGAGGTCGTCCGCGGCACCCTCGGGTCGCTGGCGGAGTGGGCCGCGGCCGGCGTACGGGGGGAGATCACCCTGGTGGTGGCCGGTGCCCCCGCCGGTCCGGTCGCGATGTCGGCAGCCGACCTCGCCGCCGAGGTGGCCCGGGAGGAGGCGGCGGGGGAGACCCGCAAGGACGCGATCCGGGCCGTCGCCACCCGCACCGGTCTCCCCAAGCGCACCGTCTTCGACGCCGTCGTCGCCGCCAAGCCCACCTGACCACCGCGCCGCCCTCGCCC